>CAZSTF010000285.1:0-1500 GCA_964609555.1 uncultured Alcaligenaceae bacterium | reverse complement strand
GGGATCCGTGGGTGCTTCGGTGGGTGCTGGGCTCATGTGCCGAGCATAACGGCAGGCGGTCAACTCACGCTGTCTGCAGTACCTGGGCCAGCAGCGATACTGTACGCCATGTCCACCCCGCCGGAACCCGCACCCAACGCATCGCGCGCGCTCTTGGTCGCCGCCCTCGCGCTCGCGCTTGGCGCGGCGGTGTCGCTCGGGCTCGCCCGGTTCGCCTATGCGCTCCTGCTGCCGCCGATGCGTGCCGATCTCGGCTGGAGCTACTTCACCGCCGGGGCCATGAACACGGCCAACGCGGCGGGCTATCTCGCGGGCGCACTCGCCACGCCGATCCTCCTCGCCCGGCATCCGGCGAAGCCGGTGTTCGTGGGTGGCGCCCTCCTCGCCGCGCTCACGCTGGCCCTGCACGCGCTCGTCCGCGCCGAGGGCGCGCTCTACGCGCTTCGTTTCGCAACCGGGGTTGCGAGCGCGCTCACCTTCGCCTCGGGCGGACTGCTCGCCGCGCAGCTCGCCAGCCGCCCCGCGGTGCGTGAGGCGGGGCGCACCGGGCTCATCCTCGGGCTCTATTACGGCGGCACCGGCATCGGCATCGTCGTCGCCGCCCTAGTCGTCCCGCCGATCACCACGGTGGGTCGCGCCTCGAGCTGGCCGTGGGCGTGGGTGGCGCTCGCGCTCGTCTGCCTGCTCTTCGCCGAAGTCATGCGCCGCCACGCACCCGATGGATCCAACCGGCCCGATAGGTCCGATCGACCCGACGGCGCGCAAGGCGCCGACACAGGCCTTCGCAGCCGGATGCCCCTGCGCCGCTTCGCCTTCGCGCTCGCGGGCTACTTCTGTTTCGGTCTCGGCTACATCGGCTACATGACCTTCATCGTGCAGTTGCTCACGCTCTACGGCGTGCGCGGGCGCGAGGTCGCCGCACTCTACGCGCTGCTCGGGCTCGCGGTGATCGCCTCGCCCTTTCTCTGGGCGCGGCTCCTCGACCGCCACCGCGATGGCACGCCGATGCTCGTGCTGAACGGCCTGCTCGCGCTCGCCACGCTGCTGCCGGTGGCGACCGACGCGCGCTGGGCGCTCGTGCTCTCGCTTGCGGGCTTCGGCGCGGTGTTCCTCTCGGTCGTCGCCTCGACCACGGCGCTCGTGCGCCACAACGCGCCGCCCGAGGCGTGGCCGGGCGGCATCGCAGCCTTCACGATCGTCGTCGCCATGGGCCAGATCGTGGGGCCCAGCCTCGTCGGCTGGATCGCCGACCGGGGCGGCGGCCTCACGGGTGGCTTTGCCGCTTCGACCGCCGTGCTCGCCGTGGGCGCGGTGCTCGCGGCGTTTCAGCGCGAGGCGAAAGAAAGCCGCGGCACGACCGCGAGCCAGAGCACCATGCCCAAAAGCTCCACGAGCGACTGATAGACGATCACGACGACCGCGGCCTCCCAGCCCGCGGGCAACGCAAGCGCGAGCGGCAGCACGACGAAGGAGTTGCGCGTGCCCAGACCGAAGGCGAGT
>CAZSTF010000284.1:0-1509 GCA_964609555.1 uncultured Alcaligenaceae bacterium | reverse complement strand
CCGATTCACCGGATGATCATCGACCACGAGAACACGTCGCGCGACCGGCGGTCGGACCGGCGGTGCCGGCTGCGGCGGTGGCTCGACTTCCACCTCGCCGAGCGGAATGACGAGTCGCGCCGTGGTTCCTGCACCCACCTGACTCTCGATCTCGAGACTGCCGCCCAGAACACGGGCCAACTGACGCGACAGAAACAAACCGACACCGTGGCCAGGCCTACCCCGGACGCTGCCACTGCTCGCGAACAGCTCGAACAGACGCGCCTTCGCGTCCTCGGGGATGCCCTCGCCCGTGTCCTCGACCGCGAAGGCGAGGCAACGCATCGGCCCACGCGCCACCCGCGATACCCGGAGCGTGACGCGGCCCACACTCGTGAACTTGATCGCATTGCTCAGCAGGTTTACGAGGATCTGGCGCAGGATCGCGCCGTCGCTTGCGATCGTCCGGGGTGCATCGTCAGCGACGTCGAGCACCACCGGGACGGCTTGCGTGGGCGCAGCCGCGACGGCCACCCGGCGCGCGTCCGTGACGAGCGCAGCGACGTCGACCGGAGCATTGACGACCTTGACGTCGCCGCTCCCTGAGGCGCCTTCGAGCCGCGCCTGCATGAGCACCCCATCGGCGAGCGAAATGAGCGAGCGGCATGCGGCTTCGATGGTGTCGAGTCGTTCCTCCAGATCGGCCAACGGCACGGCGGGGGCGCCTTGCGCGCCAACAAGCTCGACAGCGGCGGCCTGCGAGCCCTGCGCAGCAGCAGCATCCGCTCGAGCACGCAGGGCTTCGGCGCTGCTCACGAGCGTCTGTAGCGGCGTGCGGATCTCGTGGCTCAGATAGGCGGCAAAGCGCGCCTTCTCCTCGGCGGCGGCACGCGCGGCCTCGGTGCTGCGAAGGAGTTCCTCCTCGTACAGGCTGCGCCGGGCGACCTCGGCCTGGAGCTCCTCGGTGGTGGCCATCAGCGACTGGGTCCGCTCGACGACGCGCGTCTCGAGCGATTCGTTGAGTTGGGCGAGTTCAGCGCGCTGCGTCTGACTCTCGGTCCAGGCGTCGCGCCAGCGCCCGAACACGTCTCGGAACGCACGCTCGAGCAAGACCAGCTCTGCGAGCGACAGCCGCGACGGCGGCAGCGTCCGGGTCGTCGCGTCGGTCGCCGTGGCCAGATCGACCAGTTGACTCACGTCGCGCGTGACCCGCCGGAGCACCCAGAGCCCAAGCAGGAGCGTGACCACGAGCGCAACGCAAATGATCGCGAAGAGCACGGTGGCCTGACGGACGATCGGCGAGAAGAAGTCATCACGCGGGATCGCCACCAGGACGTGCCAGTCGAGCCCCGGAACGTCGATGATGCGTCGTGCCGCGACGTCGATCGACTCGCCCCCGGTATCGACCTTGGCGATCAATGGTCCGGACTCGAAAAACTTGTGCGGGCGTTGCGTGATCCACCACCGTGCGGCCTGGCTGATCAGCGGCACGGCGCTGTCTTTCGCCATCGGCTGATCACTGCCGCCCGC
>CAZSTF010000283.1:0-1518 GCA_964609555.1 uncultured Alcaligenaceae bacterium | reverse complement strand
TTGATCAGCGAAGACCGAGATTATGACACAACAAATTTCCGCTTGTCAAATCGATCCCAAAAACAGACCAACGACCCAGGCGCGAAGGCGACGACGCACCGCCGACGACGACTCAAGCGCTTGAGTCAGGCCTTCCTCAGGAAGCGGTGCTTGGCAGCACCGAACGCGGCTGGCGCGGGCCCGACCGTGCGCGGTTGGGCGCTGGCCGGGATGCCTTGGCCATCTTTACGGTTCTCGCGGCTTGCCCCGCTTCAGGCCCACGCTCGCTTGTGGCGCGTGGCTTCGGCCGTTCTGCCCGCGTGCGTTGCGCCGCGACGAACTCGCGGATACGCGGATAGACGACGTTACGCCACTTGCTGCCGGAGAAGATGCCGTAGTGACCGCAATCCGGCACGAGCAGGTGTCCGCGCTCCGACTCGGGAATGTTTGCGCACAGACCATGGGCCGCCTGCGTCTGGCCGGGGCAGGAGATGTCGTCCGCACCGCCTTCGATCGTGAGGAGTCCCACGTCGCGGATTGTCTCGGGACGCACGCGGCGACCATCGACGTCCATGATGCCGCGTGGCAGACGATGCTCCTGGAACACGCGCTGCACGGTCTCGAGGTAGTAGGCCGCGTCGAGATCCAGCACGCTGTTGTACTCGTCGTAGAAGCGACGGTGCGCCTCGGTGCTCGCGCCGTCACCGCGACAGAGGTCCAGAAAAAATTGCCAGTGCGACTTGGCGTGATGGCCCGGATTCATGGCCACGAAGCCGTAGTGCTGGAGAAAGCCCGGATAGACGCGCCGCCCATGGCCGGGATACTTTGCGGGCACCCGCGCGATGACATGACGCTCGAACCAGCCGAGCGAGTGCTTGGTCGCGTAGTCATTGACGCTCGAAGGGTTGACACGCGTGTCGATCGGGCCGCCCATCATGATCATCGCGACCGGTCGACACGGATCATCGTCTTCGGCCATGAGGCTCACGGCGCAGAGCACCGGAACGGTCGGTTGACAGACCGACATCGCGAACACGCCCGGGCCGAGATGACGCAGAAAGTCCTGGACGTAGGCCACGTAGTCGTCGAGGTGGAAGATGCCCTCGGACAGGGGCACGAGACGCGCATCGCGCCAGTCGGTGATGAACACCTCGTGGTGCTGGACGAGCGAGCGGACCGTGTCCCGAAGCAAGGTGGCGTGATGCCCCGACAAGGGGGCCACCAGCAGGATGCGAGATTCGTCGCGCGCGCCGATCTTGGCGAAACGGCGCAACTGGCAGAAGGGCTTCTCGAGCACGACGGTCTCTTCGATGGCGTGCGTGTGACCATCGACCACGACCGAGTGGATGCCGAAGGGCTGCTTGGGATACTCCTGCGTCAGCCGGACGGTCATCTCGCTCGCGGCGAGCAGCAGGTCATTCGGTGGCGTCGATTTCCAAGGATTGCCGTCTGACTGGGCCCATGTCATGCCCATTTGTGCGGCAAACCGCATGGGCGCGCCCAGCGATTTCTGCACTTCGTGAAACGCGTACAACATCT
>CAZSTF010000282.1:0-1524 GCA_964609555.1 uncultured Alcaligenaceae bacterium | reverse complement strand
CCATGGCGGCCTGGAAGCGCAAGGGCGGACTCGGGCATCTCGAGGACAAGCTCACACGCGGCATGCTCGCCAACGGCTACTCGCTCGAGTTCGCGCAATCGATCTATGCCCAGATCAAGGGCTTCGGCACCTACGGCTTCCCTGAGTCGCACGCGGCGAGCTTCGCGCTCCTCGTCTACGCTTCGGCCTGGCTCAAATGCCACCATCCGGCGCACTTCTGTGCTGCGCTTCTCGATGCGCAGCCGATGGGCTTTTACTCGCCTGCGCAGCTCGTGCAGGATGCGCAGCGAAACGGCGTCACCGTGCTTGCGGTCGACGTCAACGAAAGCCTCTGGGAATGCCACGCACACGGCCGCACGCTGCGCCTGGGTTTGAAGTGCGTGCATGGGCTCGCCGAACGCGCCGGCCGCGCACTCGTGGCGGCACGCGAGACGGGCGGCCCCTTCGCTTCGATTGCCGAAGCCGTCCGGCGTGCCGGGCTCGATGCCGGCGCGGTCAAGGCCCTCGCAGCCGCCGACGCCTTCCGCTCGATCGCCGGACACCGCATCCGCCAACGCTGGGAAGCGGCCGCCGCGCACCTGCCCGCGCTGCCCCTCGACGCCCTGGCCCGCGAGGCCGAGACCGCGCCCGAAACGCTACCCGCGGAACCCGTGCCACTGCCCGCGCTCAGCGAAAGCCAGGAGGTGGTGGCCGACTACCGGGCGCTTGGGCTCACGCTCCGTGCCCATCCGCTCGCGCTCCTGCGCCGTCGGCTCGGCCACACGCGCCGCGCGGCCGATCTCGAACGCATCGCCCATGGCCGCAGGCTCAAGGTCGCCGGCCTCGTCACCTGCCGACAACGCCCCGGAACGGCGAGCGGCGTCACCTTCGTCACGCTCGAGGACGAAACCGGCAACACGAACGTGGTGGTCTGGCGCACGCTCGCCGAACAGCCGGACGAACGCCGTGCGCTCGTGGCCGCGCGACTCCTGATCGTGCATGGACGGCTCGAGCGGCAAGGCCCGATCACGCACCTGATCGCGGAGCACCTGGAGGACGCCTCGCACTTGCTCGGGGACCTGGCGGTTGCCTCCCACGATTTTCATTGAGGAAACGCTGATTAATTGTCGCGAGCAAGCCCGAGTGCGCGAAGCCGCGCGAGCGAATCGCGAGACATATCAAGAGGATAGGCGAGCGATGAGCGAGCAGGCGACAAAGCAATCGGGTTGCGCAGCAAATTAATCAGCGTTTCCTTGACCTGCGGCAAACCCGATAGCGGTCCTCCGCACCGGCCAACACAATGTCATGAGCCCTGCACCGCACCATGGATCACGCGCCGCCCACCTCCGATGACCCCGCCCCGAGAGGCGCTTCAGCGGATGCCGCGTGCGCTCCCGCGCGCCGTCGGCTGTTCAGAGGCGCCGTCAGTGCTGGGCTCGGGCTCGCTGCAGTACCCGCAGCGCCCGCGGTGCACGCCGCACGGCCGATCCTCCTGCGCATGCAGACCGCCTGGCCCGCCCGCGACATCTTCCACGAGTTCGCGCG
>CAZSTF010000281.1:0-1529 GCA_964609555.1 uncultured Alcaligenaceae bacterium | reverse complement strand
GTATTGGTGGACCCGGCGGGAATCGAACCCGCGTCCGAAAGCCTTCAACGGTCAGGACTACATGCTTAGCCCGCTGGTTTGGGTCTCGCCCTTGGTGCGCGCAGGGGCACGCTCACCTCGGGCCAGTCCGCTTGATCTCGGCTGCGCGTCACGGACGCCCGCGCAACCCAGCGTGGCTAGGGGATACCGCCGTGGATTGCTCCACCCGACGTTCACGCCCATCGGTGCGGCACTCGGGCCTAGGTGTTAATTAGGCTGCGAGACGGCTTTCGCCGTAGAAGCTGTCGTTCGCAGTTAATGCGAGTGGCAGGATTAACGAGGTGTACCGCCTCGGCATGCCCCGAACGCATCTCCGTACTCCCGTCGAAACCAGGGTCGGGCCCGTGAAACTGTTCGTGTGACAGTAAGCGATTTTAGGGCGCGCGGTTCCTTTGCAAGACGCGGGCCGCCCCCGGCAAGCTTGCCGTCGGCTGCCGGGCGGGCCGACCGATTGCCCCGCGATCGCCCCGATATGCTTCCGCCCGCCATGACCGCCTTCCTCATCCAGTCCTTGAACGGGCTCGCCTCGGCCGCCTCGCTCTTTCTCGTGGCGGCGGGGTTGACGCTGATCTTCGGCGTGACGCGGATCGTGAACTTCGCGCACGGCAGTTTCTACATGCTCGGGGTCTACGTCGCGCTGACCGTGGCCGAGGGCGTGGCCGGTGCCGCGGGCTTCTGGGCGGGGCTGGCCGCGGCCGCGCTCGTGGTGGCGCTCGTGGGGGTGGCGATCGAAACGACGATCCTTCGCCGCATCTACGCGGCGCCGGAGCTTCTGCAGCTCACGGCGACCTTTGCCCTCGTGCTGATCTTGAAGGACGTGGCGCTGGCGATCTGGGGGCCGGAGGATCGGCTGGGCCCGCGCGCGCCGGGCGTGCTGGGCGGGGCGGTGGACGTGGGCGGGCGGGCGTTCCCGGTGTGGGATCTGTGCCTGATCGCAATCGGGGTCGCGATGCTTGGCTTTCTCACCTGGCTCACGCGGCGCACGCGCTTCGGGCTGCTCGTGCGCGCGGCGACGGAGGATCGAGAAATGGCTGCCGCGCTCGGGGTGAACGAGCGCTGGCTGTTCACGGGCGTGTTCGCGCTCGGGAGCGCGCTCGCCGGGCTCGCCGGCGCGCTGCAACTGCCGCGGGAGCCCGCGAGCCTTGCGCTCGATCTCGCGCTGATCGCGGATGTGTTCGTGGTCGTGGTGATCGGGGGGTTGGGCTCGATCCCGGGCGCGTTCGTGGCGGCGGTGCTCGTCTCGCTCGTCAAGGCGTGGTGCATCGCGCTCGGGCAGGTGAGCGTGGGCGCGCTCTCGCTCGATATGACCAAGCTCACGCTGGTCGCGGAATTCCTCGTGATGGCGGCGGTGCTGCTCGTGCGGCCGCACGGGCTTTTCGGGCGGCCGCTCCGGCACGCGCCCGTCGACCGCGAGGCCCTCTACGAGCCGCGGCCCGCGCCCTCGGCGCGGGTGCTCACGGGGCTGGCCGTGGCGCTTGCCGTGGTGGCCG
>CAZSTF010000280.1:0-1534 GCA_964609555.1 uncultured Alcaligenaceae bacterium | reverse complement strand
TTTCCGAGCTTCCGGCTGCCAACATGACTGAATCACTCCAACAGATCGTCGACCGTGCCCGTGCCGAATTCGCCGCCGTGTCCGAAGGTCCGGCGCTCGAGGACGCCAAGGCGCGCTACCTCGGCAAGGGCGGTGCGCTCACCGAACTTCTGAAAGGGCTGGCCGCCCTCCCGCCCGAGGAGAAGAAGTCCCGCGGTGCCGAAATCAACCGTGCCAAGGAGGCCGTCGAAGACGCACTTCGTGCGCGACGGGCGGAATTGGCCGAAGCGGCGCTGGCGGCGCGGCTGGCTGCAGAGGCGATCGACGTGACGCTGCCCGGACGCGGCCGCGGCACGGGCGGCATCCATCCAGTGATCCGCACCTGGCAGCGCGTGGAAGAGATCTTCGGCTCGATCGGTTTCGACGTCGCCGATGGGCCGGAGATCGAGGCCGACTGGTTCAACTTCACTGCGCTCAACAACCCGCCGAACCATCCTGCGCGGTCGATGCAAGACACGTTCTACGTCGACATGAAGGGCACGGACGGTCTGCCGCTTCTCCTGCGCACGCACACCTCACCCATGCAAGTACGCTACGCGCGCGAACACGCCCGAGCGCTGGTCGAGGACGGCAAGCCGATCAAGGTGATCGCGCCAGGGCGCACCTACCGCGTGGACTCGGATGCGACGCACTCGCCGATGTTCCACCAGGTCGAAGGGCTCTGGATCGACGAGGGCATCTCCTTCGCTGACCTCAAAGGCGTCTACACCGATTTCCTGCGCCGGTTCTTTGAAACCGATGCGCTCACGGTGCGCTTTCGCCCCAGTTACTTTCCCTTCACCGAGCCCTCAGCGGAAATCGACATGATGTTCGACTCCGGCCCGCTCAAGGGGCGCTGGCTCGAGATCTCGGGCTCGGGGCAGGTTCACCCGACGGTCGTGCGCAACTTCGGTCTCGACCCCGAGCGCTACATCGGCTTCGCCTTCGGCTCGGGGCTCGAGCGCCTGACGATGCTCCGTTACGGCATCGGCGACCTGCGCCTGTTCTTCGAGGGCGATCTGCGCTTTCTCCGCCAGTTCGCATGACCTGTCCTTGTCAACGGCTTTTCGGCCCAACGCCCCGTTCTCTGGGGCGTACAGCCGGAATAGCGCTGAAGTCGACCTGATTCATTCCCGAGGTGGTCAGCCGACATCCGGCGCTGCCTTCGATCGCACAGAAACGAGCCTTCCATCATGCTGATTCCTGAATCCTGGCTCCGCAGTTACTGCAACCCGCCCCTCGACACCGACCAACTCGCTCACGCGTTGACGATGGCGGGTCTCGAGGTCGAGAGCGTCCAGCGCGGCGCACCGCCGTTTACGCGCGTCGTCGTGGGCGAGATCGTGGTGCGGGAGAAGCATCCGAACGCCGACCGGCTGTCGGTCTGCACCGTGAACGTGGGCCAGGCGGCGCCGCTCACGATCGTCTGCGGTGCACCCAACGCCCGCGCGGGCATCCGCGTGCCGTGCGCGCTGGTGGGGGCCGAGTTGCCGCCGGGCGAGGACGGCAAGCCTTT
>CAZSTF010000279.1:0-1546 GCA_964609555.1 uncultured Alcaligenaceae bacterium | reverse complement strand
AGCGGTCGAGCCCCTCGGGATAGAGCATCGGCAGCAGGTGGTGCGCGATGAATCCACCCTCGTAGGTGGAAGCCCCGGCGCGGGCAAGGAGCGCGTTCTCGAGCGGTGTGAGCGGGCAGGTCCAGCCGAAGAGCGAAAGCGCGATCGCCCAGAGCATGGCGGGCGGATGCAGGCGGCGGACCCACACGCTGCGCCTGCGAAGAAATCCACCGCCGACCACGAAGCCGATGAAGGCGAGGTGGATCAGGACGACGACATCGGCAGCCAACGCATAGATCGCTTGCATGGCATCGACGATCAGGCGAGTGCGCGCAGAAAGTCGCCCAAAAGCCGCTGCCGCTCGGCCAGCGTGGCGGCCGGGCGCTCGATTCGCACACGATCGGGGCCGGCGAGCCGGATGCGTCCGTCGCGCTGGATCAGCTGGATCAGACGGATCGGTTCGAACGGCGGCTTCGGCTTGAAGGTGATCAGGCTGCGCTCGGGCGCGGAATCGATCTTCTTCACGCCGCAGGCCTTGCCGCGGATGCGCAGCTCATGCGCGATCAGGAGTGCCTCGGCTTGCGGCGGCAGCGCGCCGAAGCGGTCGATCAATTCCTCCTTGAGATCGGTCAGGCGATCCATCTCCTCGCAGTTGGCGAGCCGCTTGTAGAGCACGAGCCGCTCGTGCACCCCTGGGCAGTAGTCCTCGGGCAGGAGCGCTGGCACGTGCAGATTGACCTCGGTCACCACGCCAAGCGGCTCGTCGAGGTCGGGCTCGCGCCCGGCCTTCAAGGCCTTGACCGCCTGCTCGAGCATCGCGCTGTAGAGCGAGAAGCCGACCTGCTGCATTTCGCCCGACTGATCCTCGCCCAGCACCTCGCCCGCGCCGCGGATCTCGAGGTCATGCATCGACAGATAGAAGCCCGAGCCGAGATCCTCCAGCTGCGTGATCGCCTCGAGGCGCTTCTTCGCATCCGCGGTGATCGCATCCTCGCCGGGGATCAGCAGATAGGCATAGGCCTGATGATGGCTACGGCCGACGCGACCGCGCAGCTGGTGCAGCTGGGCGAGCCCGAAGCGGTCGGCGCGGTTGATGAGGATCGTGTTGGCGCTCGCGACATCGATGCCGGTTTCGATGATCGTCGAGCAAAGCAGGATCTGGAAGCGCTGCTGGTAGAAGTCACGCATCACCGCCTCCAGCTCGTGCGCGCCCATCTGCCCGTGGCCCACGCGGATGCGTGCTTCCGGCACAAGCGCTTCGAGCCGTTCGCGCATGTTCTCGATCGTCTCGATCTCGTTGTGGAGGAAGTAGACCTGTCCGCCGCGCTTCAACTCGCGCAGGATCGCCTCACGGATCACGCCGTCCGCGGAGCGTGCGACAAAGGTCTTGATGGCGAGGCGCTTCGAAGGCGCGGTGGCGATCACGCTGAAGTCGCGGATGCCCTCGAGGCTCATCGCAAGCGTCCGCGGAATCGGCGTGGCCGTCAGCGTGAGCACGTCGACTTCGGCGCGCAGCTTCCGGAGCTGTTCCTTCTGGCGCACACCGAAGCGGTGCTCCTCGTCGATG
>CAZSTF010000278.1:0-1547 GCA_964609555.1 uncultured Alcaligenaceae bacterium | reverse complement strand
AACCGCATGGGCGCGCCCAGCGATTTCTGCACTTCGTGAAACGCGTACAACATCTTTTGATCCCCTCGGTCCTTGCCGACTTATCTCCGGCACGCTTGCCGGCCTGACTCCGGCGTTCAGATGACTTCCAGTCCGCGCGCAAGGTCCGCGCGCAGATCCTCCTGCGCCTCCAGGCCGACGGCAACGCGAATCAGAGTATCGTGGATTCCTGCCCGAGCCCGCGCCTCGGGGCTCATTCGCGAGTGCGTCGTGCTGGCAGGGTGCGTGATCGTGGTCTTGACATCACCCAGGTTGCCGGTGATCGACATGATGCGCGTCGCATCGATGACGCGCCACGCGGCCGCGCGGTCTCCCTTGACCTCGAACGACAGCACCGCACCGCCGCCCGACTGCTGGCGCGTGGCCAGCGCGTGCGCGGGATGCGAGGGCAGGAAGGAGTAATTGACTCGCGCGACTTGAGGCTGCTCTGCGAGCCACGTGGCCAGCGCAAGCGCATTCTCGCTGTGGGCACGCATGCGGATCGGCAGCGTCTCGAGCCCCTTGAGGATCACCCAAGCGTTGAACGGTGCCATGCTGGCGCCGGTCGTTCGCAGGAAGGTGTAGACCGTTTCCTTGCAGAGCGTGCGGGAGCCAACGATCGCGCCACCCATGACGCGGCCTTGGCCATCGAGGTGCTTCGACGCGGAATGAATCACGCAGTCTGCACCAAGCGCGAGCGGGCGCTGCAGGATCGGGGTGCAGAAGCAGTTGTCGACCGCGAACAACGCGCCCGCCGACCGCGTCATCTCGGCGATGGCCGCAATGTCGAATACCTCGGCCGTCGGATTCGATGGGGACTCGAGAAAGACGAGTCGCGTGCGCGGCGTGATCGCGGCGCGCCACGCGTCGAGCGAACTGCCCTGCACGACCGTGGTGTCGACGCCGAACTTGCCCATGACCTGCGGTCCGAACACGTTGAGCGTGGAGCCGAAGACGCTCCCGCTCGTCACGATGTGATCACCGGCCTTGCAGACCGCCATCGCCAGCGCACTGATGGCGGCCATGCCGGTCGCCGTCGCGATGGCCGCCTCGCCGCCTTCGAGTGCGGCCAGGCGCTGCTCGAACATGTCGACGGTCGGATTGGTAAAGCGTGAGTAGATGTAGCCCGGCTCCTCCCCGGCAAAACGCCGTGCGGCCATCTCGGCCGACTCGTGGACAAAGCTCACGGTCGGAAAGAGCGCCTCGGAGTGCTCAAGGAAGGGCGTGCGCAGCCCACCTGCCCGAATCGCGAGCGTGTCGGGGTGTGCGTTCTGCTTGCCCGGTTCGTATGCCGCGGGGGCGGGATCGTGCTCGTTCATTCGTCGGCCGAGACGGCCTCGCCGCGCGACGCATCGCGCGACCGGGCCAATCCATGCAGAAAGTCGACCGTGATGTCGCCGGTCACGTAGCAGCCATCGAAGCACGAGGCATCGAAATCGCCGATCGCCGGGTTGCCGGCGCGAATCGCGCGCTTCATGCCTTCAATCGACTGGTAGACCACACGATCGGCGCCGATTGCGCGGGCGATC
>CAZSTF010000277.1:0-1549 GCA_964609555.1 uncultured Alcaligenaceae bacterium | reverse complement strand
CGCGCCGCCCGGCAAAGGCTTCGATGCTCCGGGTCGGCCCGGAGACGATGAGCACGTCGCCCGCCTCGAGCCGGGTGTCCGCCGTGGCGTGGACGAAGTCGGTCTGCGGTCGCTTGACCCCGACCACGGTGACGCCGAACCGCTCGCGCACGCGGCTTTCGGCGAGGGTTTGCGCGAGCACATCCGACGGGGCGTGAATCTTCGCGATCGCAAAGCCGTCGTCGAACTCGATGAAGTCGATCATGCGGCCGCTGATCTGGTGAGCGACGCGCTCGCCCATGTCCGCCTCGGGATAGACGACGTGATGCGCGCCGATCCGCTGCGCGAGCTGCCCGTGCGTCGGCGAGATGGCCTTGGCCCAGATGTCCTTGACCCCGATTTCGACCAGCGCCATCACGGTCATGAGGCTCGCCGCCATGTCGCTGCCGATGCCGACCACCGCGTGGGAGAAATCAGCCGCGCCCAACTGGCGGAGCGCCTGGACGTTGGTGGCATCCATCTGCACCGCGTGGGTGAGTTGATCGGCCCACTGCGCGACCGGCTCGGCCCGGCTGTCGATGCCCATGACGTCGTGATCCAGTCGCATCATGGAATCGGCCACGGCGCCGCCGAAGCGCCCGAGCCCGATGACCAGCACGCTGTCGCCGCGGGCGAAGGAAAACTGCTCGGTGAACAATCTAGCCAACAAGGGGCGTCTCCTCGGGATAGCGATAAGTCTGTCGCCGCTCACCCAGCGAGAGCGCGACGGCGAGCGTCACCGTGCCCACGCGGCCGATGACCATCAGGGCGATCAGCACGCCCTGGGCGAACGGGGGCAATTCGGACGTGATGCCGGTGGAGAGGCCCACCGTGCCGAAGGCGGAGATGACCTCGAAGATCACGCGGTCGACGGCGTGATCGCTGACGGCGAGGATCGCGAGCGTGCCGATTGACACGCAGGCGCTCGCGAGCACGAGCACGGTGATCGCCTGCCGTTGCGTGGCCGCACTCACGCGGCGTCCGAACGCCTCGGCATCCGGTCGGCCGAGCACCTCGGCGACCACGATCACGAGCAGGATCATGACCGTGCCGACTTTCACGCCGCCCGCGGTGCCGCCGGTGCCGCCGCCCACGAACATGAGCAGGAAGTGCAGGCCGAGACTCTCATGCGTGAGCGCGCCGATATCGACCGTGTTGAAGCCTGCGGTGCGCGCCGAGACCGAGGCGAAGGCGGCGTTGAGCAGCTTGTCGGCGAGACCCATCGGGCCGAGCGTGTTCGGGTTCGACCATTCGGCCGCCAGCACACCCACGAAGCCGAGCACGAGAAGAAGCAGCGTGCCCACGAGCGTGAGTTTCGTGTGCAGCCCCCAGCGCCGCGGCACGGCGCCCGACTGGCGCAGGTCGTAGTAGACGGGAAAGCCGATCCCGGCCGCGACGATCGCGAGCATCACAGGCACGAGCACCCAAGCGTCGCCCGCGAAGCCGACGAGATTGTCGGCATGGAGCGAAAAACCTGCGTTGTTGAAGGCGGAGATGGCGTGGAAGACGCCGCTCCAGAGCGCGGCGCCGG
>CAZSTF010000276.1:0-1554 GCA_964609555.1 uncultured Alcaligenaceae bacterium | reverse complement strand
CCGCGCTCTCGCTGTACGTCAACCGCCGCGCCTGGGATGCACTGCCCAAGAGCTACCAGGCGGTCGTGTCGGCCGCCGCCGCGGCGGCCAATCAGTCGATGATGGCACTCTACGACCAGCGCAACCCGACGGCGTTCAAGCGGCTCGTTGGCTCGGGCACGCGGCTTGCGCTCTTTCCCAACAGCTTCATGATCTCGGCCTTCCGCGAGGCCAATGCGCTGTTCGAGGCCGAGGCCAAGAAGAACGAGAGCTTCGGCAAGGTGTACGCGTCCTGGCGCGCTTACCGCCGCGACATCTTCGAGTGGCATCGCACGGCCGAGGCCGCGATGACGAATTTCCTGTCGAATTGGCGCGCCGAGGGCTGACGCTCCGCGGGGATCGCCCTTAAAATCCGGCACGGGTCAGGAGAACGCGCCGACCGATCGATCCGCTTCGGGTCGATCAGTCGCGCTACCGTAGGCGTAATCCCCGGAAGGATCGCTCAGGTCATCCGTACTGGCCCGACCAACCATCTGGAGAGCGAGGCAGTGCGGGCCCACAGGCCCGTGCGAGAGCCTCCGCCGAAGGGGCAAGCCGTGCGCACCGTCAGAGGGCGGGTGCCGCGGTGAATCTCTCAGGCACAAGGGACAGATTCCGGGACGCTCGACTCCACAACACCAGGCGTCCCAGACATGTCCGATCCCGCTTCCATTCCACCCGCTGCTGGCCCGCTCGCGCACACGCCGCTCCATGCGCTGCACATCGAACTGGGCGCGCGCATGGTGCCGTTCGCCGGCTACGAGATGCCGGTGCAGTACCCCTCGGGCGTGCTCAAGGAGCACCTGCACACCCGAACCCAGGCGGGTCTCTTCGACGTCTCGCACATGGGCCAGGTCGAGTTGCACGGCCCCGACGCGGCCGCCGCGCTCGAGACCCTCGTGCCGGTCGACGTACTTGGGCTCCCCGTCGGGCGGCAGCGCTATGCCTTCTTCACGAACGAGGCGGGCGGCATCGAAGACGATCTGATGATCTTCAATGCAGGCGGCCACCTGCACCTCGTGGTCAACGCCGCGTGCAAGGCCGCCGATATCGCGCACCTCAACCGTGCGCTCGGCCAGCGCTGCGACATCCGGGTGCGCGACGATCTCGCGCTGCTCGCGCTTCAGGGGCCAGCGGCCGAGGTCGCGCTCGCGCCGCTCGCCGAGGGCCCGCTTCCGGCCACCTTCATGCATGGCGCGCGGGTGCGGCTTGCCGGCTGCGCGTGCCTGGTCACCCGTTCGGGCTACACCGGCGAAGACGGCTTCGAGATTTCCGTACCGGCCGAGGACGCCGAACGTCTCGCGCGTGCAGTCCTCGCTCAGCCCGGCGTGGCCCCGATCGGACTCGGGGCGCGCGACTCGCTTCGGCTCGAAGCGGGCCTGTGTCTCTATGGCCATGATCTCGATCCGACGACCTCGCCCGCCGAAGCCGCGCTGACCTGGGCCATCCAAAAGGTGCGCCGCACCGGCGGGGCGCGTGCAGGCGGCTTTCCCGGTGCGGCGCGCATCCTCGCCGAACTCGACGACCCCGCCCGGG
>CAZSTF010000275.1:0-1580 GCA_964609555.1 uncultured Alcaligenaceae bacterium | reverse complement strand
ACACAGGACATCGCGCTCGACGCCTTTCGCATCGAGTCGGCCGATGAGTCCCGTCAGGCCGCGCTGTCGGCCACCTACCAGACCGGCTATCGGCTCGCGATGATCTGGGCCGGCGCCGGGGTGCTCTGGATCGCGGCACGGGCCGAGGTGGCCAACCCGCAGAACTACGACCCCTCGGCCTGGCGCGTGGCCTACCTCGCGATGGCGGCGTCGATGGGGGTCGGCGTGGCGACCGTGCTCTTCTCGCGCGAGCCGCATCAGGCACCGCTCGCCGCTCCGCGCGGTCCGCTCGACTTCCTGCGCTCGACGGTCGTCGAGCCCTTTGCCGATTTCTTCCGCCGCTATCGCGTACAAGCCTTCCTGATCCTCGCGCTCATCGCGACCTACCGCGTGAGCGACATCGTGATGGGTGTCATGGCCAATCCGTTCTACGTGGACATGGGCTACTCGAAGGACGAGGTGGCCGCGATCGCCAAGGTCTACGGTGTCGTGATGACACTCGTCGGCGCCTTCGTGGGTGGCGTGCTCTCGCTCAGGATCGGTCTCCTGCGCACGCTCGCGCTCGGGGCCATCCTCTCGGCCGCGACCAACCTGCTCTTTGCCGGGCTGGCCCTGATCGGGCGGGATCTCACCGCCCTCACGGCCGCGATTTCGCTCGACAATCTCGCCGCGGGCATCGCCGCCACCGCGTTCATCGCCTACATGTCGAGCCTCGTCAACATCGCCTACTCGGCCACGCAGTACGCGCTCATGTCCTCGATGATGCTGCTTCTGCCCAAGTGGCTTGCGGGTTTTTCGGGCGTGGCCGTGAACGCCGTGGGCTATCCGAGCTTCTTCATCGGCACGGCCATCCTCGGCGTGCCGGTGCTGCTTTTGATCTGGCTCGTGGCACGGAGGGTGCCGACCCCGCCGAAGGCATCACCTAAGGAATCAACATGACGCGCCTCACCGTCAACGGCCGACCGGCCGACGTGGATGCTCCGCCCGAGAAGCCGCTGCTCTGGGTGCTGCGTGAGGACCTCGGGCTCGTCGGCACCAAGTATGGCTGCGGCATCGCCGCCTGTGGTGCCTGCACCGTGCTCGTCGACGGGCAGTCCGTACGAAGCTGCGTCACGCCGGTCTCGGTCGTCGCCGGCAAGCGCGTGAGCACGATCGAGGGGCTTGCCGAGGAGGGACCGCAGGCCGCCGTGGCACAGGCCGTGCAGCAGGCGTGGATCGAGGCCCAGGTGCCGCAATGTGGCTACTGCCAGCCGGGTTTCGTGACGGCGGCGACGGCGCTCCTTGCGCAGAACCGCGCGCCGACCGAGGCCGAGATCGAGGCCGCGCTCACGAACCTGTGCCGCTGCGGTACTTATCCAGCCATGCGCGTGGCGCTGCGTCATGCGGCGGCGTTGTTGCGGAAGGGCTCCTGACATGGCGCGCTCGCTCACCCGTCGCCTCTTCCTCGTGGGCAGCGCGCTCGTCGGCGGCGCGCTCGTGATTGGCGGTGGCCTCGCGTGGCGCCGGCTCGACGGCGCGACCCGCCATCGTCCGGCGACGAGACCGGGCGAGACCGCGCTCACGCCCTGGTTCAAGCTCAC
>CAZSTF010000274.1:0-1598 GCA_964609555.1 uncultured Alcaligenaceae bacterium | reverse complement strand
ACCTACGGCAGTCACGGGCGTGCGCGCCCCGCGGTGCCCACAGCTCGTCGAACACCGTCGCTGCCGCGGCGAGTCCCGGGTGCGTCCCGTTCGCGGCATTCTCGATCTCGTGGTCATCCCAGATGGCCCACGTCGGATGCGTCGCAAGCCATGCGGCGAGCGACGGGTCACTGCGCACGGCGATTGCCTTGCGCCGGTAGTGCTCTGCCGTGGGCTCGAACTCGCGCTTCGGGATGTCGGCGCACATCGTGTCACCGAGCAGAAGACCGAAGTCGGCCGCCGCCACGGCGGGCACGGCGAAGATGCGGTCGAACGGCCGATGCCGCTCGTCCAGATCGCCGGAAAACATGAGCGTGAAGGGCGCCCCCCGGTTCCGGCAACGTTCGCGGGCGATGCGGCCCTGACGCGAGCTGCTCCTCGCTGTAGACCGCGTAGACCCGCGTCTGGCCGCGGCGGAGGCCGTTAACCTCGACCACGCCCGAGCGTTCGGCGTCCAGCGCGAGCGGTGTCAGCGCGCGTCCCCACTGCCCCGTCGCAAGCGCCTGAGCGGACGGCGCCCGCGTGTCGAGACGGACCGGGTGGCGTCCGGGCTGCTGCGCAAGCAAGTGAATGCGCACACGATCCGGGGCGAGCTCGAACACTCTGGGCCAGACCGTCGGGGCTGCGGCCGCCGGGCTGGACCATGCCCCCCGGTTCTGGCACCACGTGGCCGCAAGCGTGGCCGCGGACAGCAGGCGACGGCGCAGGCGGCTGAACGGGCCGAGGGCGGTCGAGAGGTGGCGCATGGGATGAACCATAGCCACCCCGGGGCCACCGAGACTTGGAGATACTTCGCAGATGCAAACCCGCCTCCTGCTCTATCTCGCGCACGCCGTCGATCACCTGGCCCTCCTGATCTTCGCCACGGCGGTGGCCGCCATCGCTGCCGACTTCGGTTTTGCCCGCTGGGAGGAGCTCATGCCCTATACCGCGGGTGCCTTCCTGATGTTCGGTCTTGCTTCGCTCCCTGCCGGGCGCTTTGGCGACCTGTGGGGCCGTCGCGCGATGATGCTGGTCTTTTACTTCGGCATGGGCGCATCACTCATCGCGGTCGCGCTGACGCAGAACGCGTGGCAGATGGGCATCGCGCTCACAATCATGGGCGCCTTCTCGGCCATCTACCATCCGGTGGGCATCCCGATGCTGATCCAGCATGCGCGCAAGGTGGGGGCGACCATCGGCATCAACGGGCTTGCGGGCAACCTGGGCATCGCCTTCGCTGCCTTGCTCACCGGCTTTCTGGTGAAGTACGCGGGCTGGCGCGCGGCGTTCGCCGTGCCCGGGCTCGTCTCGATCGCCCTCGGGCTCTGGTTCCGGGCCATCACGGCACCGGAGCCGACCGCCCCCGGCAAACGCGGCGGGCGGCGCCTGTCGATCGACCGGGCAGCGGCGATCCGCATCTTTGCGGTGCTCACCTGCACGACGACGCTCGGCAGCATCCTGTTCAATTTCACGACCAACGGCAACGCCGAACTCCTGCGCGAACGCTTCGCCCACGTGACCTCGGACCCGGCGGCACTCGGACTCGCCCTCGCCGGAATCTACGCAGTGGCCTCGCT
>CAZSTF010000273.1:0-1604 GCA_964609555.1 uncultured Alcaligenaceae bacterium | reverse complement strand
TTGCCGACGAACCGCGCGCCGGCTGCGAGCAGGCGCTCGACCGTGGGGGCGGTCGCGGTCTTGATGCCCGAGCGCGCAAGCAGAAGCGGGTTGCCGCCGCCGGTCGGGTAGCCGGCGATGTCGAAGAGGTCCTTCACCGCGAAGGTGAGCCCTGAAAGCGGGCCGTCCCGAGCACAAGGCGCGTCGGCCCACGGATAGGGCACGAAGGCGCGCGCAGGATGCAGGGTGGGATCGGGGTCGGGTGCCATCATGGCGCGATTGGGAATTCGAGGGGGTGGCCTTGGCCGAAGACGCTGCGTTGGGCGTGGAGGGGGACGCGCAGATGCTTGCCCTCAGCGATGCGCTCGAATGGGCGAGCACTGTAGAGATCGCGAGGAACCTCGCTCTCCGGCGCGCCCGCACGCAGCCGGAGTGCGGCGCGCAGGCCCGCGGCGGCGTTGCGGAGGTCGTGGATACGCAGGCCGAAGTCCTGATGAGCAGGTGCGCCGATCACGAGCAGCAGGCGCTCGAAGGGATTGCGGCTTACCGCGAGGCACGGGATGAACAGAAGCTCGGGTGTGATCTGGCCACAGGGTAGGTCCCGCACGAGATCTTCGCGCCGAAACGCCACGCTGCTCGCCGGAGTTCGCGCGGCCTCCTGCATGGCCCGGGTGAAGCGCGCGGACACGTTCTCGGTGTCGTTCGGGTCGATGGTGGCCTTGAGCACGGGCGAGAGCCAGCCCTCCCACGCCCGCGGCGGGCCCGAGAGGCTGCCGATGATCGGCGTTTGCACCATGGCCTCGCGCGCGTAGGCCATCAGATCGGCGCGTGCCCGATGTTCGACGAGCAGCGCCTCGGCCAGCGACTCGGGCAGGGCACCGAGCGGTTCGAGCCCGGCATCGACGGCGTCGAGAAGGGCCGGATCGACGTCCACGCCGGGGCGCCGCAACGCGGCTTCGAGCACGAGCAGTTGCCGGGCAAGCGCGACCGTGGCCACGCCGGCGTCGATGACGCCACCCTTGGCGAAGGCGACCCAATGGCGATTGCGTTCGCCGAGCGAAGCGACGAGCGCGAGTCGGTCTTGGGCGCTCGCTCGCTCCCACGCGCGGGCGAACGCCGTCAAGGCCTCGGTGTGCGCCGTGAGCAGTGGCTGATACTGAAGTGAAATGACGTCAAAGGGCAGGGCGAGTCGCGCCGGCGCATCGGCGAGCACCTGGGCTGCGCGCTTCGCCACCGTGGGGGCGAGCGTCGGGGGCAGGGCGACGAGCGCTGCCCAGTCGAAGCCCGGGTCGATCACGCGTTGGGGGGCGCCGGTCCCGGCGGGCAGTGTGAGATCGGGCTGTCCATTGGCGCAGACCGCACGGCGCGCCTTGGCGTCGGCTTCCCGCCGTTCGTAGTGCGCCGTCCACGCCTCAGAGCGCGGCTCGAGACCGCGCGGAATCTCGCGCCGCCAGGCGGCCGCGACTTCGACGTCGGCTTCGGTCACGCAGCGGCCGTAGGCCACGGGGTCCGCGCCCTCGGGCGCGAGCAGCCCCGCGAGGCGGTAGCCGTTCTCGGTTTGCCGTGGCAGGCGTTCGATTTCGCGGGCGAGCGCCTGGGCTTCCTCGGAGAGCGAGGTCGGCGTG
>CAZSTF010000272.1:1453-1607 GCA_964609555.1 uncultured Alcaligenaceae bacterium | reverse complement strand
GCTTGATGAGCGCGTGGCACCCCTTGTGATGGATCGAGTGGATCGAGCCCGGCATCGCGAAGACATCGCGGCCCTGCTCCGCCGCGAGCCGCGCGGTGATCAGCGAGCCCGACTTCAGCGTGGCCTCGACCACGAGCACGGCGCGCACGACGCC
>CAZSTF010000272.1:0-1421 GCA_964609555.1 uncultured Alcaligenaceae bacterium | reverse complement strand
TGCATAAGGGTGGTAGTGCCGAGCGGGAACTCCGACAGCAGCAGGCCGCGTTCGGCAATCGCGTGGGCGAGCGCGCGGTGCCGCGGCGGATAGACGCGGTCGAGCCCGGTGCCGACGACGGCGATCGTGCCCGCACCCGCCTCCCCGGCATCAAGCGCACCCTGATGCGCCGCGCCGTCGATGCCGAGCGCAAGCCCCGAGACAATGCAGATGCCCGCTTCCGCAAGCGCACGAGCAAAGGCGCGGGCATCATCGCAGCCGCCGGCGGAGGCATTGCGACTGCCGACGATCGCCACGGCCGGTGCGGCGGCCGGCGCGTGCGCGAGCAGTTCCACCCGCCCGTTCGCGAACAGCACGAGCGGCGCGTCCGGGAGCTCGAGCAAGGGCTTCGGATAGCGTGCATCCGCCCACGTCAGCAGGTGATGCGTTTCCTCGGCGAGCCACGTCCGCGTCGCCTCGAGCGTGGCCACGAGCTCGGGTGGAGGATCCGCCTTGAGGGCGCGCGCCACCCGGGCATCGACGATCTGTCCGAGTGTGCGCTCGCTCGCGGCGAAGACTTCGGCGACGCCCCCAAATTCACTCAGGAGGCGGTGCGCGGTGCGTGCCCCCACGCCCGGCGTGAGGGCGAGGTGGAGCCAGAGCAGGTCTTCTTCGTGCATCGGTCGTGCTCAAGGCGCGCGCGTCATCGGGGACAAAAAGGGCACCCGCAGGTGCCCCATCCGACGCGCCCAAGGCTTCTGCTCATGGGTTGCGGAGCAAGTACCCCGCCTGCACCGGTGCAGTGCCGGTGTTCATGACCAGGCCGTAGGAGACGTTGTCGAAGGTCTTGTAGACGAAGACGAGACCGACGCGCTCCTCGGGGACCGCGAGCGTGCGGGGCTGGGCATCCGGCTCGCGCGGCCAGCCCGGCACCCAGTTGAGGGCGGATTCCTTGAAGCGCGGGTTGGCGAAGTTCTCGCTGGGTTTGAAGATGGCGAGCACGTGCCCGACTTCGAGCCCGGACTTGCTGCCCCGGTTGATCGTGACCACGCTCGTCTTGCCGGCCTCGGCCACGCCCGAGGGCAGCGTCATGATCTGACCTTCGATCCTGGCCTCCGGGGCGCGCGGCACGTAGCGGATGGCCTCCTCGGGCGGTGCCGGCAGCAGGTAGTCGCCAACCAGGATTTCCTGCCGCGTCCGCGTGATCTCAAGCCGCGCGACATCGCCCGCGCTCACGAGTCGGGCATCCCCCAAATAGGTCGCCTCGTAGCCGATGATCTGCGGATCCGGCTCGTTGTGATGCCAGCGCCACCACGGACGCGGGGCAATCGCCGGGTCGCGCAGTTCCTTGCCGCGACGATAGACATGGAAAACCGTGCCGAGCGGTGCCTTGACACCGACCGCGTAGAACGAATCGGCCGCCGACATCGCCACCCGCTGAT
>CAZSTF010000271.1:0-1648 GCA_964609555.1 uncultured Alcaligenaceae bacterium | reverse complement strand
GAGGACGTGGTGTACCAACGCTGGGTGACCGGGAAGAACCGGTTGGCGTACGTCGCGTTCGAGCCGGGCAGTGCGCACACCCCGTCGCCGCGGAAGGAAGGATCCCCCGTGCCGGTGTTGTTGACTGGGGTGAGCGGGTTCTCCGCGCCTGCGGCGATGTAGGCCATCCCGGTGACGTGCGTTCCCGGACCGACGATGTCCGGCTTGAAACGCCCATCGCTCGTCGGCCCGCGGCTCGAGAACCCGATGATGTCATTGGCTGAATCGGCACCGGTGTCAGCCGTGTTGCAGCCATCGGCGCCCGTGGTGTTGCCGGCATTGCCTCCGTTCGAGTCATTGTGCGAGCGGACGTTTTCCGCCGCGCCGACGGTGAGCACATTCTTGCCCGTCCCTGGGGAGCCGATGGTCTGCGAACCCGACCCGGAGTTGCCCGCTGCGAAGACGATGACCATGGGCTGGTTGCCTGCGGTTCCCGTCTGCGCATCGCGCACGAGCGCATCGTAGGTTTGCGAGTCGGCGTTGTAAGCCCCGCCCACGGGCGCCCCCCAGCTGTTGCTGCTGATGCGGGCCCCGGACGCATAGGCGGCCGAGATCATGTTCGCGAAGTTCGGATCGGTGTAGTTCGGATCGAAGATGACCGAGTTGCCCATCCGGACGAACGGCGCGACTCCGAGGCCGTACCGGAAGCCCTGCGCATCGCGGTGAACCAGTGTGTTCCCGGTATCGAAGCTATCCGGCACGAACCCGCCGATGATCGACATGTTCAATTGCCCGTGACCGCTGACGCCCAAGCCGCCATCGGCGGTGGACGCGGTGCCCCAGCGGCCCTTGTAGACGAAGCGCGAGGCGAGGGTCCGGTCGCCGCTGCGATAGAGCGAGAAGTGCCGTGCGGACACGGGCCCGGCGTTGCTGTTGCTCGCGATCGTTCCGGGATCGGCTCCGGTCGGGTTCCGGTCGGCACCATCATCCGCCACATCGACGACGAAGCCCGAGCTGTCGAACTGCGCCTGGGTGAATCCCCAGGCGGTCAACAGGTTGAAGTAATTGCCGGCCGTAGGCAGATTCCCCGTGAGATTGCCGGCGAGGATCATGTTCTGCCGCTCGTCCTTGCGCCGCGGCGGGATGTAGCGATGGATCGAGATCACGTCGGGCTGCGCCGCAACACGCGCAAGCTGATCGGCCGGCACGGTCGCCACCAAATTGACGAAGGCGCCGAAATCCTGACGTGAAGTCAGTGCAGTAGCCGTCAGCCCGGACAGAAGCGAGAGCGTCTGCGCATTGGCCTCGGCATCGGCCACGAGCTGAATCGAATAGCGGTCCGCGCTTTCGTTGAGCAGCGCCTGCAGGCGCGGTGTCAGCGACTTCTCCGGCACCGGTTGCGCGTTCGGCTGGATCTTGTAATCAGCGAGGTAGGGGCCAACCCACTGCGCGGTGCCCGTATCCGCGAGCTGGGCAAGAGATGCGAGCGCAACGCCGTCACCGTAGACGAGGTAGGCGTTGCTGGGAATGGCGTTGACGATTTGCACGCCCGTCGCGCGCAGCGACTCATGCCACTCGGGCCGGATGGGCCCCGGAAACTGGACGAGGTACAGTGACCGCCCCGAGGGTGCCGCCTTGTTGCGGCCGCCGATGGCCTGCATCCGCGCCG
>CAZSTF010000270.1:0-1648 GCA_964609555.1 uncultured Alcaligenaceae bacterium | reverse complement strand
GAGGACGTGGTGTACCAACGCTGGGTGACCGGGAAGAACCGGTTGGCGTACGTCGTGTTTGAACTGGGCATCGCGCAGACGCCGTCGCCGCGGAAAGCGGGATCCCCCGTGCCGGTATTGTTCGGCGGGGTGAGCGGATCCACGGCACTCGCGGCAACGTAGGCCATGCCGGTGATGTGCGTTCCCGGACCGACAATGTCCGGCTTGAACCGCCCGTCCGTCGTGGGGCCGCGGCTCGAGAACCCGATGATGTCGTTGGCCGAGTTCGCGCCGGTGTCATCCGTGTTGCAGCCATCGGCACCCGTGGTGTTGCCGGCATTGCCTCCGTTCGAGTCATTGTGCGAACGGACGTTTTCCGCCGCGCCGACGGTGAGCACATTCTTGCCTGTCCCTGGGGAGCCGATGGTCTGCGAACCCGACCCGGAGTTACCTGCCGCGAAGACAATGACCATGGGCTGGTTGCCTGCGGTTCCCGTCTGCGCATCGCGCACGAGCGCATCGTAGGTTTGCGAGTCGGCGTTGTAAGCCCCGCCCACGGGCGCCCCCCAGCTGTTGCTGCTGATGCGGGCCCCGGACGCATAGGCGGCCGAGATCATGTTCGCGAAGTTCGGATCGGTGTAGTTCGGATCGAAGATGACCGAGTTGCCCATCCGGACGAACGGCGCGACTCCGAGGCCGTACCGGAAGCCCTGCGCATCGCGGTGAACCAGTGTGTTCCCGGTATCGAAGCTATCCGGCACGAACCCGCCGATGATCGACATGTTCAATTGCCCGTGACCGCTGACGCCCAAGCCGCCATCGGCGGTGGACGCGGTGCCCCAGCGGCCCTTGTAGACGAAGCGCGAGGCGAGGGTCCGGTCGCCGCTGCGATAGAGCGAGAAGTGCCGTGCGGACACGGGCCCGGCGTTGCTGTTGCTCGCGATCGTTCCGGGATCGGCTCCGGTCGGGTTCCGGTCGGCACCATCATCCGCCACATCGACGACGAAGCCCGAGCTGTCGAACTGCGCCTGGGTGAAGCCCCAAGCAGAGAGCAGATTGAAGTAGTTTCCAGCATTGGGCAGATTCCCGGTGAGATTCCCCGCGAGGATCATGTTCTGCCGCTCGTCCTTGCGGCGCGGAGGGATGTAGCGATGGATCGAGATCACGTCGGGCTGCGCCGCGACACGCGCGAGCTGATCGGCCGGCACGGTCGCCACCAGATTCACGAAGGCGCCGAAATCCTGACGTGAGGTCAGTGCAGCAGCCGTCAGCCCGGACAGAAGCGAGAGCGTCTGCGCATTGGTCTCGGCATCGGCCACGAGCTGAATCGAATAGCGGTCCGCGCTTTCGTTGAGCAGCGCCTGCAGACGCGGTGTCAGCGCCTTCTCGGGCACCGGTTGCGCGTTCGGCTGGATCTTGTAATCGGCGAGGTAGGGGCCGACCCATTGCGCAGTGCCCGTATCCGCGAGCTGGGCGAGGGATGCGAGCGCGACGCCGTCACCGTAGACGAGGTAGGCGTTGCTGGGAATGGCGTTGACAATCTGCACGCCTGTCGCTCGCAGCGACTCATGCCACTCGGGCCGGATGGGCCCCGGAAACTGGACCAAGTACAGCGACCGCCCCGAGGGTGCCGCCTTGTTGCGGCCGCCGATGGCCTGCATCCGCGCCG
>CAZSTF010000269.1:0-1675 GCA_964609555.1 uncultured Alcaligenaceae bacterium | reverse complement strand
GCATGGTCGGCGGCGTCGGGCAGGTGGAGGTCGTGCGACGGGTCGGCAAAGGCGGTCGTGAGTTTCGCGCGCCGCTCGTCGAAGGCATCCGAGATGTATTTGAGGAAGATGAGGCCGAGCACGATGTGCTTGTATTCGGCGGCGTCCATGCTGGAGCGCAGCTTGTCGGCGGCGGCCCAGAGGGTTTTCTTGAGATCGTGGGTCATGGCCGCGCTCCCCGCGCCCGCTGCGCGAGCCGCCGCACCTCGCCATGCTGGCGACGGCTCACCGGCAGCCGCACGTCGAGGCCGCGCAGCGTGACCACCCATTGCGTGTCGTCGATGCGGCTGTCCTCCTCATCGACTCCGCCCACGCTGCGGGTGTCGCGCTCGAAGGTTTCGATGGCGTCTGCGAGCACGAGGCAGTTGCGGTGGATGCGCAGGAAGCGGCCGCCGAATTCCTCCTCGATCTTGGTGAGCGAGTCCTCGATCAGGTATTCGCGCTCGGCGGTGACGAGCGTGATGTATTTCATCTCGGCCCGCAGGTAGAGCACCTCGGCCGAGGGCACGAGGATGAGCCGTCCGCGTTCGCTCACGCTGAAGTAGCGGCGCGCCCCGGCGGGCAGCGCGGCCAACTGCTCCGGCGCGAGCGGCTCGACCCGTTCGAGCGCGGCGAGCAGGCGCTCGCGGCGCACGGGCTTCAGCAGATAGTCGACGGCCTGCACCTCGAAGGCGGCGAGCGCGTGCTCGTCGTAGGCAGTGACGAAGATGACCTTGGGCGCGCGCGGCAGCCGAAGCAGGTGCCGCGCGGCTTCGAGCCCGTCCATGTCCGGCATGTGGATGTCGAGCAGGACCACGTCCACGGGCAGCCGGGCAGCGGTCTCGACGACGGTGCGGCCGTTGTCACATTCGGCCACGACCCGGTTGGGCAGACCGGGGGCGAGTTCCTCGAGGAGGTCGGTGAGGCGTCTACGGGCAAAGCCTTCGTCATCGGCAATCAGGATGTTGAGTGGGGCGCGATCAGGCATGGGCGTGAAGCACGGTCAAAGCGCAGCGCGGGCATCGCGGCTGCGACGGAAGGGGAGCGAGAGCTGGACGACGTAGCGCCCGCCGCGGGGGCCCGCGACGATCTGCGCCTCGACGTCGAAGTGCAGCGCGAGCCGCTCGCGGATGTTCTGCATGGCCATCTTGTTGCCGCCGTGGTGCGTGCCGGGCCGCTCGACGAACGGGTTGCGCACGAAGATGTCCACCCGGTCGCGGCGGCCGGTGACTTCGATCTCGATGACACCGGGCTCGGCCGAGGGCTCGATGCCGTGGTAGACCGCGTTCTCGGCCAAAGGCTGCAGCACGAGCGGCGGGATCAGGGCATCGCGCGGCATGCGCTCGAGCTTCCAGTCCACGGTGAGGCGTGCGCCGAGGCGCAGCTTCTCGAGGTCGAGATACTGCCGCGTGAGGGTGATCTCGTCGGCGAGCGGCGAAAGATCGCGGTTCTCGCGCATGAGCACGCGGAAGAGCTCGGCCAGGTCCTCGAGCGCGGCCTCCGCGCGGCGCGGATCGGTGCGAATGACGCCGAGCACGCCGTTCAGGGCGTTGAACAGGAAGTGCGGCCGGATGCGCGCCTGCAGGGCCTGGAGCCGCGCCTCGGTGACCGCGGGCGAGCGCGCCTGGCCGAGGGTGTGGAAGTAGACGAGCAGCAC
>CAZSTF010000268.1:0-1712 GCA_964609555.1 uncultured Alcaligenaceae bacterium | reverse complement strand
GAGCAGTGCGGCAACGCGTTGCTTTGCCGCCTCGCGGGCCGCGGGGTTCGGGCCCACGGTCACGCCGCGTCCCGGCGTCACGCCGTTCGGCACGTCCGTGCGCAGGCGCACCCGACCGCCCGGGTTGTCGAAGTCGTGATAGGCGCCGGGATAGACCGTGATCTCGGCTGTCTCGCCCCGGGCCGCGAGCGACGCGACCCACGCCCGGCAGGGGGCCGCGGGCGTCCAGTCATCCGCCTCGCCGATCAGGATCGCAAGCGGCGCGGCAAGCGCGAGCCGTTCGCCGCGCGTGGCCGCGGCCGCATACGCGCTGCAGCCCGGGTAGAAAGCGATCGCCTGGCGAAAGAGGCCGCGGGCCCGCGGCTCGCGGGCGACGGTCGCGAGCACGGTCGAGCCGCCATGCGAAAAGCCCCAGAGCACGAGCCGTGTCGCGTCCACATCGCCCCGCGCGCGAAGCGCTTCGACCGTGGCCAGCACATCGGCCACGCGATCGCGCGGCCGGACGGTGCGCTCGTTCATGCGCACGGTGCAGATCTCGGTGAGCCCGCGCGCGGTGAACGAGAGCGGGAAGACGACCATGAAGCCGCGCTCGAGCAGCCAGTCGCGCCACATCGCATGGCGGGCGTTGGGCCGGTCATCACGGCCCACGCCGCCGCAGCCGTGCAGCAGGATGACCGCCGGGCGCGGCTCCGGCGCACTCTTGGGCGGGGTGTAGACGAGCACGGGCAGGGGACGCATCCCGAGCTGGGGCGCCGGGATCTCGATCCGCGCGCCCTCAGGCGTCTCGGTGCCGGTCGCCGTCCCGGCGCAGAGGACCGCGAGTGCGGCGAGCGCCGCCCGCGCCGCCACCGAGGGCGCGCGCCCGAGGCGACTCATGCCACGAGCGTGTCCGTTTCCGGCGGCAGCTCGCGCGGCCGACCGTCGGGCGTGATCGCAACGTAGGTGAGGACCGCCTCGGTCACCTTCACGACTTCGCTGCCCTGCCGCCGCTCGGAATACGCCTCGACATCGATCGTGATCGAGGTGCGGCCCGTCTTGGCCACGCGCGTGTAGAAGCTCACCACGTCGCCGATCTGCACCGGATGCTTGAACAGGAAGGACGACACCGCGACCGTGGCGATGCGCCCGCGCGCGCGGCGGGCCGCGGGGATGCTCCCGGCCAGGTCCACCTGCGACATGAGCCAGCCGCCGAAGATGTCGCCATTCGCATTGGCATCCGAGGGCATCGGGATCACGCGAAGCGCGAGCTCGCGGTCGGTGGGGAGGGCGCTCACGCGTTCGGGCCTCCGGGTTCAGCCGAGCTGCTCGAGCATCGCCTCGGCGAACGAGCAATTGGCGGGCCCCACCCCTTCGACGTTGACCTGCTTGACCACGTTGTCTTCGACCAGGAGCGAGAAGCGCTGGCAGCGCACGCCCATGCCCTTGGCGGTCAGGTCGAGTTCGAGCCCGAGCGCCTTCGTGAACGCGGCCGAGCCGTCGCCGAGCATGCGGATCTTGTCGCCGACGCCGAGCGCGCGGCCCCAGGCCCCCATGACGAAGCCGTCGTTGACCGCCATGCAGACGATGGCATCCACGCCCTTCGCGCGGAGCGCGTCGTGGTGCTTGAGATAGCCCGGCACATGCGCGGCCGAGCAGGTGGGCGTGTAGGCTCCGGGCAGACCGAAGATGACCACGCGCTTGCCGGCGCAGAGCGCGCGGATGTCCACCGGCTG
>CAZSTF010000267.1:0-1718 GCA_964609555.1 uncultured Alcaligenaceae bacterium | reverse complement strand
CGAGTGAGCCGCCGCCTTTTTCAGCAAAGCCCTTGATTATAGGCAGCGGTCGATTCTTTGTGCAATGCAGCAATGCGTTTGCGAAACCGGTCACAACGACTCACGGCTCGACAATGGAACGCCTTGTTCAATGCGGCTTGGGAGTCGATTTCACGGAAAGTCGACTTCATGCATATTGCCAGCAAACGCCCCATGCGATGGCGCGTTCAGCAAAAAGCTGTCAGTCCTCCCAGCGATGTGGCAGCCGCACGAAGCCCAGCTCGCGCGTGGCACCGCCGACCATGAATTCCCGCTCGACGGTGTCGAAGAGACGCAGCCCCTCAGGGTCGAGCGCGTGCGCGCGGAGCCGGTAGCCCCCTGGCAGCAGGCGCCAATCCGTGAAAGTGAGCGCAAACCGCCAATGGTTATCGCCGTCGGCGGCGAGCGCGATGCCCTCGATCTCGCTCGTCGTGCCGTAGACCGGTGTGCCGTCGGCGCGCACGATGCCGACCGTGACTTGCGGCCGCCGGCCGTCGCGGCTCCAGAGCCGTCCGCCGACCCGCGCCCCGTCGGGGCCGACGTCCCGGATCGAAAGCTCGATCACGGCGTAGGGCGTGAGCGGTTCGCCGGCGGCCTGCGCCCCCGGCGCGCCGTCCTGTGCCACGGCCAGCCCCTTCGCCCGCGCCTGCTTCTCTTCGTGGAATGCCTGATAGGCGAGCGCGACATCGTTCGCGCTGCCAATGAGGCGCATGCGGCCGTGGTCGAGCCAGAGCGCGCGCTGGGTGAGCTTGCGCACGTGGTAGAGCGAGTGCGAGACGAGGAGCAGCGTGCCGCCGTCGGCGAGGTAGCGCTCGATCCAGGCGATGCATTTCTGCTGGAAGGACTCATCCCCGACCGCGAGCACCTCGTCGGTGATGAGCAGGTCGGGCCGAAGCGCAGTGACGAGCGCGAAGCCCAGGCGCACCACCATGCCGGAGCTGTAGTGCTTGACCGGCTCGTCGATGTAGTCGCCGATGTCGGCGAAGGCAATGATCTCCGGGAGCTTCGCCTCAAACGCAGCGCCGGTCAGGCCCTGCAGCGCGGCGGCGAGCTTCAGGTTCTCGCGCCCGGTGTAATCGGCATGAAAGCCGGCACCGAGTTCAAGCAGCGCACCCACCGTGCCGTGCCGCACGACCGTGCCCGCCGAGGGCTGAAGCACGCCGGCGATGAGCTTGAGCAGGGTGGACTTGCCGGCGCCGTTCTCGCCGACGAGCGCAAAGGACTCTCCGCGCGAGACCGTGAAATCGATGCCCTCGAGCGCGGAGAAGCCTTCGCCGGGGCCCAGGCTGCGCCCACTCAGGAGCAGGCGGCCGAGCGCGCGGAGCCCCGCGCTTCGCGTCGCGCGCGGAAACACCTTGGCGAGGCCCTGCACTTCGAGCAGCGGTGCGGCGGCGGATGGGTTCACGGCTGCGCTCACAGGTAATCGTCCACGTGCGGCGCAATCCGCCGGAAGATCGCGTAACCCGCGAGCGCAAAGAGCGCGCCGCCTGCGACGAGAGCGAGATCACCCCAGGCGGGCGCGGTCTCGCCGAGCAGGTAGGCGCCGTGGAAGCGCTCGACCACCCACGTGTACGGGTTCCACCACAGATGCGGGCGGATGGTCTCGGGCAGGATCTCGAGCGCGAACTGGATCGGCGCGAGAAACGTCAGCAGAAAGAGGATCGGCCCGAGCATCGGCTCCACGTCGCGCACGAGCACGT
>CAZSTF010000266.1:0-1724 GCA_964609555.1 uncultured Alcaligenaceae bacterium | reverse complement strand
GGCCAGTCGAACGTCGCCGGCGTGGTCACCGGCGTGCCGTTGACGATGACCCGCAGTCCGCTCGGATTGGTGTGGATCGTCGTGCGCGTCGGCGCACCGCCGTAAAGACGGAGCAGCGTGTCGATGTCCGCAGGCGAGAGCGTGCTCGATCCGACGTCGATCCCCGGCGGCTTGGTCTCGAGCGTGATGCGCTCGCCTGAGGACGCGGGAAACGACGTACGTGAGTAATGCATGTTCGACGCGTAGTCGTAGCCGCCGAAGGTGCGCGTGGCGAAGATGGGCTGGTTGTTGCTGCGCTTCGCTGCATCCATGGCAGACAGCCGCAGATCGACGAACGCGGCGGCGCGTGCATCCTGCTGCACGTGCCAGAGGCCCATGGCATGCCCCATCTCGTGCACGAGCGTGCCCACGCCACATTCCGGGTCCCCCGTGATGTCCTGCTTGCCGCCGCGGCGGCCTACGAACGAGGCGCAGGCGCCGCTGTTGGCCGAGGTCAGGTTGAAGGCCACGTAGTCGGCCTCCGCAGTGCGCGGAATCCAGCGCACCACGCCCGCCATGAGGCGGTTCATCTCGTTGACTGCGCCGTTGATGTTGGTCGCGTTTCCGGCGTCGATCGTGTAGGGGATGAGCACCACGCCGGCGTCGCGCACGTTCCAGAGCCGTGTCGCGCTGTCGATCGCCAGCCCCTTGAGTGTCTCGGCCATCTGGGCCTGACCACGCTCGACTGCCTCGCGCCAGGCGCGAACCTCGTCCTTGTGGCCGATGATGATGTCGCCCTCGGTGATCGCGTAATCGCCGACCTCGACATAGTCGACCCACTGGCCGCGCCAGAAGGTGCGGAAACGCTCACCGCCCTGGGCGAGGGCGTCGGCGACCGGTGCCGCGATCAGGGCAGCGAGCACGGCGGAAGAGAACAGATGAGCGAGGCGATGCACGAGCGATCCGAACACGTGGCAATGACAGAGTCATAACCATAGCGGGTCGGACACCGCCTGAAAAGCGCCGACCCCTTACGGGTTCGGCCGCGCAGAACCGCAGGCACCGGCCTCAAGCCAGGGCGTGCTCGGTCTCCATGAGGGGCGCCAGACCCGCGCGTGCCGTGGCCGCGCAGCTCTCGATCTCCGGCAGCAGCTTGGCGAAGTAGAACCGCGCGGTCTCGATCTTTGCCTTGTAGAAGTCATCGCCCGAGTCGAGCCGGTCGAAGGCCACTTTCGCCGACCGGGCGAGCCAGTAGGCAAACACCGTGTGGCCGGCAACCCGCATGTAGTCGACGGCCGCAGCGCCGACGACGTCGGGATTCTTCTGCGCTTCGGCACCGATTTCGAAGGTCAGCGTGGCCCAGAGTTCGGCCGCCTTGAGCAGCGGTTCGATGAACGGGGCCATGCGGGCGTCGCCTTCGCAGGACTCGGCGAAGGCTTCGACCTTCTCGCCCAGCTTCTTGAGCGTGGCCCCCTTGTTGCCGAGCACCTTGCGACCGAGCAGGTCGAGCGACTGGATCGTGTTCGTGCCCTCGTAGATCATGTTGATCCGGGCGTCGCGCACGAACTGCTCCATGCCCCACTCGGCGATGTAACCGTGGCCGCCGAAGACCTGCAGGCAGTGGGACGTCGCAATCCACGCATTGTCAGTAATGAAGGCCTTGACGATCGGCGTGAGGAGCGCGACCTCCTCCTCGGCCTCCTTGCGCACGGCGGCGTCCGGATGAGAGAGGTAGGTGTCCACCA
>CAZSTF010000265.1:0-1751 GCA_964609555.1 uncultured Alcaligenaceae bacterium | reverse complement strand
TCGCCGAGCGCATCGCCGAGCGGTATCGGCTCGTCTGCTTCGATGAGTTCCATGTGTCGGACATCGCGGATGCGATGATCCTCGGGCGGTTGCTTTCCAACTGTTTCGATCTCGGGGTCGTGTTCGTGATGACTTCGAACTATCCGCCGAGCGGGCTCTATCCCGACGGCCTGCAGCGGCAGAACTTCCTGCCGACGATCGACCTGATCCTCGCGAGGATGGACGTGCTCGAAGTCGACGCCGGGGTGGACTACCGCCGACGGACGCTCGAGCGCGAGCGGGTCTATCACTGGCCGGCGGACGCCGCGGCGACCGAGGCGCTCGAGCGCACGTTCGCAAGTCTCGTGGTCAAGCCCTTGCCCGAGCGTACGATCCGGCTGCTGGAGCGTGACGTGCCGGTCGTCCGCCGCGGCGAGGGCGTGGTCTGGTTCACCTTTGCCACGCTCTGCGAGACGCCGCGATCGCAGCTCGACTATCTCGAGCTCGCGCAAGCGCATCACACGTTGATCCTCTCCGATGTGCCGCGCCTTGCGACCGTGGACGCCAACGTGATCCGACGCTTTACCCTGCTCGTCGATGTGCTCTACGACCATCGCGTGAAACTGATCCTTTCGGCGGCGGCACCGCTCGAGGAGATCGCCCGCATCGAGGAGACGACGCGCGACGGCGACACGCGGCGCGTGCTCGCGGAGTTCGCACGGACGGCCTCGCGCCTGACCGAGATGCAGAGCGCGGGGTACATGAGCGAACCTCACATTTCCACACTCAAGAGGTAACCCCATCATGGCCGGCGCATCCCTGCTCGCGCTTCTCGATGACATCGCCACCGTTCTCGACGACGTCGCGCTCATGACGCGCATGGCGGCGAAGAAGACGGCCGGCATCGTCGGCGACGATCTCGCGGTCAACGCCGAGCAACTGACCGGCATGCGCGCTGCGCGCGAGCTGCCCGTGGTCTGGGCCGTGGCGAAAGGCTCCTTCGTCAACAAGCTGATCCTCGTGCCGGCCGCGCTCGTGCTTGCGGCCTTTGCGCCTTGGGCGATCCTGCCCCTCATGGTCGTGGGCGGCCTCTTCCTCTGCTTCGAGGGTGCGGAAAAGATCGCCCACAAGATCCTGCACTCGAAGAGCGAGGATGAAGCGCAGCATGCGGCGCTTCGACAGGCCGTGGCCACGAGCGAAGCCGAGGTGATGGCGCACGAGCGGGCGAAGATCAAGGGCGCCATCCGCACCGATTTCATCCTCTCGGCCGAGATCATCGTGATTGCGCTCGGCGCCATCGAGAAGGCGAGCCTCGCGACCCAAGTGATCACGCTGGCCGTGGTGGCGATCGCCATGACGATTGGCGTCTACGGTCTCGTTGCGGGCATCGTCAAGCTGGACGACGTCGGGCTCTGGCTCCAGCGACGACCCGGGGCGCTGGCCCAGCGCGTGGGGCGCACCCTCGTTTCGGCCATGCCCTGGCTCATGCGCGTGCTTTCCGTCGTTGGCACGCTCGCGATGTTCACGGTGGGCGGCGGCATCCTGACGCACGCCTGGCCGGCGCTGCACCACGCGATCGAGGCCATGACGAGTGGCCTTTCGGGCGCCGCGGTCGGGGCCGTCGGTCTGCTCGCGGATCTCGTGGTCGGCGCGATTGCGGGCGGGGTCGTGCTGACCGTGGTTGCGCTGATCGCGCGACTCCGCGGGGCGCGCCGCAGTTCAGCGCCCGAACACGGGTGAGGCGAACTCCGCGGGCAGCATCGGCAGATCGG
>CAZSTF010000264.1:0-1787 GCA_964609555.1 uncultured Alcaligenaceae bacterium | reverse complement strand
TCGAAGAAGGAGTCCGCCTCGAAGCCGAAGCGGGCACCCGAAAGCGTGGTCACGAGCAGTTCCACCATGAGCGCCAGCATCACGCCCTTGGCGCTGCCCGTTCCCGCGCCAAGGGCGGCCATCGAGCCTTTGAGCCCGCGCGCGGCGTCGGTGGTGGGGTGCCCGTGTTCATCGAGTGCCCAGCCCAAGGGGATGGGCTGGCCCGCCTTGGCCGCCACCATGAGCTTGCCGCGTGCAACCTCGGACAGGGCGAGGTCGATGGCCAGTGGATCGCCCTCGGAGCGCGGAAAGATTGCAGCGATCGGGTTGGTGCCGAAGAGCGGACGCGCGCCACCGGCCGCGGCGATGGCTGCGGGCGAATTCGAGAACGCGAGCCCGACCATTGCGGCGCGGGCGACTGCTTCCAAGTGGTAGATCGCCGCGCCGAAGTGATAGCTGTTGCGTACCGCCACGAAGGCGACGCCCTGCGATCGGGCAGTCTCGATCGCATGGGTGACCGCCAGATCACAGGCCGGACAAGCCAGGCCGTCGGCTGCATCGACGATGGCGACGGCCCCCTTGACGTGCGCGATGCGCGGGACGGCACGGCCATCGATGCGACCCACGCGAAGATGCCCCGCGTACTGAGGCACCCGGGAGACGCCGTGGGATGCGGTGCCCTGCGCGTCCGCGTAGACGAGCCCACGGGCGGTCGACGACGCCGCATCAGCCGAGGCCCCGGCGGCGACGAGCGCCTGCATCGCGAGTGCCTCGAGGTCAGCGACGGACACGCGGCTCATCGCGTCGGCCCTCCGAGCGCGTCGATGACGGCCTCCGCGATCATCGACGAGACGCGGACATTCGCCTCCGCCGAGACACCTGCGATGTGAGGGGTCAGGATGAGGTTGGGGCAGTCCTCGAAGTGTGCTGCAACGGGCAGCGGTTCGGTCGCGAAGACATCGAGCGCCGCGCCACCGAGGTGGCCACGTCGCAGAGCCTCGGCGAGTGCGAGTTCGTCGACGATGCCCCCCCGCGCGGTGTTGACCAGGATGGCGCCTCGCTTCATCGCGGAAAGACGTGCTGAGTCGAACAGGTTGCGTGTCGCGTCGATGAGCGGCACGTGCAGGCTGACCGCATCGGCGTCGGCGATCAGTCGGTCGAGTTCGACGCGTGCCGCAACCTCTCGCCACGCCGGATGATCGGCGGGCAGCCCGGGGTCGTGGGCGATGACGCGCATTCCGAGCGCGCGCGCAAGCCGGCCTGTCAACTGCCCGATGCTGCCGAAACCGACCAAGCCCAGCGTTGCGCCTGCAATCTCGTGGCCCATCGACAGGCGATTGCGAGGCCAGCCCCCCTGGGCCACCTCGCGGCTCGACTGAAAGCTTGCCCGGCGCAGCATCAGGATCGCAGTGATGACGTACTCCGCCACGGCGAGCGCATTCGCACCCGTGGCCGGAATCACGCGAATGCCACGCCGTTCGCACTCGGGAACGTCGATGTTGTCGAGACCGACCCCCAGCCGACCCACCACGCGCAAGCGCTGCGCCGCGGCGAGGAGTGCCCCGCGAACCTGCGTGCGATTGCGCACGATCAGCGCATCGGCATCGGCTGCGAGTGCTGCGAGCCGTTCCGGCTGATCCACGAGGTCGGGGCCATAGTGGATCGCGGCGGCACCGAAATGCGTGCCGAGCCGCGCGACGGCGGATTCATCCATGAACTCCGTGATGACGATCTTCACCGCTTGCAATCTCCTGCCGATTTGCTATCGTTCGAAACATACAACTCATCTAGATGAGTTAGATGACTTG
>CAZSTF010000263.1:0-1802 GCA_964609555.1 uncultured Alcaligenaceae bacterium | reverse complement strand
GCCCCGCGGGTCCGGCCGCCTTGGTCGGCGCCGCGCCACCGCCACCCGCTGGCCGGACCGCCGCACCGTCGCGCAGGCGTTGCCAGCCCGCGATCACCACGGCGTCGTCCGCGCTCACACCCTGCAGGATCTCGACCTTGCCTTCGCGACGTTGGCCGACCTCAACCTTCGTGCGCACCGCACGACCATCCACCACGCGATAGAGAACCTGCTCCTCGCCTTGCATGAACACCGCCTGTTCGGGCAGCGCGAGCGTCTCGCCCGACTCTCCCAGCGCGAGCCGCACGCGGGCGAACATGCCCGGCTTCAGGCTCCCGTCGCGATTGGTCATCTGGGCGCGGAGGACCACCGCACGGCCCGCGGCATCGAGCTGCGGATTGACCGCATAGACCGTGCCGTTGAAGTTGCGCCCGGGCAGTGCGTCGAACGTGACCACCAATTGCTGGCCGACGCGGACCTTCGACTGGAAGAGTTCCGGGACCTTGAAGTCGACCTTGATCGGGTCGGTCTTCTCGAGATTCACGATGTCCTGGCCGTCCTTGATGTAGTCGCCGACGCTCGCCGCCCGCAGGCCCACCGTTCCTGCGAACGGCGCCTCGATCGTGAAGCGTGCAAGCCGCGCTTCGATCAGGCGGACGTTGGCTTCAGCCACCTTGAGTGCATTTTCGGCTTCGTCCTTGGCCTGCGACGAGATGAAGTTGCGCTCGCGCAGCTCCACCGCGCGATCGAACTTGGCCTTCGCCAGCCGCAGGTTGGCCTTCGCCTGCTCGAGTTCGGCCCGGGTCACACTGTCGTCCAGCCGAACGAGGAGCTGCCCTTTGCGCACCGGCTGGCCCTCACGGAAGCCCAGCTCCTGGATCCGGCCGGAAAGCTCGGAGCGCACCATGATCGATTCATCCGAGCGCAAGGTGCCGACGGCGACGACGGTGCGTGGCCACTCGACGCGCTCGGGCTTGCCCATCTCCACCGGTGCTGGGGGCGGTCCACCCGCGGGTGGACCGCCGGCCTTGCCGACCGTAGCCGCCGGAGCGCCGCCTTGAGCCGCGGCATTCGCCTTGGCATCGCCTTTCGCGTCACCCTTGGCGTCACCCTTCGCATCGGCTTTCGCATCGGCGCGCGCAGCTCCTGCCACAGGCCCCGATGCCGAAGGTGCCGGCGCAGCAGGCGTGGCAGCGGCACTCGCGCCACCGCGCATCAGCCCCGAAAAGTACACCGCTCCCGCGCCGAGAATGGCTCCGAGCAAGGCGACGATGGCCCCGTAAATCGCTTTGTTCATGACCTGGCGATGACCTGAGATTGATTCCGATTATGCGCAGCACCGCGCGGCGTGCCGTCGGCAGGACGCCGTTCACCGGCACCGCCGGGCTGCCGCCCCGCGGCGAGGACGCCTGAACACGGACTGTCGAGCGTCGCCGTCAGTGCGGCAGTGCGGGTCGACCGAGGAGGAAGCCCTGCACTTCATGCGTTCCGAGTTCCTGGAGCGTGGCAAGTTCCCCATCACGCTCCACTCCCTCGGCCGTCACGCGCATCGACAGCGAGCGCGCGAGGGAAAGCACCGCCTGCACCACGTGGCGGCGCTCGCGGTCCTCGTCGACGTCTGCGACCAGAAACCGCTCGAGCTTGAGCCGCTCGACCGGAAACTGCACCAGGCGCTCGAGTGAGGAGGTGCCACAGCCGAAATCATCGAGCGCGATGCCGGCGCCAAAACCCGCGATCGCCCGCATCGCCGCGCCTAGTTGGTCGGTGGGCACGAGCGTGGGGGACTCGGTGAGCTCGACGATGAGTCGGGCGTCCCAGCGCCG
>CAZSTF010000262.1:0-1828 GCA_964609555.1 uncultured Alcaligenaceae bacterium | reverse complement strand
TGGACCTGATGATCACGAACTTCCATTTGCCCAAATCCACGCTGCTCATGCTCGTCTCGGCCTTTGCCGGTTACGAGGAAGTTCGTGCGCTCTACGCGCATGCGGTGCGTGAGCGCTACCGGTTCTTCAGCTATGGCGATGCAATGCTGCTTGCGCGAAAGGCGGACGCATGAAGTTCGAGTTGCTCGCCCAGGATGGCCACGCCCGCCGGGGGCGGCTGACGCTCGCGCACGGCGTGGTCGAAACCCCGATCTTCATGCCCGTGGGCACCTACGGCACGGTCAAGGCCATGACGCCCGCGGCGCTCACCGAGGTGGGTGCCCAGATCATCCTCGGCAACACGTTTCACCTGTGGCTTCGGCCGGGCACGGCGATCGTGCGGCAGTTTGGCGGGCTGCACCGCTTCATGGGCTGGTCGGGGCCGATCCTCACCGATTCGGGCGGCTTCCAGGTCTGGTCCCTGGGCGAGTTGCGCAAGATCACCGAAGAGGGGGTGCACTTTGCCTCCCCGATCAACGGCGATAGGCTGTTTCTCTCGCCCGAGGTGTCAATGCAGATCCAGCACGCGCTCGACTCGGACATCGTCATGCAACTCGACGAGTGCACGCCCTGGGATGTGCCCGTGGCCGAAGCCGAACGCTCGCTCGAGATGAGCCTGCGCTGGGCAGCGCGCTCGAAGGCCGAGCATGAACGGCTCGGCAATCCGAATGCGCTCTTCGGCATCGTGCAGGGCACCGTGCATACGGCCTTGCGTGAGCGCTCGCTCGCCGGGCTCATGGCGATCGGCTTCGATGGCATTGCGGTCGGTGGGTTGTCGGTCGGTGAGCCCAAGGAGGAGATGCACAAGGTGCTCGACTTCATCGGCCCGCGACTGCCGCCCGACAAGCCGCACTACCTGATGGGCGTCGGAACGCCAGAGGATCTCGTCTACGCCGTGGGCCACGGCATCGACATGTTCGATTGCGTCATGCCCACACGGAACGCCAGAAACGGCTGGCTGTTCACCCGCTACGGCGACGTGAAGCTGAAGAATGCGCGTCATCGCGACGATCCGCGGCCGCTCGATGCCTCCTGCGCCTGTTACACCTGCCGCAACTTCAGCCGGGCCTATCTTCACCACCTGCATCGCACCGGCGAAATCCTGGGGGCGATGCTCAACACGATCCACAACCTCCACTACTACCTCACGCTCGCGCGCGAGATGCGCGAGGCGATTGAAGCCGGACGCTTTGCCAAGTTCGAGCGGCAGTTCCATGCCGATCGCGCGGTTGAAGCCGCAGGCTGATCTCGAGATCGCCGTGCGCTGGGCACCACTGTGGGACATGGGCGCGTCACAGCGAGGCACAGGGGGCTCGTAAAATGCTCGATTGACCCCAATTTGGCTGGATTCAGTCTCTTTCCGATGGCCGCGCTCCGCTGATCCGAACGATCGGCCGCCGCGCGCGACGTCGGACGCCACAGGAACACGCACACATGATCGGAACCGCCTACGCCCAGGCCGCCGGGGGCGCCACCGGCAACGAATGGCTCTCGCTCTTGCCGATGATCGCCATCTTCGTCGTCTTCTACTTTCTCCTGATCCGGCCGCAGCAGAAGCGCGTCAAGGAGCAGCGGGCGATGATCGAGGCCCTGCAGAAGGGCGACGAGATCGTCACCGCCGGCGGCATCGTCGGCAAGATCACGAAACTCGACGAGAACTATGTCTCGCTCGAAACTGCGGGCGGCACGACCTTCGCCGTCCAGCGGAGCGCCGTGAGCGCGCTCCTGCCGAAAGGCTCCCTGAAGAACATCTGATCGACTGCGTCCTGCGGGGCCCCGGGCGCGCAGG
>CAZSTF010000261.1:0-1839 GCA_964609555.1 uncultured Alcaligenaceae bacterium | reverse complement strand
CCGAGGCCAAGGCCCGGCTGCACGCGTTCCTCGAGGGACGCGCTGCCAAGGTCGCCCGTCCCGCCCCGGGCGAGGAGCCCCACGATCGATGAACACGGCCCGCTACCGGCCGTTCACCTTCGGCGTGCGCGACATCGTGGTCGAAACCCGCGACGGCGCCACCTACGCACACTCGCCGGTGCCTCTCGACCCCCACCCCGTGAGTCTGCTCGACCGCCTCGAACACTGGGCACGCACGACACCCGACCGGATCTTTCTCTCTGAGCGTCGCCGAACGCCCGGCGGCACCCGCGGCGACTGGCGGTGCATCACCTACGCGGAGGGGCTCGCGAGCGCACGCGCGATCGCCCAGGCCCTCCTCACGCGACGGCTCAGCGCCGTTCAGCCGATCGCGATCCTCTCGGGCAACTCGCTCGAGCACGCCCTTCTCGCGCTCGGGGCCATGCACGCGGGCATCCCGTTTGCGCCGATCTCGCCCGCCTATTCGCTCGCGAGCCGTGATCACGCACGCCTCGGGCAGGTGCTGGGCGTGCTCACGCCCGGTCTCGTGTTCGTGCAGGACGCTGACGCCTTCGCGGCTGCACTGCATGCCTGCGTGCCCACGGACGTGGAAGTGGTCGCGGTGACTGGCGAGCTGCCGCATCGCGCCGTGACCCCCTGGGCGCGGCTCCTGGACGCACCGCCCGACGCACGGGTGGACGCGGCGCGCGCTGCGCTGGGGCTGGACACGATCGTCAAGTTCCTCTTCACGAGTGGCTCCACCCAAGCCCCGAAGGCAGTCATCAACACCGCCCGCATGCTTTGCGCCAATCAGCAGCAGCTCGCCCAGGGCCTGCCGGATCTCGGGCATGAACCGCCGGTGCTGCTCGACTGGCTGCCCTGGCATCACACGTTCGGTGGCAACCACAATTTCGGGCTCGTGCTCTGGCACGGCGGCACGCTCTACATCGATGACGGTCGCCCGACACCGCAGGACTTTGCGCGCACGGTGGCCAACCTGCGCGAGATTGCGCCCACCGTCTACTTCAACGTGCCGATCGGCTTCGGGCTGCTCGCCGACGCGCTCGAGGCCGATCCCGCGCTGAGCAAGCAGTTCCTTTCCCGCGTCGGTCTCATGTTCTACGCAGGGGCCTCGCTCGCCCAGCCCGTCTGGGACCGCCTGCATCGCATCGCCGAAGAAACGGTCGGCGAGCGCATCGTGATCGGCACCGGGCTCGGCATGACCGAGACCGCGCCGTTCGCGCTCTTCCCGCCGGGGCCGGAGATCCGCTCCGGGGACGTCGGCCTGCCGGCCCCCGGACTGGAGATCAAGCTCACCCCCATCGACGGCAAGCTCGCGCTCGCCTATCGCGGCCCGAATGTCACGCCGGGCTACTGGCGCATGCCGGAGGCCACGCGCGCGGCCTTCGACGAGGAGGGCTTCTTCGTCTCGGGGGATGCCGTGGCCTGGATCGACCCGTCCACACCCCGACTCGGTTTGCGTTTCGATGGCCGCACCGCCGAGGACTTCAAGCTCGCCACTGGCACGTTCGTGAGCGTCGGCCCGCTCCGGACCCGGCTCGTGGCCGCGTTTGCGCCGTATGTTCAGGATGCGGTCATCACGGGACTCAACCGCGACGAGGTGGGCGCGCTGCTCTTTCCGACGCCGGCCCTCCGGCAACTCGCGGGTGGCGCACCGCTCGACGAGGCTGTCCGGCACCCGGCGGTTCGCGCGCACTTCACGAGCGTCCTTGAGCGTCTCGCAGCCGAGGCGAGCGGCAGCGCAAGCCGCGTGCTGCGCATCGCCCTCCTCGCCGAACCGCCGAGCCTCGATGCGGGCGAGCTGACCGACAAGGGCTC
>CAZSTF010000260.1:0-1858 GCA_964609555.1 uncultured Alcaligenaceae bacterium | reverse complement strand
GTTCGTCCGCGAGGACGAGTTCGCCGGCGTCCGCCCAGACACGCGCAATCGCCACGCGCTGCTGCTCCCCCGCCGAAAGACGACGTGCCGGGCGGTCCGCGAGCCCCTCGAGGCCGCATGCCGCCAAGGCATGGGTCACCTGGGCATCAACGGCTGAACCGACCTTCGCGCGTGCAGCCAGCGCGAAGCGGATGTTCTCGCGCACGCTCCGGCCGAGCAGCACCGGCCGCTGGAAGAGAAAGGCCTGCTCGCCCGTCGGTGGCGCCTCCACCCGGCCCGTCGTCGCGCGCTCGAGGCCGTGAATCAGCCGAAGGAGTGTGGTCTTGCCGGCGCCATTCGCACCCAGCACCGCGATGCGATCACCGACCCTCGCTTCGAACGACACCCCGTCGAGCAGCGTCCTCGCCGCAGCAGTCACGCTCGCTTGATCGAGCACGACGATGCGTGCATCCCGATGCCGCGCCGACTCAGGCGCCATGCTGACGCTCCACCCACGCGCGAAGCAGGTGCGCAGCGATGTTGACCACGATCACCACGCCAAGCAGGATGACACCAAGGCCGAGCGCCAGCGGCAGGTCGCCCTTGGCGGTCTCGAGCGCAATCGCCGTGGTCATCACGCGGGTCTCGCCGGCGATGTTGCCGCCCACCATCATGACCGCCCCCACCTCGGCAATGGCCCGGCCGAAGCCGGCGAGCAGCACTACCGCGAGCGAACGCCGGACCTCGAACAGCAGCGTGCGCACCTGGTGGGCCGCGGAAAGCCCGAGCGATCGAAACCAGTCGCGGTAGACCTCGTGGGCGTCTTCGACGGTCTGGCGCGTCAATGCCGCGATGATCGGTGCGATCAGGATCGTCTGCGCGAGCACCATGCCCGCAGGCGTGAACAACCAGCCAAGCGCGCCAAGCGGACCGCTCCGGGAGAGGAGAAGGTAGACCGTGAGCCCCACCACGACCGGCGGCAGGGCCATCGCCGCATTGAGCAGCACGATGACGATGCCACGGAAACGATGCCGGGATACCGCAGCCCAGGCACCGAGCGGCAGGCCAATCAACGCCCCGAAGATCGTCGCCAGCACGCTGACCTGCAGCGATCGCGCGACGATCTCGAGCAATTCGCGGTCGGCCTCGACCAGCATCTGGCCGGCGCGCAGGAAGGCTTCCGTGATCATGGGTGCCCGGTGTCCTGCGTGTCAGCCCCGTCCGGATCGCCCGCGCCCGCCGCCGAAGCGCTCGGCCACGAGCGCCGCGCCGAGCAACACGAGCGCCCAGGTGGCCAACAGCGACGCAAGGAAGACCGGCACCGCGATGGCCGTGCCGTAGAGCGATCGGAGCGCGGCAAGATTCGCCACATACGCCGAAAGCCCCCAGCGGACCGCTTCGAGCGCGACTGCGACGACGAGTGCGGCCGCGAACGGCGCCCGCCAGCTACGCACCCCCTGAGGGACGTAGCGATAGAGCAAGGCGAGCGCGAGCACGAGCGGAATGCCGATCGCGATGGGCTCGAAGGCCGGGTCGAGCCAGGCCTTGCTCGCAGGCATCGCGCGCAGCAGGAGGCGCTCGATGAACCGCAGGAGCCAGTAGAGGCCGCCGACCAGCACCGGAATGGCGACGAGCAGCACGAGCGCGCCGCGGACATGTCCCATGAAGCCCCGTGCCCCGGCCCGGAAGATGCGGTCGAACGCGACGTGAATCGCAAGCGTCTTCACGAGCAGGTCGGCGACGATGACGGCGATGGCAACCTCGCCCAGGCCCCGCGCATTGGCCCGCAGGCGATCGAGCAGCGCCCCCGCCTGACGCGCTGCGTCCGGCAGCAGGTTCGAGTAGAGGAAATCGCGGAGCGCCCGCTCGCCGGCCTTGA
>CAZSTF010000259.1:0-1871 GCA_964609555.1 uncultured Alcaligenaceae bacterium | reverse complement strand
AGACCAAGATGCTCGGCGTCAAGGTGCCGCATGACACCTACGTCGCGATCACCGGCGTCGACATCGTCCGCAACAGCGACGGCCGCTACTACGTGCTCGAGGACAACCTGCGCGTGCCCTCCGGCGTGAGCTACATGCTCATGAACCGCAAGATGATGATGCGGCTCTTCCCCGAGCTGTTCCTCCGTCAGGCGGTGCGCCCGGTGGAGCACTACCCGGCGCTCCTCCTGCAGACGCTGCGGGAGGCGAGTCCGCTCGACGATCCGACGGTCGCACTGCTCACGCCGGGGCGCTACAACAGCGCCTACTTCGAGCACACCTTCCTCGCCCAGCAGATGGGCATCGAACTGGTCGAAGGGCAAGACCTCTTCGTGAAGGACGGCACCGTCTACATGCGCACGACCGGCGGTCCGCAGCGGGTGGACGTGATCTACCGGCGCATCGACGATGTCTTCCTCGACCCGCTCGCCTTCCGGCCAGACTCGGTGCTCGGGGTGCCGGGCCTCTTCGAGGCCTACGTCAAGGGCAATGTGGTCATCGCGAACGCGATCGGCACCGGGGTGGCGGACGACAAGTCGATCTATCCCTACGTGCCGGAGATGATCCGCTTCTACCTCGACGAGGAGCCCATCCTCGAGAACGTACCCACCTGGCAGTGCCGCCGCGCGGCCGACCTCTCGCATGTGCTCGCCCACATGAAGGATCTCGTGGTCAAGGAAGTCCACGGCGCGGGGGGCTACGGGATGCTGGTCGGCCCGGCCGCAACCACGGCCGAGATCGAAGCCTTCGCGGAGAAGGTACGCGCGAACCCCGACAACTACATCGCGCAACCGACGCTCACGCTCTCCTCCTGCCCCACCTTCGTCGAATCCGGCATCGCGCCGAGGCACATCGATCTGCGACCCTTCGTCCTCGCCGGGCGCGAGGTGCGCATGGTGCCCGGCGGGCTCACGCGGGTGGCGCTGCGCGAAGGCTCGCTCGTGGTCAACTCGTCCCAGGGCGGCGGCACCAAGGACACCTGGGTGCTCGCCGAACCGGGCGCCGAGGCGGATCGGCCGCCGACGCTCGCAGGGGCGGCGGGTGAGGCCCACGCCCCGACCCAAGCGCAGGAGGGCCGCTGAGATGCTCTCGCGTGTAGCTTCCCACCTCTACTGGATGAGTCGCTATCTCGAGCGGGCCGAGAACATGGCGCGCATCCTCGATGTGACCCAGTCGATCGCGATGCTCGACCCGAGCGCGGATGCGGGCGGCGCGATGACACCGATCGTCATCACCGAGACGCAGGCCGAGTTCGCGGCCACTGGTCTTGCGCCCACCTACGAAAACGTCGTCGCCTTCCTCGCCTGGGATCGGCAGCATCCCTCCTCAATCCGCAACTGCCTCGAGGCCACGCGCGAGAACGCGCGCGCGGTGCGTGGCTCGATCACGAGCGAGATGTGGGAGAACATCAACGACACCTGGATCGCGCTCCAGGACCGGGCCCGCACGACCGACCCGCGGCTCACCGGCAACGAGTTCTTCGAGTGGGTCAAGGAGCGCTCGCACCTCTTCCGCGGCATCACCTTCGCCACCGCGCGACGCGATCAGCCGTATCACTTCGTGCGGCTCGGCACCTTCATCGAACGGGCCGACAACACCGCGCGCATCCTCAACGTCAAGTACGCCCAGCAGGACCCGGAGGACTTCCGCGAGCGGCCCGACCAGGAGGGTGACTACTATCGCCTGTCCGCAGTGCTCCGGTCGGTCTCGGCGCTCGAAGCCTACCGCGACACCTACCGCGACGTGATCGACGGTCGGCGCGTGGCCGAACTCATGATCTTCGATGCGAAGCTGCCGCGGAGCCTGCGCTTCTGTCTCGAGGAGACCTCGCG
>CAZSTF010000258.1:0-1877 GCA_964609555.1 uncultured Alcaligenaceae bacterium | reverse complement strand
GCGCATACATCGGACTCGACTGGTTCGTGCTCGACCTGTTCTTCTCGGCGCTCCTGTTCATCGCCATCGAGAAGCTGTGGCCGCTGCGCGCCGGGCAACCGGTCTTTCGCGCAGGGTGGCAGACGGATCTGGCCTACTTCGCGGCCAATCACCTGTCGGTGGGCGTCTTGCTGCTTGCGACCAATGCGGCAGTGCATGCGCTTGTTCAGGCGCCGTGGCAGAGGCTTTCCGACGTCGTGCAGTCCGTGCCGCTCTTTGCGCAGGTGCTTCTCGTCATGCTGGTCGCCGATCTGGTGCAGTACGGCGTGCATCGGGCGTTCCACGAGATCCCCTGGCTCTGGCGCATGCACCGGATCCACCATTCGGTCGAGGTCATGGACTGGCTGGCCGGTTCACGACTGCACGTGATCGAGGTGATCCTGACCCGTGTGCCGGTGCTCGCCGCACTCGCGTGGTTGGGCTTCGCGCGTGCCGCGGTGGACATCTACATCGTGATCGTGGGCTTCCAGGCCGTGTTCAATCACGCGAACGTGCGTGTGCGGCTGGGTCCGCTGCAGTGGTTGCGTCATGTGATCGTGCTGCCGGCGTTTCACCACTGGCATCACGGCAGTGACCGCGAAGCGATCGACCGCAACTACGCGGCTCACTTTGCCTTCATCGACCATCTGTTCGGTACGGCAGTGCAGTCCGAGAAGGCGCTTCCGGAGCGGTATGGGCTCGCCGACGAAACATTGCCGAGGGGCTTTTGGGCGCAGCAGTGGAGTGTGTTCTCTTCGGCTGGAAACAAAAGGGCCCCGCGAACGGGGCCCTGATCGTCGTGCGTGAGCGCCGACGTTACTTCTGCGCCGTCTCGACCATCTGCATCGGCTCCTCGGAGACCTGCGGCTTGGGTGGGCGCTGGCGTCCCAGACGCGGCGCAGGCTCCTCCACGGGGGTGGCCGCCGTCGGCACACGGGTTTCCATGAGTTGAATGCCCGCATCCGGCGGCAACTCGAAGCGGAACGGTTGCGCCGGTGGGCGCGCGGGGCTCTCGCTCGCCGGTGCGGCAGGTGCCACTGACAAGGGCGTCATGTCGACGTTTGTGCGCTCCTGCCGTTCAACATGCTGCATGCGCTCCGGTCGCGTCGGCCGAGCGGCGTCGGACGGTGCAGCCGCCACGGATTCGGCATCCGTGGCACTGGGGACCACGGCAGTGGACGCTGGTTCTGCAACCGCCGCGTCGCGTGCGGGTCGATCGGACCGGGGCGGCCGGTCGGTGCGATCACCCCGCTCCGGGCGATCCGACCTTTCGCGGCGACGCGAGTTGCGGCCGTCGACGCGATCGCGTGCAGCATCGCCGGGCATGCCGGCTGCGGCGCTGTCGGCAGGCTCGCCCGCGCTTGCGTCGACCGGAGGCACCGCCTCGGCTGCGCCGGTCACGGGTTGCACTGCATCTGCGCGTGGCAGACGTTCCCTGTGCTCGCCGCGCTCACCACGCTCTGCCCGGTCACGGCGCGGGCGGTCGCCGCGCGGCTCGCGCTGTGGGCGGTTGTCGGGTTGCGCGGAGGATGCCGCTTCGCCCAGGCTCTCGGGTGCAGCCTTTGCGGTGTCCCTCGGCGTGTCCTTGGGGGGACGTTCCGCGCGAGGCTCGCGTTGATCGCGTTCATCGCGCTGTGAGCGCTGGCCGCCGTCCCTCCGCTCGTCACGGGGTTTGCCGTTCGATGGCCCCTCGCGACGGCGATCGCCGCGCGCATCCTGGCCCTTGCCACCCGGCGCGCCCTGTGCGCCCTGGGCATCGCGGTCGCGCTTGTCGTTGCGGCCCTCGCGGTCGCCTCGATTGCGGTCCTGACGATCGCCACGGTCACCTCGATCGCCGCGCTCGCCACGGTCGTTGCGGT
>CAZSTF010000257.1:0-1928 GCA_964609555.1 uncultured Alcaligenaceae bacterium | reverse complement strand
CCCGAGGGGACGCGCCGGTCCGTCGTGATGGTCTCGTTCCAGCACTCCTGCTGCGGCGCGCCGCGGACACGCTCGTAGACCGGCGTGGCTGAGACGACCTGAGCGACGTCACTGAAGGATTGCGCCTGGACGCCAGCAGCGAACGGCAGCGCAAGCATGAGCGAGGCGCTCAGGGCCTTGAACGAGGGACGGGTGGCGGACATGGTGGAATCCTCCATCGAATGGGTGAGTGGGCGCCCTGGCGCATCTCGCGTGTTTGGCCGCTGGGACCAGCCACGCGTGAGTTGGCGCGTGGGTCGCCGGTGCATCAACGCCAAGCATTCGATTCAGTTGACCCGCGGCGACGTCGGGAGTTCTGGAACAAGGACTCTCCGGGCATCAGCTTCTGTATCAACGCCTTATTTCGTGGGGCGTCGACAGCGAAAAGGCAGGAAGTCGACTTTTAGCAAAATCGGCTTCAACGCCCCGGCAAGCGGCGCTCTCGCGAAAGAGCTGCTGGTCTCCTCACCCCGCCTACCCCCCTTGCGCCACTGGCCGCGCCGGGTCGCTCGACCATTCGCTCCAGCTGCCGGCGTACAGGCGGCTCCCGGAGAGCCCGGCATGCTCCATGGCCAGCATGTTGGCGAGCGCTGACACGCCGCTGCCGCACGAGTGGATGACGTTCTCCGGATCCCGCCCGGCGAGAACCCGGCGCCATTCCACGGCCAGTTCCTCGGCCGACTTGAAGCGTCCGTCGCGCAGATTGGCTGCGAACGGGCGGTTGATCGCGCCCGGGATGTGCCCTGCGACCGGATCGAGCGGCTCGACCTCGCCGCGGAAGCGTTCCGGGGCGCGGGCATCGACCACGCGCAAGGTCGGGTCGGCGAGGCGGGCGGCGAGCGCGTCGGCCGTCACGCGCATCGCCGGTTGTTCGCCAGGCGTGAAGACCGTGGCGGCTGCCGCTGGCGGCTCGCCCGCCTCGACCGGCAAACCCGCTTTCTGCCACGCGGCGAAGCCGCCGTCGAGCACACGGACCGCCGTGTGCCCGACCCAGCGCAGCATCCACCAGAGCCGACCGACGAACATCGCGCTGCCCTGGTCGTAGACGACCACGGTGTGCCCGTTGCCGATGCCCGCCCGTCCGAGCGTCGCCGCGAAGGCCTCGACCGTCGGCAACGGATGGCGCCCGTTCCGGCCGTTGGGCGTGGCCGAGAGGTCGTCGTCGATCGAGAGGAAGCGCGCGCCGGGGATGCGTGCCTCGCGATGCAGTCGCTGGCCGAGCCCCGGGTCGGCCAAGTCATGCCGTGTGTCGACGATGACCCACGCGGGGTTAGACAGGAGTCGGGCCAATGCTTCGGGCGAGATGAGTGGCGAGGTCATGGTCGAGGGGTGAGGGATGACAGGGGGAGGGACGACTCAGAACGGCGGCGCGTCGGGATCCGCTCCTGCGGCCCGAGCGCCAGCCGCTTCCGCAAACGGTTCAGGACGCTCCGGAACCACGCGCCGCTGCGGCGCGAGCGCGATGATGCCGCCACCCACGAGGCCTGCCGGGACGGCCACGGCGGGCGCACGCGCGAACAGGCTGCCGGCTTCGAGCCGCTCGCGCAGGCGTCGAAGCTCGGCTTCGAGTTCTTCGTCGGTCAGCACTGCATCGAGTTCGCTGTCCCGGTCGAGCGCCAGCGCCTCGACGTCCCGCGCAAACTCGGTGTCGCGGAAGGCCTCGACGAGCGCACCCACGTGGGCCGCGGGCCCTTGACGCAAGCACACGGCAACCACCGCCTGCAAAAGCTGCACTGGCCGCGGGGGTGGCGATTCCGGCAGGGCGAGGTCAACCAAGTGCACCGCATGCCCGGGCCGGCTCAGGAGGCGTCGCGTCGCGGCACGCACCTGCTGCGCTGCCGGATCGGCGCGGGCGCTCAAAGGCCGTGCCGGCGGCCGGACGGTCGGGC
>CAZSTF010000256.1:0-1931 GCA_964609555.1 uncultured Alcaligenaceae bacterium | reverse complement strand
GCGTCTGGAACTCGTCGCTGGTCGTGGGCAAGGAACTCACCCTGACCACCTCGCGTGACATCCTCGAGGCCGCCGCCCGCGGCGAAGGCCCGAGCGACTGGCTTCTGACGCTCGGCTACGCCGGCTGGGGCGCAGGCCAGCTGGAAGAAGAAATGGCGGCCAATGCCTGGCTCACAGTGGCGGCGGATGCCGACGTCCTCTTCGGCACGGTGCCCGAGGCGCTGTTCGATGTCGCGCTGTCACGGCTCGGCGTCAGTCGCCTCACGCTGTCTGCGGTGGCGGGTCACGCATGATGGCGGGCTCGCGAACCATTCTCGCCTTCGACTTCGGCGAACGGCGGACCGGCGTGGCGGTCGGACAGGAACTCGCGGCGACCGCCCGGCCGCTCGCGGTGATCCAGAGCACGAGTGATCGCGAGCGTCTGGCCCGGATCGAACCGCTGGTTCGCGAGTGGGCGCCGGACTGCTTCGTCGTCGGCCGTCCGCTCCATCCGGATGGCCAGGCACACGCCCTGACCGCGCGCTCCGAGCGTTTCTCGCGCCAGCTCGCGGAACGCTTCCGTCGGCCCGCGTACCTGGTAGACGAGCGCTACTCGTCGGTCGGTGCCGCCAACGATGCGGAATCCGCCGCCGAGATCCTGCGGCGCTTTCATGACGAGGGTCATGCCGAGAGGCCGCTCGCATGAAGCCCACGCTCGCCACGCAACTCGATGCCGAGGCGATGTTCGCCACGCTCGTGGAAGCGATGCGCGGTGCCGTACCCGAGCAGGCCGCGTTCGTCGGCGTGTATTCGGGCGGGGCCTGGCTCGCCGAGCGGCTTGCGCAGGCAATTCCCGGCGATCACCCGGTGGGCTTCGTCGATGTCTCGTTCTACCGGGACGACCTGTCGCGCGCGGGGCTCAAGGCCAACGTGCGCGCGACGCAGCTGCCGTTCCCGGTCGAGGGCGCGGACATCGTGCTGATCGATGACGTGCTCTTCACGGGCCGCTCGATTCGCGCGGCCATCAACACCTTGTTCGATTACGGCCGTCCGCGTTCAGTCCAGCTTGCGGTGCTGGCCGACCGCGGGGGGCGCGAGCTGCCGATCGCGGCGGATTACTGCGGTGGGGATGTCGTGGTGCCTGCCGACGAAATGCTCGAATTGACCCGCGACGCGGCGGGCGGCTTCCAGTTCCACCGCGTGCCGCGCGCCGGCTGACTGATCATGCTTTCAAAGCGCAACCTGCAACTCAACGACCGCGGCGAACTGCACCACCTGCTGGCCATCGAGGGACTGCCCAAGCGCATCATCGAACGCATCCTCGACACCGCGGAGAGCTTCGTCGGCGTCAACGAGCGCGAGGTCAAGGTGGTGCCGCTCCTGCGCGGCAAATCGATCTTCAACATCTTCTTCGAGAACTCGACGCGCACCCGCACGACGTTCGAGATCGCCGCCAAGCGGCTCTCGGCCGATGTGGTGAGCCTCGACGTGGCACGCTCCTCGACCAACAAAGGGGAGACGATCCTCGACACGGTCGCCAACCTGACCGCGATGCACGCCGACATGTTCGTCGTGCGCCACAGCGAAAGCGGCGCGCCTTATCTCATCGCCCAGCACGCGGCACCGCATGTGCACGTCATCAACGCCGGTGACGGGCGGCACGAGCATCCCACCCAGGGCCTGCTCGATGTCTTCACGATCCGCCGCCACAAGCCGGATTTCACGCGGCTGACCGTGGCCATCGTCGGCGACATCCTGCACTCGCGCGTCGCGCGGTCGCAGATCCACGCACTGACGACGCTCGGCGTGCCCGAGATCCGGCTCGTCGGGCCGCGCACCCTCGTGCCGCCGGAGCTGGCTCGCCTGGGCGCACGCATCTATACCTCGCTCGACGAAGCACTCGTCGGCGTCGACGTCATCACGATGCTGCGCCTGCAGAACGAGCGCATGAA
>CAZSTF010000255.1:0-1988 GCA_964609555.1 uncultured Alcaligenaceae bacterium | reverse complement strand
AACTCGAGGTCGACCCAGCACCGCCCGGTCACGGGCAGTGGCTGGGGCAGCGGCACATCCGGGTCGCCCAGATGGGGCAGGACGATCAGTGCCTGCGAGAAGTCCTGCCCCGCGGAATAGTCGGTCGGCGCCACGAGCACCGGAATGCCCGCGGCCGTGGCTGCAGTGAGACCGTTGTGCGTATCCTCGAAGGCGATGGCTCGATGCGCCGGCAGCCCGAGCACGCGCAAGACCGAGAGATAGACATCGGGCGCGGGCTTCTTGATCGGATCGGTCGCGCCATCGCGGATGACGGCGAAGAGTGACCGCCAGTCGGCCCCGAGCTTGGGCTTGAGCAGCGCGTCGAGGTTGGCCGGCGTTGTCGTCGTGGCGATGGCGATCGGCAGTCCCGCCTTGCGACCGGCCTCGATGAGCCGCAGCACGCCCGGCCGAAGGGGCACGCCGCCGTCGGCAAGCAATGCTTCGTAATGGCGCGTCTTGAGCGCGTGGAGATCACCGACCACCATTGCCGATTCGGGTCGATCGGCGGCGTCCGGATCGATCGAGCGCCAGAACGCGCGGATGCGCTCCTTGCCGCCAGCGACGAGAAGCAGTTCACGGTACTGCGCGACCGACCAGTTCCAGTCGAGTCCGCGCTCGGCGAAGGCGCGATTGAAGGCGGTGCGATGCACCTCCTCGGTGTCGGCCAGCGTGCCGTCGACATCGAAAATCAAGGCACCCAACGAGTTGGGTGAGAGCCTTGTCGAAGCGGGTGCGGCAGCCATGTTGCGCTCCGGTGAATATGCCGATGCATGCAGTTGTAGCCGGGCCATCACCTAAGGTAAATTCAATCTTTCTGGATTATTCATTCAGCAATACCTTAACAGTGCGAAACGCCACTTTCCGCCAGCTTCGCGTCTTTTCGGAGGTGGCCAAGCACATGAGCTTCGCACGCGCGGCCGAGGCCTTGCACCTGACGCCGCCCGCCGTGACGATGCAGATCCGCGAGCTCGAGAATCACGTCGGTCTGCCGCTCTTCGAGCGGGAGGGCCGGAAGATTTCGCTGACCACGGGCGGCGAATACATGCTGGTGTATGCACGGCGCATTCTCGCCACGCTCAAGGACGCCCAAGACGCAGCAGCGCGCCTGTCGCGGCAGGAGGCCGGGCTGCTCACCGTGGGCATGGTGAGTACGGCGACCTACTTCGCGCCGCGCCTCGTGGCCGATTTCCGGCGCGAGCACGCGGGCGTCGATGTACGCCTCACGCTCGGCAACCGGGAGCAACTCGTGCAGGCGCTCGCGCAGAACGAGGTGGATATCGCGATCATGGGCCGACCGCCCAAGGATCTGGCTACCCGGGCCGAGCCCTTCGCCGCCCATCCACACGTCTTCATCGCGCCACGGGGGCACCCGCTCGAGAACGTCGGGCACCCCTCGCCGTCCACGCTTGCGACCTACCCCTTCATCCTGCGCGAGAAGGGCTCGGGCACGCGTGCCGCGTTCGAGGAGTTCATGGATCGGCACGGCATCACGCCGCGCGTCACGATGGAGCTCGCGAGCAACGAGCTCATCAAGCAGGCGGTGATCGCGGGGCTCGGACTCGGCTTTGTCTCGCTGCACACGATCGGGCACGAACTCGACCGCGGCGATCTGATGATCCTCACGGTGGAAGGCACGCCCGTCGTGCGCGCGTGGAACTGCGTACACATGCTCTCGAAGCTGCTCTCGCCGCCGGCCGAGGCCTTCCGCTACTTCGTGCTCGAGAATGCCGAGGGGCTGCTCGCGGAGCGCTTTGCGGGACGTCTCTCGCTCTGAGCGGCGATCAGCCGTTCTGCTGGAAAACCCGACTCGCAAGCAGATCCGTCGCCTCGATGGTCGTGAGCGCGTCGGCATCGAGTGCCCGATCGCGATCCGCGAACAGGCGCGACGCCTGCCGCAGTCGGGCACGGTCGAGGGCGTTTCGAATCGAGCGGGCGTTCGCGAAGTGCGGCTGCTGCATGCGCAGCGC
>CAZSTF010000254.1:0-2014 GCA_964609555.1 uncultured Alcaligenaceae bacterium | reverse complement strand
CTCAAGCACTTCGACCCCGACAGCCAGCGCACGCTCTACCCCATCGATCGGCTCGATCTCCTGCCCGCGCGCGAGTTCCCGACCGACGAGGCCGGGCGCACGGGCTTCCGCCAGCGCTGGCGCGAGACCTTCGAGGGCGACCCTTCACGCTCACAGACCTACAAGGACGTTTCGAACGGCATCTTTCCGGGAGGCATCGAGTACTACCTGCCGCTGTTCTTCGACGCAGTCGAAACGCTCTTCGAGCACCTGCCCGCGGACGCCGTGCTCGCCACTGTGGGCGATCTCCACGCGGCCCTGGGCACCTTCGAGCGGGAGACGCGCGAGCGCTGGACGCTGCTTCGGGCCGACGTGGCCCGCCCGCTCCTGCCGCCCGAGGCGCTCTACCTCGGTCGCGATGAGCTCCTTCAACGATTGAAGCGCTATCCGCGTTACGAGTTCGACCGATCCGCAGCAAGCTCGGGCGAGGAAGGCGCGGACGTCACGCAGCTATCCATCGCATCTCCCCTGCCGGATCTCGGGATCGATCGCCAGCGCGATCAGCCGCTCGCCTCGCTTGCCACGTTCCTCTCGGAGGACCGCGTGCGCGCGCTGTGCGTCGCCGAAAGCCCTGGCCGGATGCAGACCTTGCGCGAGCTGTTTTCGACGCACGGCCTCGCGCCGACCGAGCTGCCTGATCTTGCGGCGTTTCTCGCTGGGGAAGCCCGATTCGGCATCACGGTCGGCCCGCTCGCGGCCGGCGTGCTGCTGCCCACACAGGGGCTCGCCCTCATCACCGAGGCCGAGCTCTATCCGAGCCAGCCCCGTACCGCGCGCCGACGCCGCGGTCGCACGAGCGACGTGGACAGCATGCTGCGCGACCTCTCGGAGGTCAAGGTCGGCGATCCTGTCGTGCACGAGGAACACGGCATCGGCCGCTATCTGGGACTCGTCTCGCTCGATCTGGGCGATGGGCCGACCGAGTTCCTGCACCTCGAGTACGCCGACCACGCCAAGCTCTACGTGCCGGTGGCCAACCTCCATCTCATCAGCCGCTACAGTGGCACGTCGCCGGAACACGCGCCCCTGCACGCTCTCGGCTCGGGTCAGTGGGACAAGGCAAAGCGCCGCGCGGCGATGCAGGCACGCGACACGGCGGCCGAGCTGCTGAACCTCTACGCCCAGCGCGCCGCACGCAAGGGCCATGGTTTCCGCATCGACTGGGCGGATTACGCCGAATTCGCCGCGGGCTTCGGCTTCGAGGAAACGCCCGATCAGAGCGCGGCCATTCAGGCCGTCATCCAGGATCTGGTTGCCGCCAAGCCGATGGATCGGCTCGTCTGCGGCGACGTCGGATTCGGTAAGACCGAGGTGGCATTACGCGCGGCCTTCGTCGCGCTCATGGGGGGGCGGCAGGTAGCGCTCCTCGTGCCCACCACGCTGCTCGCCGAGCAGCACTTCAACAATTTCCGCGATCGCTTCGCCAAGTGGCCCATCCGGATCGAGGAGCTCTCCCGCTTCCGCTCGAAGAAGGAGGTCGCCGCGACCCTCGAAGCCTTGGCCGAAGGCAAGGTGGACATGGTGATCGGCACCCACAAGCTGATCCAGCCCGACGTCCGCTTCAAGAACCTGGGCCTGGTCATCATCGACGAGGAGCACCGCTTCGGCGTTCGTCAGAAGGAACAGCTCCGGAAGCTGCGCGCCGAAGTCGACGTGCTGACGCTGACCGCCACCCCGATTCCCCGCACACTCGCGATGAGCCTCGAGGGCATCCGCGACTTCAGCGTGATCGCCACCGCGCCCTCCAAGCGGCTCGCGATCAAGACCTTCGTCGCACGCTCCGCGGACGGCGTGATCCGCGAGGCGATCCTGCGCGAGTTGAAACGCGGCGGGCAGGTCTACTTCCTCCACAACGAGATCGAGACGATCGAGAACATGCGCGAGCGGCTCGAAGCGCTCGTGCCTGAAGCCCGCATCCGTGTGGGCCACGGGCAGATGGGCGCGCACGAGCTGGAGGCGGTGATGCGTGACTTCT
>CAZSTF010000253.1:0-2023 GCA_964609555.1 uncultured Alcaligenaceae bacterium | reverse complement strand
ACCTGCGACGGCGAGATGTAGATGTCGTCGACGCCGGCAAGGTAGCTCGCCTCTGGACTGCGCAGGAAGCCGTAACCATCCGGCATCACCTCGAGCACACCGGAGCCGCGGATCACCTCGCCGCGCTTGGCTTGCTGCTTGAGGAGCGCGGAGATCAGGTCGTGCTTGCGCAGGCGATTGGCATTCTCGAGCTCGTTGGCGAGCGCCATTTCAAGCAGCTCAGCGGCTGACTTGGTCTTCAGTTCTGCAATATTCATGCGTGGAGATGAATGCGGCGCTCAGGCCGTGGACATGTGCCTGGACGCGAACGCCGTATCGGCGGAGGATGACAGGCAAACGAAAGAAAAAATCGGAAGGACCAGATGGACCGGGCAAGAGGTCGGTGCCTGCTCGCCTGTGAGGCGCTGGAAGCGTCTTCGATCGAGTAGCCGACGCCGGCCACGGACCCAGCGCCGCGGGGGAGCCGCTTGGCTGCGCTGCAGCGTCGCTGGCTGCGCTACGGTATGAAACCGTTCATGCTCTCAGGCATGTGGAGCGATCGCCAGCTACGTCTTGCGAATTCTGACCCTGTGCCGGAGGACTGTCAAATCACCGAGGCTCTGAGACGAAGCCCACAACCTGTGCGATCCGTTCAAAGGCCACGGCGTGGTCAAGCGCGGCCACCCGTCCGACGGCGGCATGACGAGCGGCGGCAGGGGTTTGACCTGCCGACGGAGGCAGGCTCAGACGTTGGCGTCGACGAAGGCGGTCAGTTGTGCCTTGGACAGCGCGCCCACCTTCTGGGCGGCCAGCTGACCGTTCTTGAAGATCATGAGGGTGGGGATGCCGCGAATGCCGAACTGTGCGGCCACTGCGCGGTTGTCGTCCACGTCCACCTTGGCCACCTTGATCTTGGCTGCGTGCGAGTTTGCGACTTCCTCGAGCACCGGGGCGATCATCTTGCAGGGGCCGCACCATTCGGCCCAGAAATCAACCAGGACCGGCTTGTCCGACTTGAGCACCTCGCTCTCGAAGGTCTCATCCGTGACGTGGGTGATGTTGTCGCTCATCGCGCGCCTTTCTCAGTGAATATTGGGCTGGTTCTGATTGTCGCAATGATAGTTGGGTCGGAACGCCCAACCTCAAGCACACTCTCGCCCGCGTCGGAGGCCGTGACGGGGGATCGCGGGGAGCAGGGTGGCAGTAGTGTTGCATTCTCGCCTCCCTAGGGGTTCACCCAGTCACCCAGATGAAGTATCGCGGCGCCTCCTATAATTTCCCTTTGTTCCAAATCAAGTCTTGTTTCCCATGAATCGTTCTGCATCGGCTGTGATGGCGTTCGCCGTCACCATGGTCGCCGGGCTCGCGCATGCTCAAGGCAGCGCAACCGGCAACGCCCCCGCGGGCGACGCCAAGGCAGGGGCACAGAAGGTGCAGATGTGCCAGGGCTGCCACGGCATCGCGGGTTGGCGCACTGCCTTTCCCGAGGTCTACCACGTCCCGAAGATTGGCGGCCAGCATGCTCAGTACATCGTTGCCTCGCTCAAGGCCTATCGCAGCGGTGAGCGCAAGCACCCGAGCATGCGGGCCATCGCGCTGTCGTTGAGCGACAAGGACATGGCTGACTTGGCGGCCTACTATGCGGAGGACAAGTAAATGAAGGCGATCCAGTTTGGCACCTTCACCGCGGCCGCGATCGTCGCCTTGGCCATCGCACCCGCCGATGCGCGTGACATCGCGGCGGGTGCAGCCAAGGCGGCCGAAGTCTGCGCCTCCTGCCACGGCAAGGACGGGAACAACGACGCGCCGGATTTCCCGAAGCTGGCGGGGCAATACGAGGACTACCTGGTCAAGGCGCTGCGCGACTACAAGTCGGGAGAGCGCAACAATGCCATCATGAAGGGCTTCGCGGCGGCACTGACCGATCGCGATATACGCAATCTCGCTGCGTATTACGCGAGCCAGCGTGGCACCTTGCGCGTGAAATACTGACCGCCCCCGCCAGCGCCCATGACGGACGGCCCTGCGGGGCCGTCGTCGTTTT
>CAZSTF010000252.1:0-2039 GCA_964609555.1 uncultured Alcaligenaceae bacterium | reverse complement strand
GCCTCAAGCAGATCGGCACCGAGGCGAGGATGGACATGGAGCGCCTGTTCGGCGGGCGGGTCTACCTTGAACTTTTCGTCAAGGTGAAGAGCGGCTGGTCGGAAAACGCGGCGGTGCTGCGAGACCTCGGCATCACCTGAAGAGGCATCGCGTGATCTGCCCCCGCGCCCGATCGCTTTGTCACGTGCTCGATCAGCGCAGCACCTGATCTGCCGTCGAGTACGTCATGCCCCCGTCTGCCAAGCGCTCCCTGCCTGAACGCGGCTACGTCCTGCACAGCTACCCGTACAAGGAAACGAGCCTGATCGTGGACGTGTTCACGGTTGATCACGGCCGCATGGCGATGGTCGCCAAAGGTGCAAAGCGTCCCGGGTCGGCATTGCGCGGCGCGCTCCTCTCGCTGCAACCGCTCGAGGTGGTCTGGAGCGGGCGTGGCGAAGTCCGCACCCTGATTCAGGCGCAATGGCGCCCCGGACAATCCTGGCTCACGGGTCGTGCGCTGATGTGCGGCATGTATCTCAATGAGCTCTTGATCAAGCTGCTCCCGCGCGAAGATCCCCATCCGAAGCTCTTCGAAGCCTACGCGGCGGCCCTGCTCACGCTCGGTGAACTGCCGGAAGGCAGTGACCAGAGTGCCGTACTGCGCGACTTCGAGGTGACGCTCCTCGCCGAGCTGGGCTACGGGCTTGAACTCGGCGTGGACGTCGCTACGGGCGAACCCGTGCATGCGGACCGGCTCTATCGCTACGACATGCTGCGCGGCCCGAGCGAGCGGGGTACAGGCGAGCCGGTTTCGGGTGCCGCACTCCTCGCCCTGGCGAGCGGCCGCTTCGCGACACCCCGGATCGCGGCCGAAGCACGTGAGTTCGTGCAGCGCATCATTGCTGCCCATCTCGAACGCCGTGCGCTTCGCTCCACCGACGTCGTTGCAGACCTACGCGCGCTCAGCCAGCGGCTCGACAGTCAATCGCCGAGGCGCCGTGCCGCGGCGGACAGCACACCTGCGTCATGATCCACGGCATCGGCACCGACATCGTCGCCGTCGAACGGATCGAAGCCGCGTTCGCGCGTCACGGCGAGCGGATGCTTTCGCGTCTGCTCTCCTCCGGCGAGCGCGCCCTCTTCGATGCGCTTCGACCCGAGGCGCGTGGACGGTGGCTCGCCAAGCGCTGGGCTGCAAAGGAAGCCTTCGGCAAGGCGCTGGGGACGGGTGTGGCCGCGCCGTTCACGCTGGGCGCGATCGCCACGGGTCATACGGCTTCGGGACGCCCGTGCTTCGCGCTTTCGCCCGCCCTCACGGCCGCTCTTCGCGCGCGAGGGGTCGGCCGGGTGAGCCTGAGTCTGGCCGACGAGCAGGCCTACGCAGTTGCCTTCGTCGTGATGGAATGCAGGGATGAGTGCGACCCTGACTGAACCCGCTCGTCTTCCACTGGGCCCCGTCATGACGTCCATCGACGGGACGGCCTTGAGCGCCGAGGATCGCGAGGTCCTCCGCCATCCACTCGTCGGCGGCGTCATCCTGTTCGCGCGCAACTACGTCGATCGCGCGCAGCTCACGGCCCTGACCGATTCGATCCACGCCCTGCGCGATCCGGCGCTCGTGATCGCGGTCGATCAGGAGGGCGGCCGCGTGCAGCGCTTCCGCGAGGGATTCACCGAGATTCCCGCCATGCGCACGCTCGGCGACCTCTGGTCGGCCCACGCACCGACCGCCCGCGGACGCGCCTTCGAGATCGGGGTCACGATGGCGCACGAACTCGGTGAGGTCGGCGTGGATTTCAGCTTCGCCCCCGTCCTCGACCTCGACTACGGCGAGTCCGCCGTCATCGGCCACCGCGCCTTTCACCGTGATCCGATCGCGGTCGCCTCCCTCGCTACGGCGCTGATCCAGGGGCTGCGCGCCGAGGGCATGGCCTCCGTCGGCAAACACTTTCCCGGCCACGGCTTCGTGAAGGGCGATACCCACTGGGAGCGGCCGGAAGATCCGCGCGAACTCGCCGCCCTCGAGGAAGCCGACCTGATTCCCTTCCGCGAAACGA
>CAZSTF010000251.1:0-2039 GCA_964609555.1 uncultured Alcaligenaceae bacterium | reverse complement strand
CCGAGATCGCACGCAAGGTCGCGCACGAGAACGGCGAGCGGGTTTTCGGCCGTCCCATCAACCGGTAACGCCCGACCGTCGGTGCCCACGCGCATGGACACACCGCCCGGCGATCCAAGTCTCGGCCACGGCGCGATCGTCGCCGAGCATCATGAGCGCGAAGAAAAGGTCGAGCGGATCGTGGTGCGCGCGGGGGAGGGCCGTCCGGCGAGCGAGCAGCGGTGTGGCCGCCGGATCGAGAAGCACGAAATCCGCCCACTTCCCGGCCTCGATCGAGCCGATTTCGGAGCCGAGCCCCAGGGCTGCGGCGCCGCCGAGCGTGGCCAGATAGAGCGCACAGGCCGGTGAGAGCGTCTGGCCGAGCAGCTGCTGCACCTTGTAGCCTTCGGCGAGCGTCGTGAGCATCGAGTAGCTCGTCCCACCGCCCACATCGCTGCCCACCGCGACGCGATTGCCCGCCGCACGGGCTTCCGCGAGGTCATAGAGACCGCTGCCGAGAAAGAGATTCGAGGTCGGACAGAACACGGGGCTTGCCCCGGCGGCCGTGAGCCGCGCGCGGTCCGCATCGTCCAGGTAGATGCAATGCGCCCAGAGCGAACGCTCACGCACGAGACCCGCACGGTCGTAGACCTCGAGGTAGCTGCGATGGTCCGGAAAGAGGCGCGCGACCGCCTCGATCTCCGCCCGGTTTTCGGCCACGTGGGACTGCACGTAGACGGACGGATGCTCCGCGGCGAGGGCACCCAGGGCCACGAGCTGTTCGGGGGTCGAGGTCACCGCAAACCGGGGCGTGATCGCGTAGCGGAAACGGCCGTGCACGCCGCCGCCGTGCCAGCGCGCAATGAGCTCGCGCGCCTCGGCGAGGCCCGCATCGATGGTGTCGGTGAGCCCTTCGGGTGCGTGACGGTCCATGTGGCACTTGCCCGCGATGAGCGCCATGCCAAGCGGCTCGGCCGCCTCGAAGAGTGCATCGACTGACGCCGCATGCACGGTCGCAAAGACGGCGGCCGTCGTGGTGCCCACCTCGAGCAGCCGGTCGAGAAAAAAGCGCGCAGTCGCCTCGGCGTGTGCGCGATCGGCGAACGCCCGCTCGGCCCGAAACGTGAAGCGCTCAAGCCAGTCGAGCAACTGCGTGCCGTGGCTTGCGATCACGTCGACCTGCGGGTAGTGCACATGCGCATCGACGAAGCCGGGCACGAGGAGGTACCCCCGCCGGTCGAGCACGCGCACGCCCGCCCCGAGCGCAGGCAGGAGCGCTTGGGCGGGTGCCACCGCATCGATGCGACCGTCGGCCACGACGACGACCGCATCGGGCAGAAAGCGCACGTGCCGGGCGTTGGCCCCGTCGAGGCCGGGGTCGCCGGTGCAGGTGAGGACGGCTGCGCGGATCGCGACGCGCTCAAGGGCGTTCATGACGGCAATGCTACGGCGCCCATCCGGCAGGCGAGCGCGACGTCAGCATGAATCCCGCTATAAGAACCGCATGGATCCCGAGCGACGTGTAGACCTCAAGGCGCGGATCATGGCTTGGTTGCGGCGTGGCCCGGCCGCAGGGCAGCCGCAACCGGTCGCGCCCGAATCGCTGCGGCCATCGACGCCACCCGCGCCGCCACCGCGCCGCCTGCCCGCCCGACTCCTCCGCGACACAGTGCTCTTGCCGAGAGCGAGCGCGGCACCGTGGCTGCTCCTGCCGCGGCAGCGTAGCTACCGGCTCTACATCCCCGCGCGCGCAGCCGATGCCGCGCCGCTGCCGCTCGTCGTGATGATCCACGGCTGCCGCCAGGATGCCGAGATGTTCGCGCGCGGGACCCGCATGGACCGCCTCGCCGAGGCGCACGGCTTTGCGGTGCTCTACCCCGAGCAGGCGCAACTCGCCAACGTGCGACGCTGCTGGAGCTGGTTCGACCCCAAGACCGCGAGCGGCACGGGCGAATGCGAGCTCGTGCTCGAAATGATCCAGGAGGCGACCCGCAAGGCTGCGATTGCCGATCGCACGGTGTTCGTGGCTGGACTCTCCTCCGGTGGTGCGCTTGCAGCAC
>CAZSTF010000250.1:0-2058 GCA_964609555.1 uncultured Alcaligenaceae bacterium | reverse complement strand
GGCCCGGGCGGCGGTGGCGGCTTCCGCGGCCCCGGCGGCGGTGGCTACCGTGGCGGTGGCGGTGGTGGCGGTGGTGGTTACCGCGGCGGCGGCTACTGAGCCACAGGCCTCTCACAAAGAAAAAGGGCACCGCAAGGCGCCCTTTTTCATGTGCTCGATCCCGGGCTATTTCTCCCGCACCGCCCGCTGCAGCCAGCGCGCCAGCCGGAAGAGCAGAAGCGTGAGGATCACCGCCCCCGCCGCACCGACGGCAAGCTGCAGGTCCTTCTGCTTCGGGAAGATCAGAAAGCCCACGAGGTAGCCGAGCGCGCCGCCCGAGAGCACGCCAGTGAGGACGCACGCCAGGTAAAGAAACCACGTCATTTCTTCCCCCGCCGTGCCATCTCCTCGAGCGCGCGGTTGACCATCGTCTCGACGTAGCTCGCGTAGAAGTCGAAGTTCGCGATGCCGACGACCGCATCGCCGATTTTGTTCCCATCCGGGTCGAGCATCATCACGGTGGGCGTGAAGCGCCCGTCGAGCCGGGTCGCCACGTCGATCGGACGCACGCTCTTGCCGTCGAAATCGGTCAGGGGCGTCGTGTGATCGATCGTGATCTGCCGGAAGAGCATCCGCGTGTTCCACTTCGGGTCGCGGTACATCGGCACGATCACCTCGCGGAGCGCCCCGCGGCAGAACGCGCAGCCGGTCAGGCTGAAGAAGAGCAAAATGGGTTTGCCTGCCGCGCGCGCCTCGCGCCCATCGGTCGCGAAATTCGTGGCCACGGGCAGGATGCGCTCCCATTCGCGGCTGGAGGGGGGCAGGGGCGCGGCGGAAGCCGGTGCGCCCTGGGCCTGGGCGAGGCCTTCCCTGATCCCGCCCGCGCTTGCGAGGAGGGCCGCCGCACCCGCGGCACCGAGAAGCGCCCGGCGCTTGGGTGAAGCGACCGATACGATAGAGGCCGTGGCAGAACCTCGAACGACACTTCGGAGCACGACCTCTCGCATGACTGAACCCTTGATCATTGCCACCCGTGAAAGCCCGCTCGCCATGGCGCAGGCGGTCTTCGTGCAGGCGAGGCTTGCAAGTTTAGTGTCGCCCCGGGCGGTGAACCTCGCGCCCATGACCACGCGCGGCGACCAGATCCTCGACCGTGCGCTTGCGAAGGTGGGGGGCAAGGGCCTCTTCGTCAAGGAACTCGAGGTCGCGATGAGCGAGGGCCGCGCGCATCTCGCGGTGCATTCGCTGAAGGACGTGCCGATGCAGCTGCCGCGCGGTTTCACGCTCGCGGCCATCCTCGAGCGCGAGGACCCGCGTGACGCCTTCGTGAGCTCGCGCTACTCATCGCTGGCCGATTTGCCCGCGGGCGCGCGCGTGGGCACCTCGAGCCTTCGGCGCGCGGCGGTGCTCAAGCGGCGGCATCCCGCGCTCGATTTCCAGCCCGTGCGCGGCAACGTGAACACGCGGCTCGCCAAGCTCGACCGCGGTGAATTCGACGCGCTCATCCTCGCCGCCGCGGGGCTCATCCGGCTCGGGCTCGACGAGCGTATCCGCGAGCGCCTGCCCATCGAAGTCTCGCTACCGGCCCCCGGACAGGCCGCGCTCGGCATCGAAGTCCGCTCGGACGACGAGGAGACCGCCGAGATCGTCTCCGAACTCGACCACGCGCCCACGGCCATCTGCTGCCTCGCCGAGCGCGAAGTCTCGCGCCGTCTGGGCGGCTCCTGCGAACTGCCGATCGCGGCCTACGCCGACTGGGTCGAAGGCGAGCGGCCACTCCGGCTGCGAGCCTTCGTTGCGAACCTCGACGGCTCGACGCTCATCGAGGCCGAAGCGCGGGGCACGCCCGATGCGCCCGAGGCGCTCGGCGCCGAAGTCGCTGGCCTTCTGCTCGCGCGCGGCGCCGACCGCGTGATTCGCGAACTCTCGATCATTGCGAAAGCTGCCTCCTGAATCATGGCCGGACCCACCGACTTCCACCTGCAACCGGGTCCGGGCGCGCGCCCGCCCGATGGGCCCCTCGCCGGCGTGCGTGTGCTGATCACGCGGCCCGCGTGGCCTGCGGCGCGCACGGCCGCC
>CAZSTF010000249.1:0-2087 GCA_964609555.1 uncultured Alcaligenaceae bacterium | reverse complement strand
ACCCCCGACATTCGCCTTGTAAGGGCGACGCTCTACCAGCTGAGCTAAGCACCCGCAATCCGGGCTGGTCGCATCAGGCCGACGGTTGCACGCTGGGTGCGTCGTCGGGCGGGCGCTTTGCCAATGTCCTCGGCGGGCGCCCGGTTTACGTCTGTCGGCTCACCAACCTCAGGTCTGGATCGATGTTTCCGGTCAGACGTCCCTGACACAGCCCGCTAGTTTATCGCATCCTTCAGACCTTTGCCGGCGCGAAACTTCGGCACCTTGGCCGCCTTGATCTTGATGGACTGCCCGGTGCGCGGGTTGCGCCCCGTGCGCGCGGTGCGCTTGCCGACGTAGAAGCTGCCGAAGCCGACGAGCGTCACGACGTCGCCCTTCTTGAGCGCGACCTGGATGGCACGGATGGCACCGTCGAGAGCACGACCTGCAGCCGCTTTCGAAATGTCGGCGCTCTTCGCGATGCTCTCGATCAGATCAGCCTTGTTCATCTTCTGTATCCCCTTTCAATTGAATCCTGGATCCGGGTCGCCGAAAGAATCGGCCGACGATGCATCCGCACAGTGACCCGAACGAGACGCGCCCTCGGTGTCGAGATCCCGCTTCACCTCGGCGCTGCCTCTCGCGCCATCCCGCGCTGCGTGCGACCCACGAGAAGGACGCGAGTCTACTACGAACGCTGCGGAGCGCGCCGCGAGGGACGCCAATATATCAGTGGGTGGTCACCGCATCGGCAACGCTCTGCGGCGGCGTCTGCGCGACCGGCGCCGCGGCCTCCACGGACGCAGTCTCCACGGGTTGCGGGATGCGCGTCAGTGCCCGCGAGAGCACGTCGTCAATCCACTTGACCGGAATGATCTCAAGCTTGTTCTTGATGTTGTCCGGAATGTCGGCAAGGTCCTTGACGTTCTGTTCGGGAATCAGCGCCACGTTGATGCCTCCGCGATGCGCAGCAAGGAGCTTTTCCTTCAGGCCGCCGATGGGCAGCACCTCACCGCGGAGCGTGATCTCGCCGGTCATTGCCACGTCGGCACGCACCGGGATGCCGGTGAGCGCCGACACAAGCGCGGTGGTGATCGCGATGCCTGCGCTCGGACCGTCCTTGGGCACCGCGCCCTCCGGGAAATGGAGATGCAGGTCGTTTTTCTCGTAGAAGTCCGGCCGGATGCCGAGCCGCGCCGCGCGCGCGCGGACCACGGTGACCGCCGCAGCCACGGATTCCTGCATTACATCGCCAAGTTTGCCGGTGTGACGGACGTTGCCCTTGCCGGGGAGCACGACGGCTTCAACCGTGAGCAGGTCACCCCCGACCTCGGTCCAGGCGAGCCCATTGACCTGTCCGACCTGATCTTCCTTCTCGGCCATGCCCATGGTGTAGCGACGCACCCCGAGGAAGTCGGCCAGGTTGTCGGCGGTCACTTCCGTGTGCGTGATCTTGCTACCGTCGGCCAGCAATGAACGCTTGATCGTCTTGCGGCAGATCTTGGAAATCTCGCGCTCCAGCGAACGAACGCCGGCCTCTCGCGTGTAGTGGCGGATGACGTCCCGAATGGCATCCTCCGAGATGACGAGCTCGCCGTCCTTCACGCCGTTGTTCTTCATCTGCTTCGGGATCAGGTACTTCTGCGCGATCGAGACCTTTTCGTCCTCCGTGTAGCCCGACAGCCGGATGATCTCCATCCGATCGAGCAGTGGCGCGGGCAGATTGAACGAGTTGGCCGTGGCAACGAACATCACGTCGGAGAGATCGAAATCGACCTCGACGTAGTGATCGGAGAACGTGTGGTTCTGCTCGGGATCGAGCACCTCGAGCAGCGCCGAGGCGGGATCACCACGGAAGTCCTGCCCCATCTTGTCGATCTCGTCGAGCAGGAAGAGCGGATTGCGCACGCCGCACTTGGAGAGCGATTGGAGCACCTTGCCCGGCATGGAGCCGATGTAGGTGCGACGGTGGCCACGGATCTCGGATTCGTCGCGCACACCGCCCAGCGACATGCGCAGGAACTTCCGGCCCGTGGCACGCGCGATGGACTGTCCCAAAGAGGTCTTGCCCACCCCCGGCGGTCCGACGAGACAGAGGATCGGCGCCC
>CAZSTF010000248.1:0-2109 GCA_964609555.1 uncultured Alcaligenaceae bacterium | reverse complement strand
GCTGCTCCACCGGTTTTCGGCGTTTTCCAGCGATCCGACCGGACAGACGACGCGCCTGCGGTGGCTGATCTGCTTCTACGTCGCGGTCGCGGTCGCGGGCGCGCCGGTTGCGGCCGCGAGCGGTGCGGTGTTCCTGACCGCGAGTGGCGTACACGCCGACCTTGGCGTGATGAAGCTCGGGCTGGCCTACTGGATCCTCGAAGCCTTGGCGGTGATGTTGATCGCACCGGCACTGCTCGCCTGGCTCGGCAGCGGCCGAGGCGACGCGAATCTGATCCCGTTTGCGCGCACCGTTCGCAGTCCGCCCGCTCGCAACCTCAAGATCGATCAGGGGGTACTGCTTCTGGTCGCGCTGCTGGTGGCCGGGGTGCTCGCGCTCCGGATGCTCGGCCAGAGTGCGCTCGAAGGGGCGCTGGCGCTTGGTTACATCCTCGCGATGGCCTTCAGCGCGATGCGCCACGGCGCGCGGACGACCTATACGACCTTGGTCGTCTCGGCGCTGCTTCTGAGCACCGCGCTATCGCTCGATACCGAGACGCTCTCCACCGGAGAGCGCGTCGCGCGTGCGGTGCCGGCATCGGTCTTCGCAACCGTGGCGCTCATCTTCGTCACCACGGTGCTCACCCAGGTGCTGCAGGCCGTATCCAGCGATCGTTCGGAAGCCTTCCGACGCCTTCGCGAGCAGTCCACGCACGACGCCACCACAGGGCTGCTCAACGAGTTCGGTTTCGACGAATGGCTGGCGCAGGTCTCACGCCATGAGACGCTGCTCGTGGTCAGCGCCTTCTTCGGCCGCCGCGCCCGCATCGATGCCCTGACGCGGCAGATTCCGCTCAACGACCTGCGCTCCGCGATCGGCGCGCACCTCCGCGGGCTGGGCGCAGTCGCCGCGGTGCGGCTTGAAGGCGAGCACTACGCGCTCGTGTTCCGGGATTCGGCGGCCTCGCGCGAGCTTGGCGAGCAGGTGGCGCAATCCCTGCGTGGCATGCGGGTCATCGACGCGAGCGGGCAGCGGATCATGCTGCATCCCTCGCTCGCAGCGCTTCGCCTCGGCCCGGGCACGCGTCCGACTTGCGCGCAGCTCGTGGCCTCGCTCACGACGATGGAGGTGCCCACAACCGATCCGCGCAGTCGGCATCTGGTCGTGCACGAGTTCTCCTCGGAGATCGAGAAGGCGCTCAAGGCGCGGGCGGAGCATCTGGCGGAGGTCGAGCGCTGGGTTCGGCGCGGGCGCATCGTGCTCCACTGCCAGCCGATCATCGCGGCAGGGCGTGCGGCGGATGGTCGATTGTCGATCGAGGTGCTCTGCCGGATGCCGGACACCGCAGACGCGCTGCTTGCGCCGACCGAGTTCCTCCCCGCCATCGAGCAGTTGGGGCTTTCGCGCCTGTTCGACCGGCGTGTGATCGAAACGACGTTCGCCTGGTACGCGCGGCACCCCGAGGCCTATCGACGCACTCGGAAGTGTGCGATCAACCTGACCGCGTCCTCGATCGAGGATGCGAGCCTGCCGGAGTTCGTCGCCGATCTGCTGACCAAGTACGACGTGGCGGCCGAACGCTTCTGCTTCGAGATCACCGAATCGAGCGCGGTGGCGGATTCGGGGCGGGCGACCGGTGTGATCGAGGCACTCCGGCATCTCGGGGCGCGGGTGGCGGTCGATGACTTCGGCACGGGCTTTGCCACCTTCAGTTATCTGCGCAAGTTCAAGGTCGACGAGCTGAAGATCGACGGCAGCTTCATCGAGACTGTGGCCATCGACCCGGTGAGCGAGGAGGTGGTTCGCTCGACCGTCTCGGTCGCGCGCAAGCTCGGCTTGGTCACCGTGGCCGAATACGTGACGAGCGAATTGATCGCCGAATTCGTGACTGCGCTGGGCGTGGATCATTTGCAGGGCAACGCCGTGGCTGCGTCGCTCAGCATCGAACGGGCCTACGGTTTGCCGGAGGTGTCGCTGTCGGTCCCGGGTGAGCGCCGTCGGGAGCGGAAAGAGCCGACGGCGTAGGCAATCAGGTTCACGCCGATCACGAGGCCCGCGAGCATCCCCTGCGCGAAGCGGTCGAGCCCCTCGGGATAGAGCATCGGCAGCAGGTGGTGCGCGATGAATCC
>CAZSTF010000247.1:0-2112 GCA_964609555.1 uncultured Alcaligenaceae bacterium | reverse complement strand
CATGAGCGTCGCAAGTCTCCCATCCACCGAATCGGCCGGGCGGTGCGCCCGTGCGCTGGCGATCGCCGGGGCGGTCGCGACGGCGATGGGCCTGAGCCCGCTGGCGACGATGGCCCAGACCACCGCCCCGGCACCTACCATCGATAGCCCATCGATCAAGCTCATCGCGGCGACCTGCCAGAGCTGCCACGGCGTCGAAGGCCGGGCACAGGGGGTGGGGCTCCGGCTCGCGGGACAGGGCGCAGCGGAAATCGAACGCAAGCTCCTCGCTTACCGGAGCGGCAGCATGCAGGGCACGATCATGCAGCGGCATGCCAAGGGCTATTCCGAGGCGGAGCTCAGGGCGCTCGCGCAGTATTTCGGTCGCTTCAACTGAGGACAGCCCCATGGATCGTCGTCAGTTCCTCCTTGCCGGCCTGGCCGGATCCGCCCTCACCCTGACACCCTCGGTGCTGCGCGCCCAGAGCCGCGCCAACATCGTGGTCGTCGGGGGTGGCTTCGGTGGGGCGACCTGTGCCCGCTACCTGCGCGAGTACGCGCCGCGGGCCAACGTGACGCTCATTGAGCCCGCTGCCCAATTCGTCTCCTGCCCGATGAGCAACCGGGTGATCCAGGGCGCGATGGGGCTGCGTGACCTGACGCGCGGCTACGACGCCTTTGCCGCGCGGTTCCGCGTCAACTGGGTGCAGGACACAGCAGCCTCGATCGACACGGGCAAGCGCGAGGTCGTGCTCTCGGGCGGCAAGCGCGTTCCGTGGGATCGGCTGGTCATCGCGCCCGGCATCGACTTCGACTTCGATGCCGTACCCGGCCTCAACGCCCAGGCCCAGGCCCGCATGCCGCACGCGTGGAAGGCCGGCCCGCAGACCACCGAGCTGCGCGACCGGCTGGAGCGATTGGCCGAAGGCGGTGTGGTCGCCATGCACATCCCAAAGGCCCCGTACCGCTGCCCGCCCGGCCCCTACGAGCGGGCGAGCCTGATCGCCGCGCGGCTCAAGCAACGCAACCCCAAGGCGAAGCTCCTCGTGTTCGACGCCAACCCCGAGATCCAATCAAAAAAGGGCCTCTTCGAGCGCATCTGGGCGCAGGAGTACAAGGGCATCATCACCTACACACCCAATGCGGACATCGCCCAGGTGGATGCATCCGGGGAGGTGGCCTTCGTGATGCAGGGCAAGGTCAAGGCCGATGTGTGGAACGTGATCCCGCCCCAGCGGGCCGGACGACTGGCCACGGCTTCGGGCCTCGCCAACGGCGCAGGCGGTCGCTGGTGCGCAGTCGACTTCCGCACCTACGAGTCGACGGCGGTGCCGGGCATCCACGTGCTCGGCGACAGTGTCCAGGGCGCGCCGGGCATGCCCAAGTCCGGCCACATGGCGAACCAGCACGCCAAGGTCTGCGCGATGGCGATCGCGCGGCAGCTCGCGGGTGAGCCAGTGCTCGAGGACATCGTGATCGCCAACACCTGCTACAGCTTCGTGAGCCAGCGCGATGCCATCCATGTCGCGGCGGTCTATCGCTACGACCCGAAGGAGCGCACGATGAAGCCGGTGGCCGGCGCAGGCGGCCTGAGCGAGAACGCGAGCACGATCGAGGGCGTCTACGCGATGGGCTGGCTCACGAACATCCTCGACGACATGATGGGGCCCGCCACGGTCTGAAGGGCGCCGCGGCGATGCGGGCGGCGCGTTCGACGCCCCCGTGGCGTCGTCTCTTGGTGTCCGTCCCTTGGTGTCTTACTTGCGGCCGGGCTTCTTCGCGGAAGGCTTGTCCGCGGTCTTCTCGGCCGTCTTTGCTGCGGGCTTGTGCTTCGCCTCGTGCTTCGCTTCGTGCTGGGCGATCAGCTTCTCGAGATTCGTCTCGATCGCCTGCTGGATCGGGTTCTTGAACGCGGCCATGAGCAGCCCGAGCTTGACGTCGATCGCGAAATCCTTCGCGCCGACGGCGAGCGAACCGTGCACGCCGCTCCGGTTGAAGTGGAGCGTGTTGCCCTCCCAGTTCGACTTCAGCTCGTAATCTCGCGCGAGCTTCGCCGCGACCTGATCGGCCATCTTCTTCGCCTCGGCGAGCGTCGAGTGATGGGTGCGGCGGATATGAATGTGGGACACGCGG
>CAZSTF010000246.1:0-2134 GCA_964609555.1 uncultured Alcaligenaceae bacterium | reverse complement strand
CGAGCCGATCGATGGGGTAGAGCGTGCGCTGGCTGTCGGGGTCGAAGTGCTTGAGGCTTTCGATCTCGTCATCGAACAGTTCGACCCGCACCGGCAGCGTGGCCCCGAGTGGAAAGAAGTCCACGATGCCGCCGCGGACGGCGAACTCGCCATGAGCGACGACCTGCGTGACAGCGCTGTAGCCGCCGGCGACGAGCTGCTGACGCAGGCGGTCGAGGTCGAGCCGCTGTCCTCGCGTGAGCGAAAAGGTGCGTCCGGCGACGTAACTGCGGGGCGTGACCCGGAGCGCCAGCGTCGTCGCGGCAACAACGAGGACGTCGCACCGGCGCTCGGCGAGCGCATGCAGGGCCCGGAGCCGGTCACTCACGAGATCAGGGTGGGGCGAGAAATGGTCGTACGGCAGCGTCTCCCAGTCCGAGAACTCAAGCACGCGGAGCGCGGGCGCGCACCAAGCGATCTCGGCGGCGAGCGTGCTCGCCTCGTGCGCGTCGGCGCAGACGAGGACGAGCATGCGCTGATCCTGGCCCAGCGCCTCGGCACCCCCTGCAAGGGCCAGCGCGCGCGCCGCGCCCGGCAGCGCCGCGGGACGGCGGAACTCGCCCGCGCGGGGCAGATTGGGCAGAAGCGTCCGGAAGGGGACGAGAGCAGAGACGGTCATCGGAGAAAGCAAAGAGCGCGCCTCCGAACGAGCGTCCGGATGCGCGAGAGAGCGCGATTCTAGGCGGCTCGTCGCCCTGCCCAGGCGCCGGGCGACACGGGGTAACAGCGTCGTTCCGGCGTTGCCGGAGGGGTAGCATTGCCTCGCTCGTTCATGCTCCACGGCGCGCACATGAAGCTCCCCAGCCTCCTCGAAACCCTCGCCACGATCCTGCCCGCGGATGGTCTCAAGATCACGCCCGAGGCCATGCGGCCGTACGAGTGCGACGGGCTGTCGATGTACCGCGCGCTGCCGAAGTGCGTCGCGCTACCTGAGACCGAGGAACAACTCGTCGCGGTGCTCAAGGCGTGCCACGCGGCACGCGTGCCGGTCGTGGCGCGGGGGGCGGGGACGGGGCTCTCGGGCGGGGCGATGCCCGATCCGGAGGCGGTGCTCCTCTCCACCGCGCGCATGATGAAGATCATCGAGATTGACGCGGACGCGTGCCTCGCGCGCGTCGAGCCGGGGGTGCGCAATCTCGCGATCAGCGAGGCCGCGGCGGCCCACGGGCTGTACTACGCGCCGGATCCCTCATCGCAGATCGCCTGCACGATTGGCGGCAATGTCGCCGAGAACTCGGGCGGGGTGCATTGCCTCAAGTACGGTCTCACGGTGCACAACGTCCGCGCGGTGCGCGTGGCGCTCATGGATGGCAGCCTCATCACGCTTGGTGGCGAAGGGCTCGACGCGCCCGGCTATGACCTGCTTGCCCTCATGATCGGCAGCGAAGGCCTGCTCGGTGTGGTCACCGAGGTGACGGTCAAGCTCACGCCCAAGCCCCGGCTCGCGCAGGTGGCGATGGCTTCCTTTCCGACGGTCGAGGCCGCGGGTGCCGCGGTCGGGCGCATCATCGCCGCGGGCATCGTGCCGGCGGGGCTCGAGATGATGGACCGGATCGCCACGCGCGCAGTGGAGGACTTCGTCCACGCGGGCTATGACTGCGAGGCGGCGGCGATCCTGCTCTGCGAGAGCGACGGCACGCCCGAGGAAGTGGCCGACGAGATGGCGCGCGTCGAGGCCGTGCTCCGCGAGGCGGGTGCGAGCGACGTGCGCCTTTCGACGAGCGAAGCCGAGCGGCTCCGCTACTGGAGCGGGCGCAAGAACGCCTTTCCGGCCACGGGCCGCATTTCGCCGGACTACTACTGCATGGATGGCACGATTCCCCGCAAGGAACTGCCGCGCGTGCTGAACGCGATCGAGGCGATGAGCGAAAGGTACGGCCTGCGCTGTGCGAACGTCTTTCACGCGGGTGACGGCAACCTGCACCCGCTCATCATGTTCGATGCGAATCAGCCGGGCGAACTGGAACGGGCCGAGGCGTTCGGGGCCGAGATCCTCGAGCTCTGCGTCGAGGTCGGCGGCACGATCACCGGCGAGCACGGCGTGGGCATCGAAAAGATCAACCAGATGTGCGTGCAGTTCTCGCCCAAGGAGCTC
>CAZSTF010000245.1:0-2140 GCA_964609555.1 uncultured Alcaligenaceae bacterium | reverse complement strand
CCCCCTTTTCGCTCCTGGCAAGCTGCACGATGCCTATCTTCTCCCCGAATCCCTCCGCCCACCCCCTGCTTCACGGCCTGAGCCAGCGCCTTGCACCCTTACTCCTGGGTCTCGCCCTGCTCACGGCGATGTTGGGCATCACGCTCGCATTTGCGCCCGGGGTGGCCGCCCAGCCCACGCAGGCTGCGCCTGCCAGCGACGCCTTCGAACGGGGCCCGGCGGCCGGCGGCATCACCGAGTACCGGTTGAAGAGCAACGGGCTGCGTGTGCTCTTGTTCCCGGACTCCTCGAGCCCGCAGATCACCGTCAACGTCACCTACCTCGTCGGCTCGCGGCACGAGGGCTATGGCGAAACCGGCATGGCGCACCTGCTCGAGCACATGCTGTTCAAGGCCACGCGCAAGTTCCCGAACCTCTGGCAGGACATGCAGAGTCGGGGCTTCATCAACAACGGCACGACCTGGCTCGACCGGACGAACTATTTCGAGCGCTTTGCCGCCAACGAGGAGAACCTGCGCTGGGCGCTCGAGATGGAGGCCGACCGCATGGTGAACGCGAAGCTCCTGCCCGAGGAGTTCGCCACCGAGATGACCGTGGTTCGAAACGAATTCGAGATGGGCGAGAACCGCCCGCAATGGGCGCTCTACGAGCGGACGATTGCGGCCGCCTTCAACTGGCACAACTACGGCAATTCGACCATCGGCAACCGAAGCGATATCGAAAACGTGGAGCTCGCCAACCTGCGCCACTTCTACGAGCGCTACTACCAGCCGGACAATGCCGTCCTGCTTGTCGCGGGCCGGTTCGACGCGGCCAAGACCCTGGGCTGGATCGCCCAGTATTTCGGTGAGATTCCACGTCCGACCCGCACCCTGCCGAAGCTCTGGACCGTCGAGCCGACGCAGGACGGCGAGCGTGAAGTCACCGTCCGCCGGGTCGGGGATGCCCACTACCTGTTCGCGGCCTACCGCACGCCGGCAGCCACGCACCCGGACACCCCGGCGCTGCAAATGCTCATCACGATGATGACGCTGGATCCGTCGGGACGCCTCTATCAGGCGCTGGTCAAGCCGAGGCTCGCCGTGAGCGTGGATGCGATGGGCTTCACGACCTTCGATCCCTACCTCATGGGCTATTTCGTCACACTGAACCGGACGCAGTCGCTCGAGCGGGCGCGGGAGGTGCTGCTCTCGACGGTCGAGCGCGCGGCCCGCACACCCTTCACCGAGGCCGATCTCGAGCGGGCGCGGCTGCGCTTCGAGAAGTCGCACGAGGAGACGCTCGCCGACAGTGCCCGCTTCGCGGTCGCCCTATCGGAGGCGATTGCGCTGGGCGACTGGCGCGCCTTCTTCCTGCACAACGATCGGCTGAAGGCGGTCACGCTGGCCGATGTGGAGCGCGTTGCCAGGGCCTACTTCAAGCCTGAGAACCGCACACTGGGTCGCTTCATCGCCACCGACCGACCGGATCGCGTGCCGATCGCGACTGCGCCCACGCTCGAGTCACTCCTCGCCACCTGGAAGGCCGCCGACGCGGTCAGCGCGGGCGAGGATTTCGACCCCACGCCTGCAGCGATCGAGTCCCGCGCAAAGCGCTACACCCTGCCGTCCGGCCTCAAGGTGGTGCTCTGGCCCAAGGCCACCCGCGGTGGTACGACCCACGTGGTGCTGCGTGTGGGGTATGGGGATGCGAAGACGCGCGCCGGCATGGCCGCCGTGGAAGAGCTCTTGGGCGCCACCCTCATGCGCGGTGCGCGCGGACTCGACCGGCAGGGAATCAACGACACGCTCGACCGACTGCGCGCCACCGGCGGCTTTTCCATGGACGGGGCAAACTTCCGGACCCGCCGCGCGCATGTTGCGGGGCTGCTCGATCTGCTCGGTCGGGTGTATCGCGAGCCGACGTTCCCGGCGGACGAAATCGAGCTCGCGCGCAAGGAAGCGATCACCGCAATCGAGGAATCGGCCAAGGACCCGGATCAGGTGGCGGCCAATGCCATGGCCAGGCACTTCAACCCCTACCCACGCACCGATGTGCGCTACGTGCCGACCTTCGCCGAGCGCGTGGGCGCGCTCCGGGCGGTCACCCGCGCCCAGATCGTCGCGCACTATCAGCGCATGCGCGGCTTCGGGGCGGCAGA
>CAZSTF010000244.1:0-2153 GCA_964609555.1 uncultured Alcaligenaceae bacterium | reverse complement strand
TTCGCACCCGCGTTCGCAGAGGCCTTCGCCCGGCATCACGCCGAGCTCGAAGCCATTGCCGAGAACCCCGAGTCGCCGTCCTTCGCGAACACCGTCGCTGCCTTCGACCGGGCAGGCTGGTTGTTCAACCGGATTGCGGATCTGTTCTGGAACCTGACCGCGGCCCACACGAGCAAGGAACTCGAGGCCGTGGAGCGCGAGATGGCACCCAAGCTCGCGGCGCACCAGAGCTCGATCTACATGAACGCCCGCCTGTTCGCCCGCATCGATCGGGTGAAGCAGGGCCCGGAGGCGGCAAGCCTCGACGAGGAGGACCGGCGTCTGCTCGACAGGATCCACCTCGACTTCGTTCGCCAGGGTGCCCGCATCGCCGAGGCGCACCGCGCACGCTACGCCGAGATCGTCGCAGCACTCGCTGAAGCGCAGACACGCTTCTCGCAGAACGTGCTCAAGGACGAGACCGACTGGGTGCTCTGGCTCGAGACGGAGGCCGATCGTGCGGGGCTCACGCCGTCGCAGCTCGATTCGGCGCGGGCCGCAGCCGCGGAGCGCGGCCGCCCCGAGGGCCATGCGATCACGCTGTCCCGTTCTTCCGTGGTGCCGTTTCTGACCTTCTCGACCCGCCGTGATCTGCGGGAGAAGGCGTGGCGTGCCTGGACGTCGCGCGGCGCGAACGGTGGAGAGACCGACAACCGTGGGCTCATCGTCGAGATCATGAAACTCCGGCAGGAGCAGGCGGAGCTGCACGGCGAGGCGTGCTTCGCCGACTACGCGCTCCGCGACCGGATGGCAGGCACGCCCGAAGCAGCGCGCGCACTGATGCTGCGGGTCTGGCAGGCGGCAAAGGCCACGATGGCACGGGAGAAAGAGTTGCTCGACGCGACGCGCGTTGCGCATGACATCGGCGAACCGATCGAGCCTTGGGACTGGCGCTTCTGGGAAGAAAAGGTGCGCCAGTCGCACTTCGATCTGGATGATGCCCAGGTCAAGCCGTACTTCGAACTCGACCGGATGATGGCTGCGATGTTCGGTGTGGCCGGAAAGCTGTTCGGACTCGAGTTCCGGGAGGTGACCGGTGCGCCGGGTGTCGCGCTCTACCACCCGGACGTGCGCCTGTTCGAGGTGCACCGCCATGGCCGACTGACCGCACTGTTCATTTCGGACAACTTCGCACGACCGTCGAAGCGCGGCGGGGCGTGGATGTCGTCCTATCGCGTGCAGACCCGGAACAGTCCGTCGGGTGAGGTGATCCCGATCGTCGGCAATCACAACAACTTCGCCAAAGCCCCGACCGGACAACCCAATCTGCTCTCGTTCGACGACGTGCGGACACTCTTTCACGAGTTCGGCCACGGACTACACGGCATGCTGTCCAACGTGCGCTACGAGCGCCTGTCCGGCACGTCCGTGTTCCAGGACTACGTCGAACTCCCGTCGCAGCTCTACGAGCATTGGGCGCTCGAAGCCGCGGTGCTCACCGAGTACGCGCGCCATCACCAGACGGGTCAGCCAATTCCGGCCGATTTGGTGGAGCGCATCAAGGCGGCAGCCAACTTCGGCAATGGCTTCGAAAACGTCCAGTATGTCGCCTCCACGCTGACCGATCTCGCGCTTCACACGCGAAACCGCTTCGATGGGCTGGACGTGATTGCCTTCGAGCGGGAGACACTGGACGCGCTCGGCATGCCCCGTGAGGCGCATCCGATGCACCGGCTCACGCATTTCCGGCACCTCTTTTCGGACCACTACTACGCTGCGGGCTATTACGTCTACATGTGGGCGGCCGTCCTCGACAACGACGCCTTCGAGGCCTTCGAGGAAGCGGGCGATCCATTCGACGCGAAGACCGCGGCGCGCCTGCTCGAACACATCTACTCGGCCGGCAACAGCCGCGACCCCTCGGCCAGCTATCGCGCGTTCCGCGGCCGGGATGCCACGCCCGAAGCCATGCTGCGCAAGCGCGGCCTCGTCACCGCCTGAGGCAATGGCGCGCGCTGCCGAACGCCCGGACTTGGGCGAGCTGATCGCCCGGGTCAAGCTGGGTGACCGGCGCGCGTTCGAGCAGTTCTATCGCGCGACTTCGGCGCATCTGCTCGGGGTCATCCTGCGTATCGAACCGGATCGCGGCCGAGCCGAGGATGTGCTGCAGGAGG
>CAZSTF010000243.1:0-2189 GCA_964609555.1 uncultured Alcaligenaceae bacterium | reverse complement strand
AGCCTACGCGCACCTGCCGACCGCGTTCCGCAACGAGACGATCGTCGACAGCTTCGGCGAGGTCGTCGCGCGCGCCGGGCGTCGCCAGCTTCGGCTCGCCGAGACCGAGAAATACGCGCATGTCACCTACTTCTTCTCGGGCGGCCGGGAACAGCCCTTCGAGGGCGAGGAGCGCATCCTCGTCCCCTCGCCCAAGGTTGCGACCTATGACCTGAAGCCCGAGATGAGTGCCCCCGAGGTCACCGACCGGCTTATCGACGCGATCGAAAGCCGGCGCTTCGGCGCGATCATCGTCAACTACGCCAATGGCGACATGGTCGGCCACACGGGCGTGCTCGCAGCCGCCGTGAAGGCGGTGGAGACGCTCGACGCCTGCCTCGCCCGCGTGCTCGCGGCGGCCGAAGCGGCGGGTGTGGAAGTGCTCATCACCGCCGACCACGGCAACTGCGAGCAGATGTTCGACCCGGCGGCCAACCAGCCGCACACCCAGCACACGACCGACCGCGTGCCCTTCGTCTATGTGGGCCGCCGCACTGGGGTGGCGATCCGCGCGGGCGGCGCGCTCCGTGACGTTGCCCCGACGCTCCTCGACCTCATGGGCCTGCCCGAGCCGGAGGCGATGACCGGGGAGAGCCTCCTCAGCGCCGCGTAAACCGGCGTGTAGAAAGTGCGCCGCACGCGGTGCGCTACGGCAACACCTTTCCGGCAAGCTCCGGGACCAGCGTAAGCACAGGTTCGCCATCGAAATGCCGCTGCAGGTTTTGGACGCAAAGCGCGCCCATCGCCTCGCGGGTCTCGACCGTGGCGCTTGCCACGTGCGGCAGGAGCACGACGTTGTCCCGGCCCATGAGCGCCGCGGGCACCTGGGGTTCCTGCTCGAACACATCGAGCCCGGCACCGGCGATCGTGCCGGCTTCGATCGCCGCAACGAGCGCCGCCTCATCGACGACGCTGCCGCGCGCGACGTTCACGAGCACGCCCTCGGGGCCCAGCGCCGCAAGCACCTCACGATCGATCAGATGCCGCGTGGCCGCGCCCCCCGGCGTAACCACGACGAGCACATCCGAGGCGCGGGCCATCTCGACGAGCGAGGCGTAAAACGGCCAAGGCGCGTCCTTCGGCCCCCGTGCGTGGTAGACCACCCGCGCCTTGTGGGCGACGAGCCGCTCGGCAATCGCCCGGCCGATGCGACCGAGGCCCACGATGCCGACCGTCTTGCCCCAGAGCGAGCGGGTGAGCGGAAAGGGCCGCTTCAACCACTCGCCCGCCTCGACGAACTTGTGCGCGGCGACGAGGCGTCGGAGCGTCATGAGGATGAGCGCGATCGCGGCGTCGGCGACCTCGTCGTCGAGCACGCCCGGCGTATGCGTGACCTTGATGCCACGCCGGGCGCAGTGCTCGACCGGAATGCCGTCGTAGCCCACACCGAAGACCGAGACGATCTCGAGCGCAGGAAAGGCGTCGAGCTGCTCGGGCGTGACGCGCGAGCCGCCGAAGGCGACCAAGCCCCGCACCCGGGCACCCACCTCGCGCACGAGCGCCTCGCGCGCCTCGCGACCGCCGGCGCCGTGCAGGTCATGCACGACATAGCGCTCGCCGAGCGGCCCGGCGATGAATGGCGGCAGCGGCGCGATGTTGACGATCTCGGGGCGCATGTCAATGCTCGTGGCGCATGAGAAGCGCGGCGATCAGCCCCGCATCCCCGGCCTGCGTGGTGACGACCTCGGCAAAGCCCAGTGCGCGTGCCGCCGCGGCGATGCGCGGGTGGCTCGCATAGAGCGGCAACGCGAGGAGCGCCTCCCGCCGCGGCGGGGCGGCTGAACTGACCAGCGACACCAAGTTCGTGGCCGCCTCGCTCGACATGACCGAAACCGCATCGATCGACCGGCGATCGATGAGCTCGAGCAGTCCATCGGGCGGCGTGGCCGGTGCTTCGCTCCGGTAGGCGGCGATCACCTCGACCTGCGCGCCGCGCGCGCGGAGCGTCTCGGGCAGGTCATCCCGGCCGCGCTCGCCCCGCACGATGAGAATGCGCCGTCCGGCGACGTGCTCGGGCGCGAGCGCGGGCAGGGCGAGCAGGCCGTCGGCGTCGTAGCGTTCATCCTCGGGAATGGCCACGTCGCGCGCACCCACCTGGGCGAGCGCCTCGGCCGTCCCCGGCCCCGGGGCATAGAGCGCGAGTCCCGCGG
>CAZSTF010000242.1:0-2204 GCA_964609555.1 uncultured Alcaligenaceae bacterium | reverse complement strand
CAAGCTCCGGCTTGCCCATCGCCATCGCGCAGATGCGGTTGTTCGCCTTCTCGATTGCGAGCTGCATCTGGCGCATCGCCACCGAGATCCCGGCATCCGGATCGATCTTGGCCAGTGCCTCATCCGAGGTCGGGCCTTCCCGGCAGGTCTCGGCGATCACGTTGACCGCGAGTTCGCTTGCGACCTCGCCCGCCTGATAGCCCCCCATGCCGTCCGCCAGAACCATGATGCGGTGCGCCGCATCGAGATAGGTGGCGTCCTCGTTGTGCGCGCGCGTGCGCCCGACATCCGTGCGTCGGGCAAAGCTCCACGGAACACGGGGCGGGGCGGCAACCGATCTGGCCATGCGGGAAATGTAGCGAATCAGGCCCCTGCGTCGACCAGCGTGGCCGAGAGGGCAGCGAGCGCAGCGCGCGGGTCGAGTTCGACGAGGAAGCCCCGGTGCCCGCCATTCAGAAACATCCGGGGAAGCGCTTCGATCGAGCGCTCGGCGTAGATCGGCAGCGGCTTTCTCGTGCCGAACGGCGAGGTGCCGCCGACCTTGTAGCCGGTGTGCCGGAAGGCGGTCTCCGGCTCGCAGGGGCGCACGGTCTTCACGCCGAGGTGACGGGCGAGGTTTTTCAGCGAGATCTCCCGATCGCCATGCTGCAGGCAGATGAGCGGCGCGCGGGCGTCGGTCTCGAGCACGATGGTCTTGACGACCTCGTGTTCATCGACGCCGAGGCAGGCCGCGGAGTGCGCTGTGCCGCCGCGCTCGACGTAGTCGTAGAGGTGCGGCACGAACGCAAGCTTCGCCGCGCGCAGCGCGCGCACGGCGGTGGTGATGGGGTAGTCGATCGGTTTCATCATCGGATGCGGCACCACGCCAGGGAAACGCTGATTAATTGTCGCGAGCAAGCCCGAGTGCGAGGAGCCGCGAAGCGAAGAGCGAGACATATCAAGCAGGTAGGCGAGCGATGAGCGAGCACGCGACAAAGCAAACGGGCTGCGCAGCAAGTTAATCAGCGTTTCCCTAGCGGCCGCGCGGGTGGTGCGTGGCATGAATCGCCTTCAACCGTGCCCGCGCGACATGGGTGTAGATCTGGGTCGTCGTGATGTCGGCGTGACCGAGCAGCAATTGCACCACACGCAGGTCGGCGCCGTGGTTCAGCAGATGCGTCGCAAAGGCGTGCCGGAGGGTGTGCGGCGAAAGCGCGCCCGGGTCGATGCCCGCAATGACGGCGTAGCGCTTGATCATCTGCCAGAACGCCTGCCGGGTCATGGGCTCGCCCCGCGCCGTGAGAAACGCGAACTCACTCGGCGGATGCCCGTCGAGAAGCGCCCGGCGCGCGTCCGCAAGATAGCCCCGAAGCGCCGTCACGGCCGCCTCCCCGAGCGGTACGAGCCGCTCCTTGTTGCCCTTGCCGATGATCTTCACGAGGCCCTGATCGAGCGACACCTGCACGAGGCGCAGCCCCACGAGCTCGCTCACGCGCAGGCCGGTTGCGTAGAGTGTTTCGAGCATCGCCCGGTCGCGGGCCGCGCGCGGCTCGTGCCCGGCAGGTGCCGCAAGCAGCGCCTCGACCTGGGCCTCCGTCAAGCTCTTGGGCAGACGTCGCTCGCGCGCTGGAGGCTCGATCTGCGCCGAGGGATCATCCGGCCGCTGCCCCGTCTCGCCCAGCCAACGGAAGAACCGCCGCAGCGTCGAGAGCCGTCGCCGCACCGAGGCGGGCCGCGCCCGCTCGGCATACTGCGCGGCGAGATAGCGCTCGAGCGCGGGCCGATCGACCGTGGTCACGGCCAGCCGCTCGCGCGCAAGCCAGCGCAGGAGTCGCTCCATGTCCTGCCGGTAGCTCGCGAGCGTGGCCTGCGAAAGCCCATCGGTGAGCCAGAGGTGATCGGCAAAACGGTCGACGAGCGCGGTGTCGATCGTGTCTCGCACAGGTTCGGTCATCTCAGAAGCGCACACCGTTGACCAAGTCGAGCCCGAGCGAGAGTGCGTCATACACCGGCCGCCCGGTCGCCGCGGCAATCGCGTGTCGCCAGGGCGGCATGTTGGCGCATTCGAGCAGCCAGCCTGTGATCGCGGGTTGGGTCTCGGCCGCCGCGGACGCCACGGCCACGATCTCGGCGGCGAGCGCCCTCGCATCGAACGCGGCCGTACCGTCGAGAAACACCCGGGCGAACACACCATCCCGCGGCAGTCCGACGATCACCGCCTGTCC
>CAZSTF010000241.1:0-2208 GCA_964609555.1 uncultured Alcaligenaceae bacterium | reverse complement strand
GGCGGCACGGATGCCTTTGCGCGGCCGCTCACCGCGCATCTGTCCAAGGCGCTCGGCCAGCAGTTCGTGATCGACAACCGAGGCGGCGCGGGCGGTACGCTCGGTGCGGCCGTGGCCGCGAAGGCGGCACCCGATGGCTACACCTTCTTCATGGGCGCGGTGCACCACGCCATCGCGCCTTCGCTCTATCCAAAGCTCGACTACGACATCGAGCGGAGCTTCGTGCCCGTGGCGCTCGTCTCCTCGGTGCCGCAGGTCATCGTGGTCAACCCCCAGCGCGTCGCGGCGAACGATCTCAAGGGCTTCATCGAGGCCGCCAGGCGCGCCGATGGCCGGATGAACTTTGGCTCGGCCGGCAACGGCTCGTCGCATCACCTCGCGGGCGAGCTCTTCAACGCGGCTGCCGGCGTGAAGATCCAGCACGTGCCCTACAAGGGCGCAGGCCCCGCGCTCACCGACCTCGTCGGCGGACAGATCGACGTGATGTTCGACGGCATGGGCTCCTCGGCCGGGCATATCCGCGGCGGGCGCATCAAGGCGATCGCGGTCGCTGCCGATCAACGCGCACCGGGCTTTCCGAACATCCCGACTGCGAAGGAGCAGGGACTCAACTACACGGTATCGACGTGGTATGGCCTGTGGGCGCCCGCGGGCACACCGCCCGCGATCATCCAGAAATTCCAGAACGACCTGCGTCAGGCCTTCGCGAGCGAAGAACTGAAGACGATCTGGAACGGCATGGGCGCGGAGATGCCGAACCTCTATGGCGAGGCCTTCGGGCGCTTCGTGAACTCGGAGATCAAGCGCTGGGCCGAGGTCGTCAAGTCCTCGGGGGCAAAGCTGGATTGAGGGCGCTGCCCGAGACGCGCCGGGTGCATCACGCCCCGGCGCGGCGGCCTGCCGTCACACGAATTCGCGCTCGCGCATCCACTTCGTCGCCACGTATTTCTCACCCAGCGTGACCGGCGCACCGCCGTGCAGCGTCTTGGTGTCGGGGTGCGGCCGGTCGTAGCTGAAGAACACCGCGGAGCCCTTGATCGGTGCGACTTCAAGGCCGATGTCCGGAAACACCGTGGCGCCGCCCCGCTCGGGCGTGCGCAGGTACATGACGATCGTGCCCACGCGCTGACCGCCGCGGGCGAGGATCTTGGGCGTGCCCGGCTGGCTCGGGTCGAAGTAGTCGTAGTGCGGCACGTATTGCGCGCCGTTCCGGTAGCGCAGCACCTGCAAGCCCTCGCCGTTCTCGTAGGGCCAGCGGACGAGTTCAGCCAAGCGCCGCTCGATGCGTTCGCAGAGCGGGTTCTCGCCACGGTTGAAGAACATGCCGTCGCTCGTCCGCGCGGGGTTGACCTCATCGCCGCCGGTCTGGTTATCCACGGTCAGCGATCGGCTCAGCTTCGGCTGTGCGAGGCGGATCAACTCATCGCACTCCTCGTCGGACAGCACGTTTCCGAAGACCACCACGCGCGGGTGCTTGACCACCGTCCACACCTCGACGCGCCGGTCGGCGGTCTGGATGAACGCGGGGGATTGCGCGAGATCCGGCTCCGGCACCGCCGATGAGCGCGGCGCGTCCACCTTGATCGGGTTCGCCTTGATCACGCGGCCGAGCGCCTCGTCAAGCGCCGCGCGGGCGATCTCCTGCGACCAGCCGGAGGCGAGCATCGAGGTGGTCAGGCTTTCGGGGGAGTGGCCGCGCGCGAGGTTCTCGTGCAGCCACTTCATGAGGGTCGGGTCGAGGTGCATACCCGAAATTCTGCCCCGGACCCGAGGCCGATGCGACTGCCAGACGCTACTTCCCGAGCGCCGCCCTCACCTGCTCGAGCGCCGCCGGGTCTTCGATCGTGGTCAGGTCGCCCGGATCGCGCCCCTCGGCCAGCGCCTGGATCGAGCGGCGCAGAAGCTTGCCCGAGCGCGTCTTGGGCAGAAGCGTCACCAGGTGCACGGCGCCGGGCCGGGCAATTGCGCCGATTTCGCGATCGACCGTCTGGGCGATGGCGGCCTTGGTTTCGTCGCTTGCCTTCGACGGATCCTTGAGCACGACGAAGGCGACCGGGATCTGTCCCTTCACCGGATCGGCCACGCCGACGACCGCGCACTCGGCCACGAGCGGGCTCGACTGCACCGCCTCCTCGATCTCGCGCGTGCCGAGCCGGTGGCCGGCGACGTTGATGACGTCGTCGGTGCGGCCGAGGATGAAGTAGTAGC
>CAZSTF010000240.1:0-2209 GCA_964609555.1 uncultured Alcaligenaceae bacterium | reverse complement strand
CCTCTCCCAATGGGAGAGGGTCGTCCTCGTTCTCCCTCTCCCGGAGGGAGAGGGCAAGGCCACAGCTCAGCCCACCCGCCGCGCCGCAACCCGCTGTTTGACGGCCGTCCCATCGTCCCCCTGCTCGAAGGCGATGATCTCGAATGCAGGCAGCGTCCGCTCGAGGAGTTCGTTCACGCGCAACAGGAAGTTCGGTCGGCTCGGCTTGCCGTAGCGCTCCTGGCCGGTCATGAACGTCTCGTAAAGCAGCACGCCGCCCGGACGAATGGTGGCGAGGAGCACGTCGAAGGTCGGCCGCCAGAGATAGTTCGAAACCAGCACCGCATCGAACGCCCCTTCAGCGTAGGGCCACGGGTCGGCTTCGAGATCGCGGCATTCGCAGAACACACCCGGCACACCCGCAAGCGCCAAAAGCGCCTCGGCATCACGATCAACCGCCGTGACCCTCACGCCGCGCGCGGCAAAAAGGCGTGCATGGCGGCCACGTCCGGCGGCGACATCGAGCAACCGCGCGCCCGGGGCCACGAGCCCCGCGTGGCGGACGAACCAGGCGCCAGGTGCTTCCGTGCCGAGCGTCTCAGCGGGCATGGAGCGGCAGGCTCCCCTGCTGTTGCGCGCTCAGGTTGGCGTTCGCATCCACCACGGCAAGCGCGGTCATGTTGACGATCCGCCGGACGGTGGCCGAAGGCGTGAGGATGTGCACCGGCTTCGCGCATCCGAGGAGGATCGGGCCGATCGCGATGCCCTGCCCCGCGCCGGTCTTGAGCAGGTTGTAGGCGATGTTGGCCGAATCCACGTTCGGGCAGACGAGCAGATTCGCCGAGCCGGACCAGGGGACGTCGTAGCCACGCCGCAGGTTCTCGTCGAGCGCGCTGTCGCCATGCATCTCGCCATCGACGGCCAGATCGGGCGCCTGTTCGCGCAGCAGGGCGAGCGTCTCGCGCATCTTGACGGCCGAGGGCTTGTCGGACGTGCCGAAATTCGAGTGCGAGAGCAACGCGACCTTCGGCTCGATGCCGAAGCGCTTCAACTCCTCGGCCGCCATGCGCGTGATCTCGGCCAGTTCAGCCGCCGTCGGGTCATAGTTGACGTGGGTGTCAACCAGGAACACGAGCCGCCCCGGCAGCAGGATGCCGTTCATCGCGGCATAGACATGCGCGCCGGGTTCGAGCCCGAGCACCTGGTCGATGTAGCGCAGGTGCAACGCGTGCGTGCCGAAGGTGCCGCAGATCATGGCGTCCGCATCGCCGCGACGCACCATCATCGCACCGATCAGCGTGTGGCGACGGCGCATCTCGAGCTTGGCATACTGCTCGGACACGCCTTTGCGCTTGGTGAGCTGGTGATAGTCCTGCCAGTAGTCGCGGTAGCGCGGATCGCTCTCGGGGTTGACCACCTCCACATCGACCCCGGCCTTGAGCCGAAGCCCGTAGCGCTCGACCCGACGCTCGAACACCGCGGGGCGGGCCACGACGATCGGTCTGGCCAGGCGTTCGTCGATGATCACCTGCACCGCGCGAAGCACACGTTCGTCCTCACCCTCGGCAAAGACCACCCTGCGGGGCGCCTTCTTGGCGGCCGAGAAGATCGGCTTCATCGCGGCACCCGAGTGATAGACGAACTGCGCGAGCTGCTGGCGATAGGCGTCGAAATCCGCAATGGGTCGGGTGGCCACGCCCGAGTCCATCGCCGCCTTCGCAACCGCAGGCGCGATGCGTGAGATGAGCCGCGGATCGAACGGCGTGGGGATCAGGTACTCCGGCCCGAAGGAAAGCGTGCCCGCCTCGCCGTAGGCCTGGGCGACTTGGTCGTTCTGCTCGGCCATCGCGAGATCCGCGATCGCATGCACCGCGGCGAGCTTCATCGCCTCGTTCACGGTCGTCGCGCCCACATCGAGCGCGCCGCGGAAGATGAACGGGAAACAGAGCACGTTGTTGATCTGGTTCGGATAGTCGCTGCGTCCGGTGGCGATCACCGCGTCCGGTCGCGCGGCCTTGGCGAGATCCGGCATGATCTCCGGCTCGGGGTTCGCCAAGGCGAAGATGAGCGGCGAGGCCGCCATCTTGCCCAGCCACTCGGGCTTCAACACCCGGGCCGCCGAGAGGCCGAGGAAGACGTCCGCACCGTCGAGCAGCTCTTCGAGCGTGCGCAGTTCGGTCGGCTGCGCATAGCGCGCCTTGTTGTCGTCCATCTCCTCGGTGCGGCCCGC
>CAZSTF010000239.1:0-2215 GCA_964609555.1 uncultured Alcaligenaceae bacterium | reverse complement strand
GGCTTTCAGCCGGACGCCACGCGTACATCGTGGAGTGGTGCGGGCCAGATTCAGGACTGGCTCAACACGACGTGCGGCTACGTCCATCAACCCATCCCCTGACTGAAAGTTTCTTCTTGCTGCGTTCTCTTTCGATCCTCCTGACAGTCGCGCTCGCCTGCCTCACGGCAACCCCGCTGACGGCGTGGGGCGCGCCGCCGTCCGACACAACGAAACGCGGCGCGGCCGACGCCGAGGTGGCCGGTCTCATCGTCCGTTACAGCCCTCCGGACAAAGGGGCTGCGCTTGCGGCCCTCCCTGCGGCGGAGCGGACGGCACGCATCGCAACGGCACTGGGGGACGGCGCGCCGCGTCCTGCCTTTCAGCGGGTCGACGCGCTGGGGCAGGATGTGCTCCTGTTCGATGCACCACGCACGTTGGCCGAGGGGCAGGCCCTCGCTGCAGCGGTGGCGCGGCTGCCCGGGGTGGAGGCCGCGTGGCCGAACCGGATCATGCGAACCCAGGCGGTGCCGCTCGATGCACAGTACGGGCTCCAGTGGGGCTTCGGATACGCACCCGGAACAGCGGAGGGCGCCAACTTCGAGGCCGCATGGGACGTGACGCGCGGCGACGCAGCTCACACGATCGGCGTCATCGACAGCGGCATCGCGCTCGGCCACCGGGAGTTCATCGGACGGCTGCGCATTTCAGCCGAGTTTCCCAACGGCGGCTATGACTTCATGTCTTCGGCGACGCTATCGGGCGACGGCGACGGTCGCGACGATGACCCGTCCCAATTGCCGAACTCCTGCGGGCATGGCACCCATGTCGCGGGCACGATCGGTGCCCGGACGGCGTTCGGGGCAAGCGATCCCGCAGATGACGCGGCCGGTGGCGCACCGGTATCGAAGTTGCTGATCGCGAGGGGGCTCAACTTCACCGGGCTCGAATCGGACCTGATCGACGCGATGCTCTGGCTCGCCGGGGATCCGGTGCCTGGCGTCGAGGTGAATCCGAACCCGGTTCGGGCAATCAACATGAGCTTTGGCGGCAGCGGGGCGTGTGGCGCTTATCAACCGGCGTTCGACCGGCTGCTGGCGCTGGGTGTCGTCCCGGTCGCAGCGGCCGGCAACCAGTTCGGTGCCGACGCCGGGCAGTTTGCACCGTCCAACTGCCGCGGAGCGGTCTCGGTCGCTGCATCCGACAGCACGGGCTCGCGGGCCGCATTCAGCAACAAGGGCCCAAGCGTGACGCTGACGGCGCCCGGCGATGGCATCCTGTCCGTGGGCGGCACGACCGACGGCGTCTGCTTCAAGAACGGCACCTCGATGGCCACGCCCCACGTCACGGCGGCGGTCGCGCTCATGCACGCGGTGAACCCGGCGCTCACCGTGGCGCAGACGACCCTTGGCCTGCGTGCGGGCGCGCGGGCCTTCCCGTCGGGCAGCAACTGCACGACGACGGACTGTGGCGCAGGACTTCTCGACGCCCGGGGAGCGATCGACGCCGTGCTGCCCAGCGCGACGGCACGCATCGGCAGCCGGGAGAAGGCCGTGAGCGTGCGCGAGAACGATGGCAGCGCCACGCTCACACTCTCGCGCATCGGCTCGCCTTCGGCGGCGCTCTCGGTGACGGTGACCGTGATCCCGGGCACGGCAACAGCCGGCGTGGACTACAGTCCGCCGACCTCGCCGGTCACCTGGGCGGCGGGCGATATGACCGACAAGACGGTGACCCTGCCGATCCTCTACCGGCCGGGCGAGCAGGGCGCGCGGACGCTCTCGCTCGCGCTGTCCTCCGCGTCGGCGACCGTGGTTGCGCCCGGCGTGATTCCGGTGCGCATCACGGAGGTGGACTGCGCGAGCGTGACGCCGATCGCGATAGGGCAGACGCTCACGGGACATATCGGCCAGCCGGGCGAGACCTATTGCCGCGGCGGCGTGCGGGGACCCGAGTTCGACACCGTGCGCTACCGGTTCACGGGCAGCGCAGGGCAGGTGGTCTCGATCGATCTCACGAGCACGACGCCCTCGAGTGCCGGCGTGCTCGACCCGTATGTCTACCTGCTCGACGCCGACAAGCGGGTGCTGGTGGAGAACGACGACATCACGGCTGGCCTCGACCGGAACAGCCGGTTGCGGCGTTTCGTGCTGCCGTCGAGCGGCGACTATTTCATCGATGCCACGACCTGGTCACCGACCCAGGATGCCCGCGGCACCTACAGTCTCCATCTCTA
>CAZSTF010000238.1:0-2225 GCA_964609555.1 uncultured Alcaligenaceae bacterium | reverse complement strand
CCAGGATCTCGAGCGGCGAGTGGATGAGGCGCTGCCCGGATTCGAGCTGGACCCATGGGGTATTCGGTTCGTGCAGCGCTCGGGCACACTCGAGAAAACCGACGCCGGTTTCACCCGTGAGCAGGATCGGACGCCGGTCGGCAATGAGCGCCGACAGGCGCATCTGAACGTCGAGGATGGCCGGGGACTGACCCAGCGCGGAGAGATCGATCGGCCGTGCGCGCCGCACCTCGCTGGCCTTCAGGGCCCGCTCGACCGTGGCCAGGAGCTTGGCGAGACCGATGGGCTTTTCGAGAAAGTCGAAGGCGCCGATGCGTGTGGCTTCGACTGCGGTCTCGATGGTGGCGTGTCCCGAGAGCATGACGACCGGCGTGACGAGCTCACCGGCCGCCTTCCATTCCTTGAGCAGCGTCACGCCATCGGCATCCGGCATCCAGATGTCGAGCAGCGTCACGGCCGGCAGGCGGGCGCGGCGCAATTCGCGCGCCTCGGCCGCGTTCTGGGCCAGGCGCACGGTATAGCCCTCGTCTTCGAGAATCTCCTGCAACAGGCTGCGGATGCCGACTTCGTCGTCGACCACCAGGATGTCGATCGGGGTGCTCAAGGTGGGGCGCTCAGGATGGAACGTTCAGGATCGAACGTCGCGTTCGGGTTCACGGGGAGGCGCATCGGCGCCGGGATGGGCGCTGTGCACAGGCAGGGCGATCGTCACTTGGGCGCCCCCCCGTGCGCTTGCGCTGGCGGGAAGGTTGGCGATGTCGATCCGGCCCTTGTGTTCATCGATGATCTTCTTCACGATGGCCAGGCCGAGACCGGTCCCCTTCGCCTTCGTGGTGACATAGGGCTCGAAGACGCGCTCGAGCACACTTGCACTGAAGCCGCCCCCATTGTCGCAGAATCGAAGGACGAGTTCCTCTCCGCCCTCGCCATCGGGTTGGTTCGTGGCCTGGATGCGCAGGCAGCCGTCCGGATGCTCGGCGCAGGCATCTGCCGCGTTGGCAAGCAAATTGTGGAAGACCTGCCGGAGCCGCGTGGCCTCGGCGCGCACGAAGCGATGCGGGGCCTGCCAGTCGAGTTCGAGCCGGATCGGATAGGCGCCATAGAGCTCGATGGTCTCTCGAAGCAAGGCTTCCACGTCGATCGGCACAAGGCTACCGGGACGGGGCTTGCGCGCATAGACCGTGAAATCGTTGACCATGTTCTTCATGGCCGTGACCTGGTTCACGATGGTCTGCGTGGCGCGGCGCAGCACGGCGGCCTCGTGCTCGGAAAGCGTCGGCGCGAGCTTCAGTTCGAGCCGTTCAGCCGAGAGCTGGATCGGCGTGAGCGGGTTCTTGATCTCGTGCGCCATGCGCCGCGCAACCTCGGCCCAGGCGGTGTCCCGCTCGGCGTTCAACACTTCCGTGATGTCGTCGAAGACCACGATGCGCGCGGCGCCGCCCGGAATCGCCCGCCGGGCACCGCGCACGATCAGGCTGCGTGCGATGCCGCCCACCTCGAGCGAGAGCTCGCGCTGCCAGTCGGCATCGTTGCTTCTCGCAAACGCGCGACGGATCGCTTCGAGGAAGCGGTCGAGACTGCCGGGCAAGGCCGCTGCGGCGAGCGGCTGACCCGTCAATTCGTCAAGCCGTGCCTGCAGGATCACCGAAGCCGCCGCGTTCGCCATCAAGAGCCGGTAATCTTCGGCCAGCACCAAGACGCCCGCCTTGATGTTGCGCAGGATGTTCTCGAGAAACAGGTTGCTGGTCTGGATGGCCTGCTGATTGGCGGCATCCCGGGCGCGTGCGTCGGCCAGTTCGCCCGTCATCCGGTTGAAGGCGCGGCCAAGCACGGCCAGCTCGTCACGCCCCGAAACCGAAGCGCGCGCCGAGAAGTCGCCTTCGGCCACGGCGCGCGTCGCCTGCGCGAGATGGGCCATCGGTTGTGCCAGCCGCTCGGAGAAGAGCGCAGCGAGCGCAAGCGCTGCGAAGAGCGCGAGCAGAAGCGTGAGCGTGAGCGTGAGCGCGAACAGCCGCTGCAGCGATGCGCGCTGGAACGCGAGTTCCTGATAGTCGCGGAACCCGGCGTCGAGAACGGCGGTCTGCTCGCGCAAGGACGCCGCCACCGGTTGCGCGAGCAGAAGCACCCGGCCGGGCCTCAGGCCGTTGCCGGAGACAGCCACGAGCACCCTGAGCTCGAGCCCGCCTTCGGCCACGGGTTCGATGCTGGTGATCGGTGCCAGCGCG
>CAZSTF010000237.1:0-2265 GCA_964609555.1 uncultured Alcaligenaceae bacterium | reverse complement strand
TCGACGCGCCGCCGCGCACTTCGTTCAGCGTGTCCTCGTCGGTGCCTTCGAGCACGCCTTCGACATACTGCACCGGCCCCTGGGCCTTCCAATGCTCGACCACACGGTGCACCTCGTCATCGGTCACGAACGCGCCATGCACACGCACCGGCACGCCGGTGCCCCCGGCGAGATAAAGCATGTCGCCCCGCCCGAGCAGGGCCTCGGCCCCCATCTGGTCCAGGATCGTGCGGCTGTCGATCTTGCTTGCGACCTGGAAGGCAATGCGCGTGGGCACGTTGGCCTTGATGAGGCCGGTGATGACATCGACCGACGGCCGCTGTGTCGCGAGGATCAAATGGATGCCCGCCGCACGCGCCTTTTGCGCGAGGCGCGCAATCAGCTCTTCGATCTTCTTGCCAGCGACCATCATGAGATCGGCGAGTTCGTCGATCACGACCACGATGTAGGGCAGTTCGTCGAGCGGCTCGGGTGCATCCGGCGTGAGCGAGATCGGGTTCGAGAGCGGCTGCCCCCGCGCCTTGGCCTCGCGCACCTTGGTGTTGAAGCTCGACAGCTGCCGCACGCCGGTGGCGCTCAGCAGCTTGTAGCGGCGCTCCATCTCCCCGACACACCAGTTGAGTGCATTCGCCGCGAGCTTCATGTCGGTGACCACCGGGCAGAGCAAATGCGGAATACCCTCGTAGACCGAGAGCTCCAGCATCTTCGGATCGATCAGGACGAGCCGCACGTCCTTGGACTCCGCCCGGTAGAGGAGCGAGAGGATCATCTGGTTGATGCCGACCGACTTGCCGGAGCCCGTGGTCCCCGCGACGAGGCAATGCGGCATCTTCGCGAGATCCGCCACCACGGGACGGCCGGCGATGTCCTTCCCGAGCCCGAGCGTGAGCAGGCTCGCCGAGTCGTTGTACGCCGGACTTCCCAGCACTTCCAGAAGCGCGAGCGTCTGCCGATGCGGGTTGGGCACCTCGAGCCCCATGCAGCTCTTGCCAGGGATCGTCTCGACCACGCGGATGCTGGTCACGCTCATCGCGCGGGCGAGATCCTTCGCCAGATTGACGATCGCGCTGCCCTTGACGCCGACATCCGGTTCGATTTCGTAGCGCGTGATCACCGGCCCGGGATAGGCAGCGAGCACCTTGACCGGCACATTGAACTCGGAGAGCTTGCGCTCGATCAGGCGCGAGGTGAACTCGAGCGTCTCGGCCGAGACGGTGGGCTGGTCCTTCGGCAAGGGCTCGAGGAGCGCAAGCGGGGGCAGCACCGTGTCGGGCAAATCCGCAAAGAGCACGGTCTGCTTCTCGCGCTCGACCCGCTCGGAGAGCACGACCGGCTCCGCAGCCTCGACGATCATGATCGGCTCGTGCTCCTCGACCCGACGCGCCTCCTCCTTGATGAACGCCTCGCGCTCGGCCACGAGAGGTGCTGCCAGCGCCTCGTCGCGCGCCACCTCCCTCTGGCGCTCGCGGTACGCCCGCCAGCGGTCCCGTCCGTCCAGAAGCAGGCTACCCACGCGCTCGGCCCAATCAAGCCAGGCAATCCGGAAGGTCAGGGTGACGAACGCCACCGTGAGGCAGATCAGCAGCAACGCCGCAGAGACATAGCCCAGCCAGCGCATGAGCGTGAACCCCACGATCTGCCCGAGGACGCCACCCGCGCCTTGCGGCAGACCGGCGAGACGACGTGAAAACCCGAGGGCTTCGAGTCCCGCACTTGCAGCGACCAGGAGAAGAAGCCAAACGGGCCAGGCGCGCTGCCACCACCGCGGGCTGCGGTCGTCAGTCGGTTCGGACGCAGCGCGTCGCGGTCGCCGCTCGAAGAGCGCACGCAGCGCGAAGACAAACAACCAGAGGACCGAGGCGCCGATCGCGAACAGCGCGATGTCGGCGAACCACGCCCCAGGCGTGCCAAGCGCGTTGCCCGGCACGACGCGCCGCCCCGTGGTCGACCACGAGGGATCGAGCGGTGACCACGTGAGCATGGCGATCGCGGCCCCGAGCAGAACCGTCAGTGAGACAGACCAGAGAAACCACGACCGCGCAAGCTGCAGCCGTGCGTGGGTGGTATCGGAGAACGTCGAGCGGCGGCGACGGTTGGCCCGGGGGCGGGACCACCATCGCTTGACGGCGGACAGCATCGTGCAAGTGTATCGACGGGCATCGCACCCGACGCTGGAGCCCGCCGGTAGACGCGGGGAGCACCGCGGAGCGAAAACGACGACGGCCCCGCAGGGCCGTCCGTCATGGGCGCTGGCGGGGGCGGTCA
>CAZSTF010000236.1:0-2266 GCA_964609555.1 uncultured Alcaligenaceae bacterium | reverse complement strand
TCGACGCGCCGCCGCGCACTTCGTTCAGCGTGTCCTCGTCGGTGCCTTCGAGCACCCCTTCGACATACTGCACCGGCCCCTGGGCCTTCCAGTGCTCGACCACGCGATGCACCTCGTCATCGGTCACGAACGCGCCATGCACACGCACCGGCACGCCCGTGCCCCCGGCGAGATAGAGCATGTCGCCGCGTCCGAGCAGGGCCTCGGCCCCCATCTGGTCGAGGATCGTGCGGCTGTCGATCTTGCTTGCGACCTGGAAGGCGATGCGCGTGGGCACGTTGGCCTTGATGAGGCCGGTGATCACATCGACCGAGGGCCGCTGTGTCGCAAGGATCAGATGGATGCCTGCCGCGCGCGCCTTCTGCGCGAGGCGCGCGATCAACTCTTCGATCTTCTTGCCGGCGACCATCATGAGATCGGCGAGTTCGTCGATCACGACCACGATGTAGGGCAGTTCGTCGAGCGGCTCGGGTGCATCCGGCGTGAGCGAGATCGGGTTCGAGAGCGGCTGCCCCCGCGCCTTGGCCTCGCGCACCTTGGTGTTGAAGCTCGACAGCTGCCGCACGCCGGTGGCGCTCAGCAGCTTGTAGCGGCGCTCCATCTCCCCGACACACCAGTTGAGTGCATTCGCCGCGAGCTTCATGTCGGTGACCACCGGGCAGAGCAAATGCGGAATACCCTCGTAGACCGAGAGCTCCAGCATCTTCGGATCGATCAGGACGAGCCGCACGTCCTTGGACTCCGCCCGGTAGAGGAGCGAGAGGATCATCTGGTTGATGCCGACCGACTTGCCGGAGCCCGTGGTCCCCGCGACGAGGCAATGCGGCATCTTCGCGAGATCCGCCACCACGGGACGGCCGGCGATGTCCTTCCCGAGCCCGAGCGTGAGCAGGCTCGCCGAGTCGTTGTACGCCGGACTTCCCAGCACTTCCAGAAGCGCGAGCGTCTGCCGATGCGGGTTGGGCACCTCGAGCCCCATGCAGCTCTTGCCAGGGATCGTCTCGACCACGCGGATGCTGGTCACGCTCATCGCGCGGGCGAGATCCTTCGCCAGATTGACGATCGCGCTGCCCTTGACGCCGACATCCGGTTCGATTTCGTAGCGCGTGATCACCGGCCCGGGATAGGCGGCGAGCACCTTGACAGGCACATTGAATTCCGAGAGCTTGCGCTCGATCAAGCGCGAGGTGAACTCGAGCGTCTCGGCTGAGACGGTGGGCTGATCCTTCGGCAACGGCTCGAGGAGCGCAAGCGGAGGCAGCACCGTGTCGGGCAACTCCGCAAAGAGCACGGTCTGTTTCTCGCGCTCGACCCGCTCGGAGAGGACGACCGGCTCCGCCGGCTCCACGATCGTGATCGGCTCGTGCTCTTCGACCCGGCGCGCCTCCTCCTCGATGAAGGCCTCGCGCTCGGCCACGAGCGGTGCTGCCAGCGCCTCGTCACGCGCTACCTCTCTCTGGCGCTCACGGTGCGCCCGCCAGCGGTCCCGTCCGTCCAGAAGCAGGCTACCCACGCGCTCGGCCCAATCGAGCCAGGCAATCCGAAAGGTCAGGGTGAGGAACACCACCGTGAGGCAGATCAGCAGCAACGCCGCAGAGACGTAGCCCAGCCAGCGCATGAGCGTGTAGCCCACCATCTGCCCCAGGACGCCACCCGCGCCTTGCGGCAGACCGGCGAGACGCCGTGAGAACCCGAGGGCTTCGAGTCCCGCGCTTGCCGCAACCAAGAAAAGAAGCCAGAGGGGCCAGGCGCGTTGCCACCACCGCGGGCCGCTGCCGTCGGTCGGTTCGGACGCCGCGCGTCGCGGTCGCCGCTCGAGGAGCGCACGGAGCGCGAAAACGAACAACCAGAGGACCGACGCGCCGATCGCGAAAAGCGCGATGTCGGCGAACCAAGCCCCAGGCGTGCCCAGCGCGTTACCCGGCACGCCGCGCCGCCCCGTGGTCGACCACGCGGGATCGAGCGGTGACCACGTGAGCATGGCGATCGCAGCCCCGAGCAGAACCGTCAGAGAAACAGACCAGAGAAACCACGACCGCGCAAGCTGCAGCCGTGCGTGGGTGGTGTCGGACAACGTCGAGCGGCGGCGACGGTTGGCCCGGGGGCGGGACCACCATCGCTTGACAGCGGACAGCATCGCGCAAGTGTATCGACCGGCATCCAGCCCACTTCGCGGGCCAACCGATGGTCGCCACGAGCGTCAGCGAGCGAAAAACGACGACGGCCCCGCAGGGCCGTCCGTCATGGGCGCTGGCGGGGGCGGTCA
>CAZSTF010000235.1:0-2332 GCA_964609555.1 uncultured Alcaligenaceae bacterium | reverse complement strand
CCTCTCCCAATGGGAGAGGGTCGTCCTCGTTCTCCCTCTCCCGGAGGGAGAGGGCTGTCCCCGTTCTCCCTCTCCCTCCGGGAGAGGGCCGGGGTGAGGGCGAGACGGCGGCATTGCGCGACTGAATGTGCCTCCCTCACCTGCCCCTTCGGAGCACCCTCTCCCGGACGGAGAGGGCAAGGCCACAGCTCAGCGCATCCGCCGCGCCGCAATCCGCTGTTTGACGGCCGTCCCATCGTCGCCCTGCTCGAAGGCGATGATCTCGAATGCGGGCAGCGTCCGCACGAGGAGTTCGTTCACGCACAGCAGAAAGTCCGGGCGGCTCGGCTTGCCGTAGCGAGCGTGGCCTTCCATGAACGTCTCGTAGAGCAGCACGCCGCCCGGGCGAAGGGTAGCAAGAAGCGCATCAAAGGTCGGACGCCAGAGGTAGTTCGAAACCAGCACCGCATCGAAGCTGCCCGCGGCGTAAGGCCACGGGTCGGCTTCGAGATCGCGGCATTCGCAGAACACACCCGGCACACCCGCAAGCGCCAAAAGCGCCTCGGCATCACGATCAACCGCCGTGACCCTCACGCCGCGCGCGGCAAAAAGGCGTGCATGGCGGCCACGTCCGGCGGCGACATCGAGCAACCGCGCGCCCGGGGCCACGAGCCCCGCGTGGCGGACGAACCAGGCGCCAGGTGCTTCCGTGCCGAGCGTCTCAGCGGGCATGGAGCGGCAGGCTCCCCTGCTGTTGCGCGCTCAGGTTGGCGTTCGCATCCACCACGGCAAGCGCGGTCATGTTGACGATCCGCCGGACGGTGGCCGAAGGCGTGAGGATGTGCACCGGCTTCGCGCATCCGAGGAGGATCGGGCCGATCGCGATGCCCTGCCCCGCGCCGGTCTTGAGCAGGTTGTAGGCGATGTTGGCCGAATCCACGTTCGGGCAGACGAGCAGATTCGCCGAGCCGGACCAGGGGACGTCGTAGCCACGCCGCAGGTTCTCGTCGAGCGCGCTGTCGCCATGCATTTCGCCATCGACGGCGAGATCCGGCGCCTGTTCGCGCAGGAGCGCGAGCGTCTCGCGCATCTTGACGGCCGAGGGCTTGTCGGAGGTGCCGAAATTCGAGTGCGAGAGCAACGCGACCTTCGGTTCGATGCCGAAGCGCTTCAACTCCTCGGCCGCCATGCGCGTGATCTCGGCCAGCTCGGCGGCCGTCGGGTCATAGTTGACGTGGGTGTCGACCAGGAACACGAGCCGCCCGGGCAGCAGGATGCCGTTCATCGCGGCATAGACATGCGCGCCGGGTTCGAGCCCAAGCACCTGGTCGATGTAGCGCAGGTGCAACGCGTGCGTGCCGAAGGTGCCGCAGATCATGGCGTCCGCATCGCCGCGACGCACCATCATCGCACCGATCAGCGTGTGGCGACGGCGCATCTCGAGCTTGGCATACTGCTCGGACACGCCTTTGCGCTTGGTGAGCTGGTGATAGTCCTGCCAGTAGTCGCGGTAGCGCGGATCGCTCTCCGGGTTGACCACTTCGACATCGACCCCGGCCTTGAGCCGCAGCCCGTAGCGCTCGACCCGACGCTCGAACACCGCGGGGCGTGCCACGACGATCGGTTTGGCCAGACGCTCGTCGATGATCACCTGCACCGCACGCAGCACGCGCTCGTCCTCGCCCTCGGCAAAGACGACCCGGCGGGGCGCTTTCTTGGCGGCCGAGAAGATGGGCTTCATCGCCGCGCCTGAGTGATAGACGAACTGCGCGAGCTGCTGGCGATAGGCATCGAAATCCGCAATCGGGCGGGTGGCCACGCCCGAGTCCATCGCCGCCTTCGCGACCGCCGGTGCAATGCGCGAAATGAGCCGCGGATCGAACGGCTTGGGGATCAAGTACTCCGGCCCGAAGGAGAGCGTGCCCGCCTCGCCGTAGGCTGCAGCCACCTGATCGTTCTGCTCGGCCATCGCGAGATCCGCGATCGCATGCACTGCGGCGAGCTTCATCGCCTCGTTCACGGTCGTCGCGCCCACATCCAGCGCCCCACGGAAGATGAACGGAAAGCAGAGCACGTTGTTGATCTGGTTCGGGTAGTCGCTCCGGCCTGTGGCGATCACTGCATCCGGTCGCGCCGCCTTGGCGAGGTCCGGCATGATCTCGGGCTCGGGGTTTGCCAAGGCAAAGATGAGCGGCGAGGCTGTCATCTTGCCCAGCCACTCGGGCTTCAACACGCGCGCCGCCGAGAGACCGAGGAACACGTCCGCACCGTCGAGCAGTTGCTCGAGCGTCCGCAGCGCGGTCGGCTGCGCATAGCGCGCCTTGTTGTCGTCCATCTCCTCGGTGCGGCCCGC
>CAZSTF010000234.1:0-2359 GCA_964609555.1 uncultured Alcaligenaceae bacterium | reverse complement strand
GGGCGCAAGGGCTTCTCGGAGCCGACGCCGTCCATCCTCGATGGCCAGTGGCATGACGCCGCGACCAAGCTCGATCTGGCCAAGGCCTACGAGGAGATGGGTGACCGCGAAGGGGCCAAGGAGATCCTTCAGGAAGTCATCCGCGACGGGGACGAGAATCAGCAGAAGGAAGCCCGGAGCCTGCTGGCCAAGCTCGGCGGTTGATGGCGTCCGAGCCCGGCACCGGCTCGCCCCCCGAGCCCCGGGCCGCGGCGCGCTGGGCCCTCGGTGTCGACTACTGCGGTCGGCGTTATCTCGGCTGGCAACGTCAGGCCATCGGCGACACCGTGCAGGCGGGCCTCGAGGCCGCCTTGAGCGAGGTGGCCCAGGCGCCGGTGAGTGTGATCGCTGCGGGGCGCACCGACACGGGTGTGCATGCGAGCCTGCAGATCGTGCACTTCGATGCGCCCGTCGCGCGGCCCGCGAGTGCATGGGTCCGTGGTACCGCTCGCTACCTGCCGGAGGACATCTCAGTGCGCTGGGCCGTTCCGGTGACCGACGATTTTCATGCCCGGTTCTCCGCCCGCTCGCGGCGTTACTGCTACTTGCTGCAAAACACGCCCACGCGCCCGGGCTTGCTTGCGGGGCGGGTCGGCTGGACGCATTGGCCGCTCGATCTCGCCCGCATCGAGGCGGCGCTGCCCGCCTTGATCGGCCGGCATGACTTCACGAGCTTTCGCGCGGCGGAATGCCAAGCGAAATCCCCGGTGAAGACCGTCCACCTCGCACGGGTCGAGCGACGAGGCACAATCCTGCGCTTCGACTTTCATGCCGACGCCTTTCTGCACCACATGATCCGCAACATCATCGGTGCGCTCGTCTACATCGGCAGCGGCCGCGAGGACGTGGACTGGCTCGCCCGGCTGATCGAGGCGCGCGACCGGAGCGTGGCCGCACCGACCTTCTCGCCCGATGGGCTCTACCTCTGCGGCACCGAATACGATGCCGAGTGCGGCCTGCCCGAGGCCTATGTCGATCCGCTGCCTCGTTGAATCTCGCGTGCGTACCCGAATCAAGATCTGTGGCCTCTCCACCGCCGAACACGTCGATGCTGCAGTCGAGGCCGGGGCGGATGCCATCGGCTTCGTGTTCTACCCGCCCTCGGTGCGTGCAGTCTCCCCGCAGCAGGCGGCGCGTCTGGCTGTCCGCGTGCCCGCGTTCGTCAGCACGGTCGCGCTTTTCGTCAACGCGTCCGTCGAGGCGGTGCGCGCGGTGCTCGATCAGGTGCGCGTGGATGTGCTGCAGTTCCATGGCTCGAGCGAGCATGAAACGGCGGCGTGGTGTGCCCAGTTTGGACGCCCCTATGTCAAGGCGACCCCTGTTGCCGGCCCGATCGACGTCCTAGAATTCGGCCGAAGTTACATGAATGCGGCGGCCCTTCTGCTCGACACCCCGTCGAGCGGGCATGGCGGCAGTGGCCGGAGTTTCGATTGGCGCTTGATCCGACAATCCGACCCGCACATGGGACGCCCACGCGACGCGTCGGCGCCGGGTTCACCCGTCGCGCCCGCGCCTCGGCTCGTTTTGTCTGGTGGCTTGACCGCGCAAAACGTGGCTGAGGCGATCGCGAGCGTCCGACCCTACGCGGTGGATGTCTCGAGCGGTGTGGAAGCCACGCGCGGCACGAAGTCATCCGAACTCATCCATGCGTTCTGTCGGGCGGTGCGCGAGGCGGATCAGCGAACCGGCTGATCGCCGGCCCTCGACGCCAGCTCGTCGGAGCGCGCTCTCTGAAGTTGCGCCATGAAACCTTATGACCTCCCCGATGCGCGGGGCCACTTCGGCCCCTACGGCGGCGTCTTCGTTGCCGAGACGCTGATCGCCGCGCTCGAAGAACTCAAGACCCAGTACGCCCGCCACCAGCACGACCCGGAGTTCATCGCCGAGTTTGAACGCGAGCTCAAGCATTTCGTCGGTCGCCCGAGCCCGATCTATCACGCGCGGCGCTGGAGCGAACAGTTGGGCGGTGCGCAGATCTACTTCAAGCGCGAAGACTTGAACCACACCGGCGCGCACAAGGTGAACAACTGCATCGGGCAGGCGCTGCTCGCGCGCCGCCTGGGCAAGCCGCGGGTGATCGCCGAGACCGGGGCCGGCCAGCACGGGGTGGCAACCGCAACGGTGGCTGCCCGCTACGGCCTCGAATGCGTCGTCTACATGGGCAGCGAGGACGTCAAGCGCCAGGCACAGAACGTCTATCGCATGAAGCTCCTTGGCGCGACCGTGGTGCCCGTGGAGAGCGGGTCGAAGACGCTCAAGGATGCGTTGAACGAAGCGCTCCGGGACTGGGTGACGAACGTGGACGACACCTTCTACATCA
>CAZSTF010000233.1:0-2369 GCA_964609555.1 uncultured Alcaligenaceae bacterium | reverse complement strand
AGCCGCCGGGCGGGTCACCGACCGGGGCGCCGACCGGGCCGGTGGTGGCCGTGGGCGCGCTGCGCAGTTGACCGCGCGATGACACAGCTGCATTCGGCTGCATCCAATCGTCGGCGTTTCACGTAAGGCTTCTCGAGTCCGCAAGGGGGCCGATGGTCGGCACCCGCCGGTGCGGATCGGTCCATCGAGGAGCCCACAGCCATGCCTTTGTCCCATTCGCCCAGTCCGTGGCGACGCACTCCTGTCATTGCGTTCGCGTTGGCGCTCGCGGCCATCTCCGTGCCGACGGTCCATGCGCAACCCGGTCAGCCGCCGCTCAACGAGGCGGCGCTCGCCCCGTATGGCGGTTATCGCGGCCTGGGGATGATGACCGAGCGCTTCGTCGAACGTGTCACGAAGAACCCGCGGATCGGTCACTTCTTCAAGGACGTCGAGACTGATCGCCTGGCCGCGCTTCTGACCGAGCAGTTCTGCGAGGTGCTCGGCGGTGGCTGCCGCTACAGCGGCAAGTCGATGCGCGAGGCGCACGAGGGCATGAAGGTGCGGCAGGCCGACTTCAATGCCTTGGCCGAGGATCTGCAGGCGGCGATGACCGAGGCGGGCTACCCCCAGTGGGCCCAACGTCGGCTGGTTGCACGCCTCGCCCCGATGCAGCGGGAGATCGTCGAATGAAACCCGCCGCGAGCACCTGGCTCGCATGCGTCCTGGCACTCGTCGTGTCCAGCGCATCCGCAGGCACCTTCTCCGGTGTCGCCTTCGACCGCGACGGCGCCCCCATGGCGAACGTCGTCTTCACGCTCAAGCCGCGCGACGGACGGCCTGTGCCCGCGGCGACCGCCCCGACGACCGCGACGGTCTATCAGGAGGACCTCGCGTTCAAGCCCTACGTGTCGGTCATCCGGCGCGGGTCGAACGTGTCGTTCCCGAATCGGGATCGGGTCGAGCATCATGTGAAGTCCTTCTCCGCGTCTCGCCCCTTCGAGATTCCGGTGCACAAGCCGGGCGCGGTGCCCGATCCGATACGCTTCGATCAGGAGGGGGCGGTCGTCGCCTATTGCATCCTGCATGACTGGATGCGGGCCTATGTGTACGTCACCGACACGCCATGGTTCGCGCTCTCGGCCGAGTTGGGCGCGGTGCGCATCGACGACATGCCGGCCGGGGACTACGTCGTCGAGGCCTGGCATCCGGACCTCGGCCAATTCCGCCCGCCCCTGCGTGCGGAAGTCAGCATTCCCGCGGTCGGCCTGGCTGCGCAGACCCGATTCACCTTCGATTTCAAGCCTCGCACGCCGCGCCAGCCGCGGCCCGGTGCAGTCAACCCTTCCGGAGCACGCCATGGTCAACGCAACTGACATCCTTCGCCGCACCTTGATCGCTGCCGCCGCAGCGCTCGTCGCCAACGGGGCGCTTGCACAGGGCTTCACGGGCAAGCTCACCGCCACCGGCGGTGTATCCACCGTCGAAGGCGCAGGCGGGGGCGGACTCACACCCTGGGCGCTCATCACCGGCTACGGCACCGATCGCCAGATCGGCGGCAATGCCCACTACACGGTCGTCCGCACGAACGACTATGCGCTCGCGACCGGTGGGGTGGCGCTCGGACTCTTCGACCGCGTCGAACTGTCCGTCGCGAAGCAGCGCTTCGACACGCGCGACGTGCTGATCCCGATCTCGCCCGCCCTCAAGGGCCACAAGCTCGAGCAGGACGTGTTCGGGCTCAAGCTGCGGCTCTTCGGGGATGCGATCTACGACCAGGATCGGCTGCTGCCCCAGATTGCCGTCGGTGTGCAGCACAAGCGCAATCGCGATGACACCGTGATTCCGTTTCTCAATGGCGCGCTCGGCGGCGGGATCCGAACCACGGGCACGGACTTCTACCTGAGTGCGACCAAGCTCTATCTCGAACCGGGCATCCTCGCCAATGGCACGCTGCGCTTCACGAAGGCGAATCAGTACGGCCTGCTCGGCTTCGGTGGGCCGGACGGCGATCGCTACCGCCCGGAGTTCGAGTTCTCGCTCGCCTACCTCGTGCGGCCTGACCTCGCGGTGGGCGTCGAGGGGCGTACCAAGCGCGGACGGCTCGCCAACCCGGCGCTAAACCTGCGCGAGCAGATGGCCTATGACGTCTTCCTCGCCTGGTTCCCGAGCAAGCATGCCTCGCTTACGCTCGCCTACGTCGATCTCGGCCAGATCGTCGGCGCACTCACGAACGATCGTCGCCAGCGCGGGTGGTATGCGTCGCTTCAAGCCGGATTCTGAGCACCCGCAGCCGTTCGGCTACATCGTGTCCCGCCGCCGCTTCGCGAGCCACGCGAGGCACGCCGCGGCCGCGAGCGCGATCAGGTCGAAGAGCACGGTGATCGAGA
>CAZSTF010000232.1:0-2369 GCA_964609555.1 uncultured Alcaligenaceae bacterium | reverse complement strand
GATGACTGGCTGCGTCTGCGCCACGAGCCCGCGCTCGACACGCATGCGATCGTGCAACTCGCCGAAGCGGCTCAGGCGCGCTACGGATTCCAGGACTTCAAGCTGAAGGGCGGAGTGTTTCCCGGAGAGCGCGAGGTCGAGGCAGTCACCGCCCTGCACGAGCGATTCCCCGACGCCCGAATCACGCTCGACCCGAACGGCTGTTGGTCGCTCGACGAAGCCGTCCGGCTCGGTCGTGCGCTGCGCGGTGTGGTGGCCTATGCCGAGGATCCGTGCGGCGCCGAGGCCGGCCTGAGCGGACGCGAGGTGATGGCCGAGTTCCGCCGCGCCACCGGCCTGCCCACCGCCACCAACATGGTGGCCACCGACTGGCGCCAGCTGATGCACGCGCTGTCACTGCAGAGCGTGGACATCCCGCTCGCCGATCCGCACTTCTGGACCCTTGCCGGCAGCGTGCGTGTCGCGCAGATCTGCCGCGATTTCGGACTGACCTGGGGTTCGCACTCGAACAATCACTTCGACGTCTCCCTCGCGATGTTCACTCACGTTGCTGCGGCGGCGCCCGGACGCATCACGGCCATCGACACCCACTGGATCTGGCAGGACGGCCAGCGCCTGACCCACGAGCCGCTGGCCATCGTGGACGGTGAAATCCGCGTGCCCGACCGGCCCGGCTTGGGCATCGAGATCGACCGGCAGCAACTCGAGGCGGCGCACGCGCTCTACAAGACGCTCGGCGATGGCGCGCGCGACGATGCACTGGCGATGCAAGCGATCCTTCCGGGCTGGCGCTTCGACCCGAAGCGCCCCTGTCTCGTGCGTTGATCGCCCGCCCCGGATGTCGCAGCAGCCTGCCCACCTCATCCGCCTCGACCCGCGCGACAACGTCGCCGTCGTCGCCAACGACGGCGGGCTCGCCAAGGGCACCTTGGTCGAAGCCTTTGGCGTGCGGCTCGTCGAGGCCATCCCCCACGGGCACAAGGTGGCACTCGTCCCACTCGCTGCGGGTGACGCCGTCATCCGCTACGGGGTGACGATCGGCCACGCGATCGAGGCCTTGCCCGCCGGCGCCTGGGTGACCGAGGCGCGGCTCACCCTGCCCCCGGCGCCCCAGCTCGACGCCCTGCCGCTTGCTACCGAACGCCCCCCGGCGCTGCCGCCGCTCGAGGGCTTCACGTTCGAGGGCTATCGCAACGCCGACGGCTCGGTCGGCACGCGCAATGTGCTCGCCGTCACCACCACCGTGCAGTGCGTGGCGGGGGTGGTCAGTCACGCGGTGGAGCGCATCCGGCGAGAGCTGCTGCCGCGCTATCCGAACGTCGATGGCGTCGTCGCGCTCGAACACACCTACGGCTGCGGCGTGGCGATCGACGCGCCGGCCGCGGAGATCCCGATCCGCACCGTGCGCAACCTGAGCCGGAACCCGAACTTCGGTGACGGCACGATGGTGGTCTCACTGGGATGCGAAAAGCTCACCACCGAGCGCCTCTTCCCGAGCAGTGCCATCGCCATCGTCGATGAGCGTGACGTCGTCCGCCTGCAGGATCGCAAGCACGTCGGCTTCGAGAGCATGCTCGCCTCGATTCTCGCCACCGCCGAGCGGCACCTCGAGCGCCTCAACCAGCGTCGACGCGAAACCGTGCCCGCCAGCGAGCTTATCGTCGGGATGCAGTGCGGCGGTAGCGATGCCTTCTCCGGACTCACCGCCAACCCGGCGGTCGGCGTGGCGACCGATCTGCTCGTCCGTGCCGGGGCAACGGTCATCGTGAGCGAAATCACCGAAGTGCGTGATGCCGCCGATCAACTCACCCGGCGCGCCGCGAGCCCCGAGATCGCCGCGTCGATCGTGCGCGAACTCGCCGCCTATGACGCCTACCTCGCACAGGGCGGTGCCGATCGAAGCGCCAACACCACACCGGGGAACAAGGCCGGCGGCCTGTCCAACATCGTGGAGAAAGCCATGGGGTCGATCGTCAAGAGCGGGACGACCCCGATCCGTCACGTGCTCCGACCCGGCGAGCGACTGCGGCGCGAGCAGCGCGGCCTCGTCTTTCTTGCCGGCCCGGCCTCGGACTTCATCTGCGGCACGCTCGAGATGGCGGCCGGCATGAACGTGCATGTCTTCACGACCGGACGCGGGACGCCCTATGGGCTGCCTGCGGTGCCGGTGATCAAGGTCGCCACGCGCAGCGACCTGGCGCGCCGCTGGCACGACCTGATCGATCTCGATGCGGGCCCGATCGCCGCGGGCGAGGTCACGATCGAGGTGATGGGCCGACGGCTGTTCGAGCTCATCCTCGCCACCGCAAGCGGCGCGCCGACCTGGTCGGAGCGCTGGCGGCTCGAGAACGCGCTGACCCTGTTCAACC
>CAZSTF010000231.1:0-2381 GCA_964609555.1 uncultured Alcaligenaceae bacterium | reverse complement strand
GGGACAGGCTGCCAAAGCGGCGGCGCGCGAGGTTGGCCACACCCAGGCGGGCGAGTGCCTGCCTGAGCGCATCATCGGTTGCCGGTATGCCGGACAGGTGCGCCGCGAAGCGGAGGTTGTCGATCACATCGAGGCTGTCGTTCATGCCCTGGGCGTGGCCGATGAAGACCCGCGGGCGACCCTGCCAGTCGATGCGACCCGCCAGCGGCGAGGCCAGCCCCGCGAGGAGGCGCAAGAGCGTGGTCTTTCCGGCGCCATTCGGCCCGCTCACTCGGGTGAGCGTCCCCGGGTGAGCCGTGAAGTGGAGCCCGGAGAACACGGCGCGACCGCCGCGATCGGCCGCGAGGTCCGTGACGACGAGGGATGCGGTTGTTGTGGTCATGTTGTCATGACACCCGGCGCACGCGATAGGCGACGATGATGGCCGCGAGCGCAAGCAGGCTACCCACATAGCCTACCCGCTCGTAGCCCACGAGCCGACCGTCGGCCGTCGTGGTCATCATGGCTCCCCCGACGATTGCGGCGAGGCCGGTCGCCAGATTCATGACCGCGGAGGAGAGCGCCATCAGTCGGCCCCGCATCGCGGGCACCGTGGCCGCCGTGGTGATGGCCGTCATCGGCACGAAGCGACCGCTCACGAAGATGAAAAACAGCATGGAGACGGGAATCTGCACCCAGAGCGAACCGCCCAGCGGGTGGGTCACGAGCAGAATCGGCACGATCGAGACGAGTGCGAGCCAGTAGAACACATCGGCGCGATGGTAACGGTCGGACAGACTGCCGAAGAGGGGCCGTGTGACTAGCGTCATCGCGCCGCCGACCAGATAGAAGAGCGCAAGCGAAGTTTCGCTCATGCCCTCGTTGGCGATGCGGGTCGGTGCGATGAACGGAATCACGATCATGCCGGACACCGTGATCAGCGCATTGAATCCAAGCACCCAGAGATGGTTGGGCTCGCGCATGATCTCGAGGTAGCTCGCAACGACGCCTCGGCCTGCGCCGGCTGCAACATGCCCGGTCATGGCCGGGATCGTCCTCGTGGCCATCATGAACACGGGCAGGCAGAGCAGGGCGAGAAACGCAAACGGTGCGCGCCAGCCGAAGTGGGCTGCGGCGTAGATGCCGAGCGGCACGCCGATCACGGCCGAGAACGAGAACGAGAGCATCACGAGCGCGGTCGCCCGTCCGCGTCGCGCGTCCGGGATCGCGTCCCCGATGATCGCCTGGGCGACCGATCCCTGCACGCCGCCGAAGGCACCGGCGACGATGCGCGCGACGAGCAGCGTGGCGTAGGACGGTGCGAGCGCACAGCCGACCGTCGCGATGGCGAGTCCGGCGTAGACGACGAGGATCAACCGCTTCCTGTCGAAGCGGTCGGCAATCGCGATCATCGCGAGACTGGAGGCCGTGGCCGCAAAGGCATAGGCGGAAACCAGCACGCCGAATTGCGCCGTGGAGATGCCCCACTCGCGCATGAGATAGGGCGCAAGCGGCATCATGATCATGAAGTCCACGATGTTCGTGAACCCCATGGCGAGGAGCGTGAAGAGGAGCGCCCGCTCGCGCCGGGCGGGAAGCGGCAGCTCGGGGGAGGTGACTGCCGCGGAGGCGGGGTTCATGCGGCGGTTTGCTTCACTTCGCCTTCGTGAAATCACCGGCCAGCACGGAGGTCAGGGCGTCCGGGCGCAGGTAGGTCTTCATCACCCGGTCGAAATCCGCTTTCGTGAGCTGGGCGATTGTGGTCTCGAGCGCTTCGACGAAGGCAAAGGTGCGATCAGCGTCGGCAAGGGTCGCCAGCTGGGCGGCCAGCGCCGCGTCCCGGGCGCGGCCGACCGCGCGCTGGTCGAGGAAGGAGCGTTTCTGGGTTTCGAACTCCTCGGCCGAGAGTCCGCCCGCGAGCAGGAGACGCAGTTCATCGCGCAGTGCCGCTTCGGCCCGGGCGGCATTCTGCGGATTGGCGATGAAGCCAAAGGTCCAGGTGGCGTGGCGACCGAACGTGGGCACGGACAGACTGCTCCAGACGTCGTAGGAGAGCCCTTCGCGTTCGCGCACGCGGACGAACAGGCGCGCGCCCGCCGAGCCGCCGACGATGAAATTCGCAAGCAGCAGCGCCGGATAGTCGAGGGCACGGTCATCGAGGTCGAACGCCGTGCGCAGGAGGAACGTCGCGTTCTCCTTGTCCGGGGTGGCGATACGCAGATCCGTGGGCTTGGGCATGAACGCCGGGCGGGTGACGCGCTCGAAGCGGGTCGGCCCCTTCCAGCCGAAGTTGCGTTCGATCGCGCTCCGCACGGCAGCGTCGTCGAAGTCGCCGAGGATCACGAGCTCTGCCGCCCCGAAGCCGCGCATGCGCTGATAGTGCGCGACGATCTGGGCGCGGG
>CAZSTF010000230.1:0-2384 GCA_964609555.1 uncultured Alcaligenaceae bacterium | reverse complement strand
CTCCCGACCTTCGCATTGCGAACGCGACGCTCTCCCAGCTGAGCTACGTCCCCAGTCAGAGAGGAATTATAGGTCGCCCTCCGGCAGCGCGTGAAAGCCGCGCTCGGCATTCCAGGCGAGGAGCGGCGCGGGTTGTTGCCAGTCGGTCAGCACATGGCGGGTGCCGAGCCCGGGCACGTCGAACGTGCCCGGACGGTGGGTGTGGCCGTGGATGAGTCGCGCGACGCCGGCCGATCGCATCGCCTGTGCGATCGCGTCGGGGTGGGCGTCCATGATCGCCATTGCAGTGCGTGCCGTGTGTGCCCGGCTCTTCGCGCGAAGGTCATTGGCCAGACGTTGCCGCCAGGCACGGGGCAGGCGGTTGGCGACGGCAAAGAAGGTTCGGCTTCGGAGCAGCGGGCGCACCCGCTGGTAACGCACGTCGTCAGTGCAGAGCTCATCGCCGTGGAGCAAGAGCACGCGCTCGGCGCCCAGCGTGATGATTTCCCGCTCGGCAAGGAGGGTGGCGCCGCACGCGCGGGCGAAGCGCTCGCCGAGCATGAAGTCTCGATTGCCGCGCATGAGCGAGACGGCGATGCCTTGCCGCGCGAGAACGGCAAAGCGTTGGCTCACGCTCGAGGCGTAGTCGTCCCAGTCGAGCTGCGCGTCCCCGAGCCAGTAGTCGAAGAGGTCGCCGAGAATGTAGAGATGCGACAGACGGCGCGCCGGGCCGTCGATAAAGCGCTGGAAACGCGCTTCGGTCTGACTGTCGTTCGCCGAGAGGTGGAGGTCGGAGATGAAAGCGACCGTCACACGCCGCACCTGCGGTGACTCAGACCACCGTGGCGCGCTCGATCACCACGTCGTCCCGCGGCACGTCGTTGTGAAACCCGGAGCGTGTGGTCGGCACGCCGCGGATCTTGTCGACCACGTCCATGCCGTCGCTTACGTGCCCGAACACGACGTAGCCCCAGCCGCTGCCGCCCTCCTGCGAGAAGTCGAGGAAGCCGTTGTCCACGACATTGATGAAGAACTGACAGCTGGCGGAATGCGGCTCATTGGTGCGGGCCATGGCGATCGTGCCGCGCGTGTTGCGCAGGCCGGCGGCCGAGGCGGTCTTGCCCTCGTGGGCGATCGGCGCCCGGGTGGGCTTTTGCTTCATGCCGGGCGTGAAGCCGCCGCCCTGGATCATGAAGTCTCGGATGACGCGGTGAAAGATCGTCCCGTCGTAGTGGCCCTCACGCACGTACTGCAGGAAGTTGGCCGCCGTGTTGGGGGCACCCACCTCGTCGATGGTGAGGGTGATCGCGCCGTGGTTGGTGTCGAGTCGGACGGTGGCCATGGTGAATTCCTTTGTTGTCAGTTTTGAGTGCGCAGCGCCGGTCGGTACGGCTTACTGGGAAACGATCGTCGCCTTCTCTAGGATGATCGGCGTCTTGGGAACATCGCTCGGGAAAGGGCCGCCCGATCCGGTGGGGACGTCGGCCATCTTGTCGACGACATCCATGCCGGAGACGACGCGACCGAACACGGTGTAACCCCAGCCATAGCGCGCACAGCCCGCGACCGGGTTGGGCACCTTGCAGACCGGCGGAATCTGGGTCTGCGCATGGCTGTGGTTGAGGAAACCGTTGTCCTTGAAGTTGATGAAGAACTGGGCTGTCGCCGAGTGGGGGTCCGCGGTGCGCGCCATGGCGATGGTGCCGCGGTCATTCTTGAGGCCCGCTTTCTCGGCCTGCTCACCTTCGTTGACGACCGGGGGGCGTGTCGCCTTCTGCTTGAGCTCCTGGTCGAAGCCGCCGCCCTGCGCCATGAAGTTCTTGATGACGCGATGGAAGACCGTGCCGTCGTAGAAGCCGGCTTTCACGTATTCGAGAAAGTTGTCGACGGTCTTGGGTGCAGCAGCGCGGTCGAGCTCGAGCACGACGGTGCCGAGCGAGGTCTTCAACTCCACCCGCGGCTTGGCCGAGGTTTGCGCGAACGCGGCGGGGCTAAGCGAGAGCGAAGCGGCGAGGAGGGCGGTGGCGAAAAGGGCTGAACGCATGTGAGTGGAATCGATTCGATGGATGGTATGCGATTGCCGGACGGGTCGCTTTCAGATGCAGCGATCCGCGATCGGGACCCGTGGTATCAGGGAAGGCTCGCCGACTCGTGCATGATGCGCCAGCGGCCATCGACCAATTGCCAATACTGACGCACGCGATCGCGATGAGTTCCAAGTGCGCGATCGAAGGTCACGAGCGCGACGCCGGGCTCACCCGCCACGGCCATGGCCGAGACGTTCGAGATGGTCACAGGACCGGCGGGAACCGCCGCCGGGCGGGTCCTCGAGACCGGGACCACGCGCCCGGTCGCGCCTCGCTGGGCATCGGCCGTGGCGCCGTGATAGTGCTGAGCGATTCGCG
>CAZSTF010000229.1:0-2425 GCA_964609555.1 uncultured Alcaligenaceae bacterium | reverse complement strand
TGCGGGTCACGCACGAGCAGAACCTGCTGTTGCCTGCAGTGCCCGCGGCGACGTTGCCCGCACTCTGGCGCGAGCTGGCCGCGCTCGGTCTCGCCCAGGCGAACGTCGGGCTCATCGGCAACGTGATCTGCTGCCCCGGGGGTGACTACTGCGCGCTCGCCAACGCGGTGTCGATCCCGGTGGCGCAGGCCATCATGCAGCGCTTCGAGGCGCTCGACTTCCAGTTCGACGTGGGCGAGCTTGACCTCAACGTCTCCGGCTGCATCAACGCTTGCGGCCACCATCATGTCGGACACATCGGCATCCTCGGCGTGGACAAGCAGGGCGAAAGCCACTACCAGATCACGATCGGCGGCCGTCAAGGCCCCGAAGCGCGCATCGGCCGCATCCTCGGGCCCTCGGTGGCCGAAGCCGAGGTGCCGGACGCGATCGAGTCGCTTCTGCTCGCCTACCTCGAGCTGCGCGAGCACGAGGACGAGCGTTTCGTCGACGTCGTCGAGCGGCTCGGCATCACCCCCTTCAAGGAGCGACTCTATGCCCCGGCTTGATCTGCACGACCTCACGCGGACGCCCGAGGCCTGGACCCACTTTGCGGGTGACGCGGCCGCGGTGGCCGACACCCGGCGCGTTCTGCTTCCGCTCGGGGAATGGCTCGAGTTCGCCGGACGCTGGCGTGCGCACGGCGTCGATCACGGGACGCAACTGGGCGTGCTGCTCGGCGGAGCCGACGACCCGCATCGGCTCCAAGGCGCGCTCGAGGGCGTCGCCCTGATCGCGGTGGCGTTTGCGGCGTTCGGCGACGGGCGGGGTTTCTCGATCGGTCGCCTGATTCGCCGCGATCTCGGTTGGCAGGGTCCGCTCCGCGCCGTGGGCGAGCTATTGCCCGATCAGCTGTTGCAACTGCGGCGCGTGGGCTTCGACGAGGCCGAGAGTGATCTGCTTGCCGACCGGGAGGCGGCGACCGCGACGCTCGGTGCGTTCAGCGTGGCTTACCAGCCGGACTGCCCACTGGCGGCCTGAAGCCGGGTCAGCAGCGACTCACCACACCCCGCGCTGCCGGAGCACCTGGACGAGCGCGCGGGAATGCCGCTCGATGTCCTTCGCGTCGATGTGCGAGGTGTCGGGCGTGTCGATGCGCAGCTCGGGGTGATCCTGGAAATCGATCATGACCGCGGGGATGCGCTCCATGTGCTTCGCGAGCACGTCCCACATGCGGGCACGCGGGAACTTCTCCTCATCCATCTCGAAGTGCTCGTCGGACACCGGCTCCCGGTAGAAGACGACCTTGCCGCCGCGCGCGTTGATGCGCTCGACCCAGCGGATCACGTCGAGGTTGGCGGCAAGCCACGCCTCGGGCGTCGGCGGCGTGAACTGCGGATAGTGCTGGCGCAGATCCTCGACGCGTGCCTTGCGGATCGCGGCGAGATCGCTCCTCTGGTAATCGGTCGCCCCGGCCCGATCCCGCGTGAAGGTCACGTACTCCTTCCAAGGCGGCCCCAGGCCGTCCCAGGCGCGATTGACGAGCGTGACCCAGGCGAAATCCGGCCGCGCGGCGATGAATCGCTCCTGGAGCGGCGTGAGCAGCCGCCGGTGCAGCGCCTTGGCCGGCGTGAACTCATGGTGGTAGTAGTCCACGTATTTCTGCTGCATGTCACGCCAGGTCGGGTTGAAGCCCCGACTGTCGATGCCCACGAGGGCGATGCCCTTGAACTTCGGGTCTTCCGAGAGATCGCGCAGCGCCGCGAGCGGATAGTGACCGTTGACCGCGAGCATGATCGGGTCGATGTCGAGGCCGAGCCGGGCCGCCTCTTCCCGCATGACCGACGGCTTGAGGCCGTACTGGATGCGCGAGGCTCCAAGAAGCGCCACCGGCGTCGGCGGTGCCGGCCGCACCGCCCGCGCGCGGTGCAGCGACCACAGATTCATGTCATCGGTCGCCGTCGGCACATAGCCTTGCGCCCGCCAGTAGCGCTCGAAGCCCGCCCATGCGGCCACCGTGGCCGCAAGCGCGAGCGCCCAGATCGCGAGCCACTGCCTTGTCGTGGCGTTCATTGCGCGATCCCTCCTCGCGCGACGGGGTGAGCGGGAACTTCTCCCTCACCCGGCCCTGCGGGCCGGCCTCTCCCGGGGGGAGAGGCAACGAAGCGGCTGCGTGCGCCCCCTCTCCCGCGGGGAGAGGGTCGGGGTGAGGCCGTGCCGCTCCCCCTCCCCCCGGGAGAGGGTCGGGATGAAGCTGTGTCGCTCCCTCTCCCCCCGGGAGAGGGTTGGGGTGAGGGCAGGATCGTGAACACCGCGCGCCTCGTCAGAACTGGAAGTAGATGAACGTCTGCCCCCGCCCGGGCGACAGCACGATCGCGATGAGCATGAGGGCGAGGAGCACCGCGCGGCCCAGCCACGGGGTGTCGGCGAGCCAATCCCACCCGCG
>CAZSTF010000228.1:0-2444 GCA_964609555.1 uncultured Alcaligenaceae bacterium | reverse complement strand
GCCGGGTGCAGGTCGGCGAGCCGCGCCTTGAGCGCATTGAGCACCCCCTGGACGACCGGACTCTTGCCCGGCTCGGCCAGGCTGTCGGGCAGGGCGTCACCCAGACTGGCCGCGAACCCGGAGAGGAGCCGATACTGCCGGACGAGCGAGGTGACGTCGGCCAGCGCGTCGGCCAACGCATCATCCACGTTCGTGGCGTGCGATCCGGCAGGGTTTTCGCGGTCGACGACTTCGGTCATGCGGGCGGGCTTTCGCTCAAGCGGGTGGAGATTGACGGCAACAGACCGAGGGATCGGCCGATTCTATGGGGCGCTCGCGACGGCCCGTTGACGCGCCCTGCCCTAACATTGCGCTTCTCGCGGCCCCTCACCGACCTTGAGTCTCTCGCTCTCGCTCGCCCCGCTCGACAACCGCGCGCTCGCCGCGGTGTGCGGTGCCATGGACGGCAATCTTCGGCTCATCGAATCGAGCCTGGGCGTGGCCATCCGTCGGCGCGGCACCGAGTTCTCGCTCGACGGCGATGACGCCGCGGTGGCCCGCGCGAGGAAGGCGCTCGAACGCTTCCGCTACCTGGCCGTGTCGGGCGGACGCGATCTCTCGGACGAGGAGATGCACCTCACGCTGACCGAACTCGCGTCGGCTCCGGCCAAGGCCGGAGCGAGCGAAGGCCAACCGGGCGTGCAGACCCCGTTTGCCCAGCTCGAGGCCGAGGCCGGGCCGATCTCGCTCAAGGTCAAGAAGAGCGATCTCACCGCGCGCACGCCCACGCAGCTGGCCTATCTGCACGCGATCCAGCGGCACGACATCACCTTCGGCATGGGGCCCGCGGGCACGGGCAAGACCTTCCTCGCCGTAGCCTGCGCGGTGGACGCCTTCGAGCGCGAGCAGATCAAGCGCATCGTGCTCGTCCGACCGGCGGTGGAGGCCGGGGAGCGCCTCGGCTTTCTGCCCGGCGACCTGATCCAGAAGGTGGACCCGTATCTGCGGCCGCTCTACGACGCGCTGTTCGACCTCATGGGCTTCGAGAAGACCACCAAGCTCATGGAGCGCGGCACGATCGAAGTCGCCCCGCTCGCCTTCATGCGCGGGCGCACGCTGAACACGAGCTTCATCATCCTCGACGAGGCACAGAACACGACGCCCGAACAGATGAAGATGTTCCTGACCCGCATCGGCTTCGGCACCAAGGCGGTGATCACGGGGGATCCGACCCAGATCGACCTCAAGAAGGGCGAGCCCTCGGGGCTGCTTGATGCGCGGCGCGTGCTCGCGGGCGTGCCGGGCATCGCCTTCACGCAGTTCACCGCGCTGGATGTGGTGCGCCATCCGCTGGTGGCGAAGATCGTGAACGCCTACGAGCGGCAGAGCAAGTGAGCCGTCTCGCGATCACCGTGCAGTATGCAAGCCGCTCGCGCCCGCTGCCCGACGAGGCGAGCGTCAAGCGCTGGGCACGCGCGGCCCTCGCCGCTGCCGCCCGGCAGCGGCCGGTCACGCTCACGGAACTCACCATCCGCTACGTCGACCGGCCCGAGGCGCGGACGCTGAACGGCGCCTTCCGCGGCAAGGACTACGCGACCAACGTGCTGACCTTTCCCCTCTCCCCTGAGGCGGCCGACATCGCGATCTGCGCAGCCGTGGTGCGGCTGGAAGCCCTGGCGCAGAAAAAGACCGCAGCCGATCATCATGCCCACATGGTGGTGCATGGCGCGCTGCATGCAGCCGGCTTCGACCACGAGACGGACGACGAAGCCGCGGCCATGGAGGCGATTGAGGTGGCGGCGCTCGCGCGGCTTGGGGTAAAAAATCCGTATGAGTGACTCTGCCCCTCCGGCGCGGAAGAAACCGGGCTTTTTCGACCGACTCGCCACCCTGATCTCCGGAGAGCCGGAGGATCGCGAACAACTCCTCAACATGCTGAGGAGTGCGCACGAGCGCAACATCTTCGACGCGGATGCGCTGTCGATCTTCGAGGGCGCGCTCGAGGTGGCCGACATGACGGTGTCGGACGTCATGGTGCCGCGCTCGCAGATGGACGTGATCGAGCTCGACTCCTCCCCGGCCGAGATCATCGCCGAGATGGTGGAGACCCGCCACTCGCGCTACCCGGTGATCGGCGAGAACCGCGACGAGGTGGTGGGCATCCTGCTCGCGAAGGATCTGCTCGCCTATGTGCGCAACCCCGACGCCTTCTCGATCCGGAACGTGCTCCGTCCGCCGGTGTTCGTGCCCGAGACCAAGCGCTTGAACGTGCTCCTGCGCGAGTTCCGCAGCCAGCGCAACCACATGGCCATCGTGATCGACGAGCACGGCTCGGTCGCGGGCCTCGTGACGATCGAGGACGTGCTCGAGCAGATCGTGGGCGAGATCGTCGACGAGTACGACGACAACGAGGAGGCGGACAACATCGTGGCCGAAGGGGCCACGCGCTGGCGCGTCAAGGCCTC
>CAZSTF010000227.1:0-2458 GCA_964609555.1 uncultured Alcaligenaceae bacterium | reverse complement strand
CCGCTCTACCGCAACGTGCAACGGGCGCTCATGGAGCGCCTGGCGGGAGGCGAGCTCCGGCCGGGTCAGGTCATTCCCTCCGAGCGCGACCTTGCGCAGGAATTCGGCGTGTCGATCGGCACGCTCCGGAAGGCGATCGACGAACTGGTCGAGCAGCGCATCCTGATCCGGCAGCAGGGCAAGGGCACCTTCGTCGCGACCCACGATCGGGAGCGCCTGCTCTTCTACTTCTTTCACATCGTCCCGCATGAGGGCACGAAGACCTATCCGCTCGTGGAATTCGTGGCTTTCCGCCGGGCGAGCGCGGATGCCGAGACTGCGTTCCGGCTGGGGCTTGCGCCGGGCGCGGCCGTCTTTGCCATTCGCAACCGCCTGAGCCTCGGCGGCGTGCCCGTCCTGATCGACGACATCCGAATCGATGCCGAGCGCTTCAGCGGTCTCACCGCCAGTCAGTGGAAGGGGCGGCCCAGCACGATCTACAACCTTTACCAGGAGGCCTTCGGCATCACGGTGGTGCGCACCGAGGAACGGCTGCGTGCCGAGGCTGCCTCGGCCGAACATGCCGCGTTGCTCCGCATCCGCACGGGGGCCCCGGTGCTCACCATTCGGCGCACGGCCTTCGACATGCGCGAAGAGGCCGTCGAGTGGCGGGTCTCGACCGTGGATACGACCGCGCACGAATACTTCGCCGAACTTCTCTGACCGTCGGGAGCGAGAGGGAAGTCATGCTGCGCATGGGGATCGATCTCGGCGGTACCAAGATCGAGGGGATCGTCCTCGCCCCCGATGGCAGCGTGCGCTGGTCGGCAAGGGTTTCGACCCCCCGGGGGACGGTTGCGGGAATCGTCGAGGCGATTGCGGAACTCGTCGCCGAAGGCGAGCGCGTGGTTGCCGCGCCCTGCACGGTCGGTGTTGGCACACCGGGATCGCTCTCCCCGCGCACCGGTCTCCTGCGCGGCTCGAACTCGGTCGAGCTCAACGGTTGCGCGCTCGACCGGCTGCTCGCGGCGAGACTCGCCCGGCCGGTGCGGATTGCCAACGATGCCAACTGCTTTGCGCTGTCCGAGGCAACGGACGGCGCGGGGCAGGGGGCCGCCTCGGTCTTCGGCGTCATCCTGGGCACCGGAGTAGGCGGCGGTCTGGTCATCGACGGTCGAATCGTCGTCGGGCGGCATGCGATCGCCGGTGAATGGGGGCATAACCCCCTGCCGTGGATGACGCCCCAGGAGCAAGCCGAAGTGAGCGATTGCTACTGTGGCAAGCAAGGTTGCATCGAGACCTGGCTATCGGGCCCGGGCATTGCCCGCCATGCCGAGCGGCGCCTGGGCCCGGTGGATGGCCGTGAACTGGCCACCCGCGCCCAAGCGGGCGATGCTGCAGCGAACGCGGAAATCATGCGGGTCGCAGACCGGCTCGCGCGTGCGTTGGCCTGCGTCATCAACGTCTTCGACCCGGAAGTCATCGTCCTGGGCGGTGGGGTATCCAACATGGATCCACTGTACCCCGCGGTCCAGGCGCGGCTCCCCCAGTACGTCTTCAGCGACACCTGCGACACGCCCATAGTTCGGCACCGGCACGGGGATGCCTCCGGGGTCCGCGGCGCTGCGTGGCTCTGGCCCGCGCGGAACGACGATCGGCAGTTATAATGTCTGGCTTTCCCTGATTCGTCCAACCTCGGGTTGCCTGCTGTCCCTCTGACGTTGGCGGCGATCCAGACCCTTCATCCGTGCAGGGCGGCTCTGAAGTTTGAGCGTGACCGATGCCCGTTTCCGCCCGCCACAGACCGTGGGGCGGAGTTCAGCGGCTCCGGCAAGCGCAGAAAGACACACCATGGCACGCGTCTGTCAAGTCACCGGCAAGAAGCCGATGGTCGGGAACAACGTTTCCCACGCCAACAACAAGACCAAGCGTCGTTTCCTTCCGAACCTGCAGAACCGCCGGTTCTGGGTCGAGAGCGAGAAGCGCTTCGTCCGACTCCGCCTCACCACCGCCGCCATCCGCCTGATCGACAAGAACGGCATCGACGCCGTGCTCGCCGACCTGCGCGCCAAGGGCGCCCTCTGAGCCTCCGGGAGAAGACGACATGCGTGAAAAGATCAAACTCGAATCGACGGCCGGTACGGGCCACTTCTACACGACCACGAAGAACAAGAAGACGATGACCGAGAAGCTCGTCATCAAGAAGTTCGATCCGGTCGCCCGCAAGCACGTCGAGTACAAAGAGACCAAGCTGAAGTGACCCGGCGCGTCCACCGACGCGCTTCCTTCATTCGGTCCTGAAGCCTCGAAAACAAAAAGCCCGCAGATGCGGGCTTTTTGTTTTCGAGGGGGGCTGTTTAGGTCAGAGGGCGAGAAAAATTCGTCGCGAGCGCAGCCAAGACGAGGCGGGAGCGAGCGAAAGGCGAGACATACCTGCTTGGTAGGCGATGCCTTGAGCGAGCGAGCAACAACGTATTGG
>CAZSTF010000226.1:0-2561 GCA_964609555.1 uncultured Alcaligenaceae bacterium | reverse complement strand
CCCGAGGTGTGGCGCGCGGTCAAGCTGTCCTACACCGGTCTGCTGCTCGAACACAAGCAGCCGGAGTGCGCCGAGACCTTCTTCAACTCGGTCATCTGCAAGCTCCTCCACCGCTCGTACTTTCACAACGAGTACATCTTCTTCCGGCCCGCCATCTCGACCGAGCTGATCGAGGCCGACCCGCCCACCTACAAGAGCTTCTACGGCGCCGATGATGGCTTGGCCGGCATGTTCGAGCGCGTGCTGCTCGACATCGGATGGCGGCGGCCCTTCCGCGACCTGGCCGGTGACACCCGTGCCATCGTCGCTGCAGCCACCGCGCACCTGGGCGGCAAGCTGCCGGCACCGCAGCCCAATTTTCAGCTTCAGGTCCTGGGCAGCCCGTTCTACCGCAACAAGGCGGCCTATCTGGTCGGCAAGGTCATCAACGGCCACGCCGAGTATCCCTTCGCACTCCCCGTACTGCACGACAGTCAGGGGCGGCTGTTCGTGGACACGGTGCTCCTCGACACCGCCCGCATCAGCCAGCTGTTCAGCCTGAACCGTGCCTATTTCCTCGTCGACATGGAGGTGCCCTCGGCCTACGTGCAGTTCCTGCGTTCGATCATGCCCGGCAAGCCCAAGAGCGAGATCTACACCATGCTCGGGCTGCAGAAGCAGGGCAAGACCATGTTCTACCGCGACCTGATCCAGCACCTGCGCCACTCGAACGACAACTTCATCGTGGCCCCCGGCATCCGCGGCCTGGTCATGGCCGTGTTCACCCTGCCGTCCTTCCCTTACGTCTTCAAGATCATCAAGGACAAGATCGCCCCGCCCAAGGAGGTCGACCGCGCCACGGTGATGAAGAAGTACCTGCTCGTCAAGCAGCACGACCGCGTGGGGCGCATGGCCGACACGCTCGAGTTCTCGAACGTGGCGTTGCCGCGCGAGCGCTTCGACCCTGCGCTCATCGACGAGCTCAAGGACGTCGCCCCCTCGGTCGTGAGCGAAGAAGGCGACGAGATCATCATCAAGCACGTCTACATCGAGCGGCGCATGGAGCCGCTCAACCTCTACCTCGACCGGGTCTCGCCCGAGAAGGCCGAAGCCGCGATCCGTGAATACGGCAACGCCATCCGGGAACTCGCCGCGGCGAACATCTTCCCCGGCGACATGCTCTACAAGAACTTCGGCGTCACCCGCTACGACCGCGTGGTCTTCTACGACTACGACGAGATCGAATACCTCACCGACTGCCGCTTCCGCGAGATCCCGCCCGCGCCGGATTACGAGACCGAAATGTCCGGCGAACCCTGGTACTCGGTGGCAAGGAACGACGTCTTCCCAGAGGAATTCGAACGCTTCCTCCTTGGCAATGCCCGCGTTCGCGCGCCGTTCATGAAGTACCACGCCGACCTCCTGCGCGCCGACTTCTGGCGCGAACGGCAGGACAAGATCCGTGCAGGGCAATTGGAAGACTTCTATCCGTACCCGATCGAAATGCGCTTTCCGCGCGGGCCCGCCACCCCGTCATGAGCGAGCCGGAGCAAACCGCGCCCCTGGCACCCGAGCGCACGCCGCTCGAGGACATCGTGCGCCCGCTGCTCGCCACCCTGCAGACGGCGTCGGGGTTCGACTCCACCTATCTCACACGGATCGACCCCGTGGGCGGCGTGCAGCATGTCGACTTTGCGCACAACAGCCAGAGCCTCCGGATCCCCGAAGGGGTCAGCGTCGAGCTGCGCGATACGCTGTGCCAGCGCGCGCTCGCCGAGTCGCGGCTCCACGTCGAGGATGTGGCCACCCAATGGCCGGATGCCGACGTGGCACTCGGACTCGGTATCCGGGCTTACGCGAGCGCACCGGTGCGCCTGCCGGACGGCACGCTCTACGGCACGCTCTGCGCCGCGCACGGCACGCAACACCCTGTCACCACCGAGGCGGGGCAGGCGTTGCAGTTGTTCGCGCGTCTGCTCGGGCTCTACATCGAACAGAGCGCCCAGCTCGCCCATCTGCGCGCCGCCCGCGACAGCGCACTGGACGAGGCGCTGCGCGACCCACTGACCGGGCTGCCCAACCGGCGCGCCTTGGAGTCCGCGTGGCCCGGTCTGCTTCGACAGGCTGTCGACACGGGCGGCCGCGTCATCGTCGGCTTCGTCGACCTCGACGACTTCAAGTCGATCAACGATCGGTACGGTCACACGATGGGAGATGACCTTCTCAGGGGCCTGGCCCGGCGACTCGCTGGGTGCCTGCGCGGGAGCGACCTGCTGGTTCGCCACGGTGGCGACGAGTTTGCCCTGGCGCTCGTGACCCAGGTCGCGGACGAGGCCATCGAGCCTTGGCTGCGCGCCTACGAGCAGCGGCTCGAACGGGCCGCAGCCGGCGCGTTCACCGTCGGCGAGACGACGATCGATGTCACTGGGGCGAGCGCGGGTCTCGTCGTGCTTTCGCACTCGGTGCAGACGCCGCTCAGCGACGCCCTTGCTCAGGCCGACGCCCGCATGTACCAGCGCAAGGCCGAGCGGCAATCGCCCGACTGGCGGAAGCGGTGAGATTCGAACTCACGGATGGCTTGC
>CAZSTF010000225.1:0-2578 GCA_964609555.1 uncultured Alcaligenaceae bacterium | reverse complement strand
CGTCAGGCACCCACATGTGGAACGGCACCACACCGAGCTTGAAGGCCACGCCGGCGGCGATGAAGATCAACCCAAAGGCGAGCGCGGTGCGATTGGCGCCTCCGATCGACTGCGAGATCGCCAAGAGATCGAGCGATCCGGTGACTCCGTAGATGATGGACATGCCAAAGAGCAGCAATCCGGAAGCCAGCGCACCGAGCACGAAATACTTCATCGCCGCTTCGGTGGCGAGTCGATCGTCCCGCTTGAGCGCCACCAAGGCATACATCGAAAGGCTCAGCAGTTCCAGCCCGAGATAGGCGGTGAGCAGATTGGCGGCCGAGGCGATGACCATCATCCCGAGCGTGGACAGCAGGGCCAGCGCCACGAACTCGCCGTTGTCCAGCCTGTGCTTGACGAGGTAATCCCATGAGTAGGCGAGCGCAAGCGCGGCCGCGACAAGCATCGCAATCTTGAGCACGGTGGACACACCGTCCAGCACGACGAGTTGCGCGAACGCCATCTGGGCAGGCGCGCTGAGCGGCGCGGCAAGCCAGAGAACGCAGGCCGCCGTGAGCAGCAAGCTGGCGATGCCGAGCGCGAACGTGCGGCCCTTGGCCTCGCGGGAGACGAACAAGTCTCCGACCAAGAGCGCACAGGCCAGCGTCAGGAGGACGACTTCAGGCAGGACGAGAGCAAGGTCTTTCATGGGTTTTGCCGCCGATCAGAGTTTGCTCTTCGCCACGTGCAGGACGAGTTCCTGCACGCTCTTCTGCATGATTTCAGTGAATGGAGCCGGATAGAGACCCATGGCGAGCACGAGGAGAGCAAGCGCCATGAGCATCCAGAACTCGCGGGCCGTGACGTCGGTCAGCGTTCGAACGTTGTCATTGGCGACATCGCCGAAGATCACCCGCTTGTACATCCAGAGCGTGTAGGCTGCACCCAGCACCAGGGTCAGGCCCGCGGCGGCGGCCGTCCAGAACATGCCCTGCTTCACCGCGGCGAGCGTCACGGTGAATTCGCCAATGAAGCCCGAGGTGCCCGGGAGCCCGGCGTTGGCCATGGCGAAAAGCATCATGAGCGCCGCAAACCGCGGCATCGTGTTGACCACGCCACCGTAATCAGCGATGTTTCGGCTGTGCAAGCGGTCATAGAGCACACCGATGCACAGGAACATCGCGCCCGACACGAAGCCGTGCGAAATCATCTGCAGGAGCCCGCCCTCGATGCCGAGCGCGCTCGCCTCGCCGTTGGCCGTGAAGAGGAAGAAGCCGAGCGTGACGAAGCCCATGTGCGAGATCGACGAGTACGCCACGAGCTTCTTCATGTCGGTCTGCACGAGGGCGACGAATCCGATGTAGACGATGGCGATAAGCGAGAGCACGATCACGAGCGGCGCAAGATGGCGTGAGGCGTCCGGCACGATCGGCAGGATGAAGCGCAGAAAGCCATAGGCCCCGAGCTTGAGTGTGATCGCGGCGAGGATGACCGAACCGCCGGTGGGCGCTTCGACGTGCGCATCCGGCAGCCAGGTATGCACGGGCCACATCGGCACCTTGACCGCGAAGGCCAGGAAGAACGCGACGAAGAGCAGGATCTGCACGCCCATGGCGAGCGGCACCTTGTGGTACTGGCTGATCTCGAAGCTGCCCCCGGAGACGTTGTAGAGGTAGATCAGCGCGACCAGCATCAGCAAGGAGCCGAGCAGCGTGTAGAGAAAGAACTTCACCGCGGCATAGACGCGATTGGGCCCGCCCCAGATGCCGATGATGAGGTACATCGGAATCAGCATCGCCTCGAAGAACACGTAGAACAGTGCTGCATCTGCAGCAGCGAAAGCCCCATTGATGAGGCCGGACATGATGAGGAAGGCGCCGTAGTACTGGGCCTGCTTCTCCTCGATGACATACCAGCCCGCGATGACGACGAAGATGGTCATCAGGCTGTTCAGCAGGACAAACCACACGGAGAGGCCATCCACGCCAAGGTGGTAGTGAATGCCGTAGCGCGGGATCCAAGCGAACTTCTCGACGAACTGAAGGGCCGCAGTCGAGGTGTCGAACTCGGTGACGAGCGGAATCGTGACGAGGAAACCGGCGATGGACGCGATGAGGGCGATCCAGCGGGTGAGTGTCGGGTCGCGGTCGCGGCCAGTCACGAGCACAGCCAGTGCGCCAATGATCGGAACCCAGATGGCAAGGGAGAGCAACATGGTTTTGTATTTTTTCCTACCTTACGCCCTGGTCATCACTGACGGAGCAGTAGCCAGCCCAGAAACACCATGAGGCCGGCAACCATGACAAAGGCGTAGTGGTAGATGTAGCCGGTCTGGACGTGGCGGACGAGGCTGGACAGGAGTCCCACCCCCTTCGCCGAGCCGTTGACGATCGCACCGTCGATCACAGCCCGATCGCCAAAGCGGAACAGCCCCGCACCCAGCCGCCGGGCCCCCCCGGCGAAGAAGAACTCGTTGAAGCGGTCGAAGTAGTACTTCTCTTCGAGGATCCGAACGAGAGCACCAAACTGTGTCCGCAATTTCAACGGCAGCGCAGGGTTGATGACGTAGAGGTACCAGGCCAGCGCCACGCCCGCCATG
>CAZSTF010000224.1:0-2583 GCA_964609555.1 uncultured Alcaligenaceae bacterium | reverse complement strand
GGCGGCATGGCCATCCTGCAGCCGTCGGCGGCACTCAAGAGCGACATGCAGAAGGTCGGCCAGACCCTGCTTAACGAGTGGCTCGAAAAGGCCGGCCCGGAAGGCAAGCAACTGGTTGACGCGTTCCGTCGCTAGCCATCCGCTCGAAGCCTTTCCTTGCGCTCGCTGCTGGACCGCCTCTACGCCGCCTCCCTCTGGCTGGCGGCGTTCTTCCTCGTGCTCTTGCTCGTGATGGTGCTTCTGGGCATCCTCGGGCGGGAGCTCGGCTTTCACGTGCGCGGCACCGATGCCTATGCCGGTTACTTCATGGCGGGCAGCGGCTTCCTTGCGCTCGCTGCCACCTTGAAGCGCGGCGAACACATCCGGGTCGCCCTCGTGGTGGATCGACTGCCCGCCCCGTGGCGGCGGCGCGCGCATCTCTTCGCCTTCGCCCTGGGCGCACTGCTCGCCGCACTGTTCGCTTGGTTCTCGACTCGGATGGCCTGGCAATCCTGGCAGTTCAACGACATCTCGACCGCGAACGATGCCACCCCGCTCTGGATCCCGCAGATCGCGATGGCCCTCGGTGCCATCGTGCTCGTGATCGCCTTCATCGATGAATTCGTGATCACGCTCCGTGGCGGGGCAGCGGGCTCGCTCTCGGGTCAGGCCCGTGAAGCCTGAGCGCGTGACGCGGACGTGACGCAACGGACATGAGCATCCTCATCTCGGCTGTCCTGATCCTTGTGCTCTTCCTGCTGCTCGCGGGTGGCGTGACCATCGGGCTCGCCCTCGCCGGTGTGGCATGGGTCGCGATGGAGCTCTTTTCGCCGCGGCCCGCGGGGGATGCAATGGCGGTGGCGATCTGGGGCGCTTCCACGAGCTGGACCTTGACCGCACTGCCGCTCTTCGTCTGGATGGGCGAGATCCTCTTTCGCACGCGGCTCTCCCAGGACATGTTCCGCGGGCTTGCACCCTGGGTGGAGCCGCTGCCCGGACGGCTTCTGCACACGAACGTCTTCGGCTGCGCGATCTTCGCTGCGGTGTCCGGTTCCTCGGCCGCCACCTGCGCCACGATCGGCAAGATGACGCTGCCCGAGCTCGCCCGGCGCGGCTACCCCGAGGGCATGGCCATCGGCACGCTCGCCGGAGCGGGGACGCTCGGGCTCCTGATCCCGCCGTCGATCATCATGATCGTCTACGGCGTGGCGGCCGAGGTCTCGATCGCCAAGCTCTTCGTCGCCGGGGTGATTCCGGGCCTTCTGCTCGCGCTGCTCTTCTCGGGCTACGTGATCGGCTGGTCGCTCGTGAACCGCACGGCGATTCCAAGCGCGAGCGAGCGCGTGCCCTTCATCGAGAAGCTCCGCCGCTCGACGAGCCTGATCCCGGTCGTGCTCCTGATCGCCTTCGTCGTCGGTTCGATCTATGGCGGCTTCGCCACGGCCACCGAAGCGGCCGCGGTCGGTGTCGTGGGCGCGCTCGCGCTCGCCGCCGCCCAGCGCGCGCTCACCTGGCAGAGTTTCAAGGAGAGCCTTCTCGGCGCCACGCGCATGTACTGCATGATCGCGCTCATCCTCGCCGGGGCCGCCTTCCTCACGCTCGCCATGGGCTACCTGGGGCTGCCGCGGGCGCTCGCAGAATTCATCCAGGGCCTGGGCCTGCCCGAGTGGGGCCTGCTGCTCGCGCTCGCCATCTTCTACATCGTGCTCGGCTGCTTCCTCGATGGCATCTCGATCATCGTGCTCACGATGGGCGTGATCCTGCCCACGGTCCAGGCGGCCGGCATCGACCTCATCTGGTTCGGCATCTTCGTCACGATCGTCGTCGAGATGGCGCAGATCACCCCGCCGGTCGGCTTCAACCTGTTCGTGCTGCAGGGCATGACCGGGCGGCAGATCCCCTACATCGCACGGGTGACCGCCCCGATGTTCGTGCTCATGTGCCTGGCCCTCGCGCTGATCTATTTCTTTCCGGCGATCGTGACCTGGCTGCCGGGGCAGATGAAATGAACGAGAACACGCGCATCCTGCATCGGAGCCTGCGCTGGACGCCGCCCCGCGCAGTTGCGGCCCAAGGCATCGAAATCATCGACGAGACCGGCAAGCGCTACCTCGACGCCTCGGGCGGCGCCGCCGTGTCCTGCCTCGGCCACGGGCATCCAAAGGTGCTGGAGGCGATGCACCGGCAGATCAACCAGGTGGCCTACGCGCACACGAGCTTCTTCACGACCGAGGTCGCCGAGGCGCTGGCCGATGACCTGATTGCCCATGCGCCGCCGGGCCTCGCCCGGGCGTATTTCGTCTCGGGCGGGTCGGAAGCGATGGAGGCCGCGCTCAAGCTCGCGCGGCAGTATTTCGTCGAGCGCGGCGAGCCCGAGCGCCGACACTTCATCGCGCGCAGGCAGAGCTACCACGGCAACACGCTCGGGGCGCTCGCGGTCGGCGGCAATGCCTGGCGGCGGGCCCAGTTCGCCCCGCTCCTGATCGACGTGGCCCACGTCTCGCACTGCTACAGCTACCGCGACCAGCGCGCGGAGGAGACGCCCGAAGCCTACGGTGCGCGCCTCGTCGCCGAACTCGCCGAGACGATCGAGCGGCTCGGCCC
>CAZSTF010000223.1:0-2595 GCA_964609555.1 uncultured Alcaligenaceae bacterium | reverse complement strand
GCGATCGGCTCGACGATGACCGCGGCGATGGTCGAGGCATCATGCAGCGCGACCAGCTTTTCGAGGTCATCGGCCAGATGCGCGCCGTGCGGCGGCTGCCCGCGGGAGAAGGCGTTCTGCTCGGGCAGGTGGGTCGACGGCAGATGATCCACGCCGGCGACGAGCGCACCGAAGAGCTTTCGGTTGCCGACGATGCCGCCCACCGCCGTGCCGCCGAGATTCACGCCGTGATAGCCGCGCACCCGGCCGATGAGCCGCGTGCGGGTGCCCTGACCGCGGGCACGCTGCCAGGCGATCGCAATCTTGAGCGCGGTGTCCACCGACTCCGAGCCCGAGTTCGTGAACATCACGTGCTTCATGTGCGGCGGGGCGATCGCGATCACGCGATTCGCGGCCTCGAACGCGGCCGGGTGGCCCATGTTGAAGGGCGGAGCGAAATCCATCGTCGCCGCCTGCCGCTGGATCGCTTCAACAATGGGCTTTCGGTTGTGCCCTGCATTCACGCACCAGAGTCCGGCCACCATGTCGAGCACTTGGCGGCCGTCGTGGCTCGTGTAGTGCATTCCCTCGGCCGCAACGAGAAGGCGCGGCGCGCTCTTGAATTGCCGGTTGGCCGTGAACGGCATCCAGTGCGCGGCAAGCTCTTCGGCCGTCGGGTCGGCCGAGATCGCGGCGTGCAGATGACGGGCTTCGGTGATGGCGTTCATGGTGGTTTTCCTCCTCCGCTGGTATCTGAGCAAAGGGATTGTCACGCTTCGCGATAATCCCGTCCATGCTCGATATGCACTTCCAGTCCCTGCGTTTCACCGCCGCGCAGCCGGGGCCGCGGCTCATCGTCCTCGGGGCCGTGCACGGCAACGAGCGTGCCGGGACGATCGCGCTTCGGCGGCTTGCGGGCGAGTTCGAGCGCGGCGAACGCACGCTCGTTCGGGGGTTGCTCACGCTCGTGCCGGTCACGAATCCGAAAGCCTATGCGCAGAACACGCGAAACGGCGACCGCAACCTGAACCGCCGCCTGCGGCCCACGGCGCTGCCGGTCGAATTCGAGGATCACGTCGCCAACTGGCTCTGTCCGGTGCTCGCGGAGCACGAGGGGCTCCTCGATCTGCATTCCTTCATGGCCCCGGGCGAGCCGTTCGTGCTCGTGGGCTCGGAGACCGAGCTCGATGGCCAGACCCCGTTTCCTCACGCCGCACGCGAGGTCGCGCTCGCGCAGCGCATCGGCGTGAACCGCTGCGTCGATGGCTGGCTGCCGACCTACGACCGTGGCGTGGCCCGACGGCTCGCGCGCCCCCTGCCGGGCGCGCCCGCGGCGACGCTCGACACCGAATACGCGATCGGCACGACCGAATACATGCGCTCGCGCGGCGGCTGGGCGATGACGCTTGAGTGCGGGCAGCACGAGGACCCGGCCGCCCCCGAGGTGGGCTACCGCGCGGTCGTCAATCTTCTCGCCGAACTCGGGATGATCGATGCGCCCCGCCCCGAGCCCCGGTCGCTCGAAGGTCTGCGCCTGACCGAGGTCATCGACCGCGAGCATGCGGACGATGCCTTCGAGCGCGACTGGAAGAGCTTCGACCCCGTGCGGGCGGGTGAGGTGATCGCGCGCCGGGCGAGCGGCGACGTGCTCTCCGCACCACAGGATGGCTGGATCGTCTTTCCGGCCAAGGCGGCGCAGCCGGGGGCGGAGTGGTATTACCTCGCTGAGCGGATGGAGCGCTTCTCGGTCATTTGCTGACGCTCACCCGCACGGACGCGAGGGACTTACCCCATGGCACGAAGCACGATCCAGAACCTGGCCGGACTCGTCGTCATCGTGGCTTGGCTCAGCGTCTTCATCGCAACCCGCAGCCCGGGTGCCGCGACGGTGCTTCGCGTGCTGTTCACGATGCTGGGCAGCTTTCTTGCCTTCGTCGGCTTGGTGGGGCTGTTTCTTCAGCATGTGTGGCCGAGTCCCGGAGGGGGTTCTGCCGGGTGGCTTCTCGCGTGTGGCCTCGCGACCTGGCTCGCGGTGGTGGCGATGGTGATTTTCGCGGGGGAAGAGGACGAACTCCCCGCGCGACGTGGGCGAGGGCGAGATCGGGGATGAGGCCGGACTCTCCGCCCGTCCTCAACGCGCCACAGGCATCGCGAAGTCCGCGCCCTTGGCAATCGCGTCCGGCCAGCGCTGCATGACGCTTTTTTGCCGCGTGTAGAAGCGCACGCCTTCCTCGCCATAGGCGTGCATGTCGCCGAAGAGGCTCCGCTTCCAGCCGCCGAAGCCATGCCAGGCCATCGGCACGGGGATCGGGACGTTGATGCCGACCATGCCGACCTGGATGCGGCGCGCGAACTCGCGGGCGAGGCCACCGTCGCGCGTGAAGCAGGCGACACCATTGGCGTATTCATGCCGGTTGACGAGGTCCACGGCGGAGGCGAAGTCGGGCACCCGCACGCAGGAAAGTACGGGGCCGAAGATCTCCTCGCGATAGATGCGCATGTCCGGCGTGACGTGATCGAAGAGCGTGCCGCCCAGCCAGAAGCCGCCTTCGTGGCCCGGCACGCGGTAGCCCCGACCATCGACCACGAGCCGTGCACCAGCCCGGACGCCGTCCT
>CAZSTF010000222.1:0-2600 GCA_964609555.1 uncultured Alcaligenaceae bacterium | reverse complement strand
CCCTAGCATCGGCTGACGGAAAGGAATAAAGTCTGAAAAATCAAAGCTTTACGACAATGTCATGAGGTTGACCGCTCAGTGGTTCGCGAATGACGATCATCGGTTCAGGACAGTTCTGAATTGCTCGTCCTGCGGGGCCCGCGCCGAGCGATGCCGATCAGTCTTGCCCCAGCCTGGGTTCTGCGTCCGATGACGCCATCGTGCGCGCCAATGCCCGTCGCTTATGCCTCGTCACTATGAACCGTTGCGCAGCCTGAGCGTCGGGGTGATTGCGCCCCAGCCACCTGCGCGCCCAATCGCCGCCGCACCTTGGACAACGCAACTGCGCGAGCGAAAGAACGTGAGCACACCGCGGATGCACCCTCACAGCGTTCGCCGCGCAGAATCCTAGAATTCAGAAAATTGACGCGTGACGGCGTGTGGGTGGCCTGCAGTGATCGATAGACAAGCAAGACTCTTCGCTCAATGGAGTTTCGGACTCCTCGTGGCGCTCGGCTGGGCGATGGCCATGACACCTCTCTCGGCCCAGAGCAGCCCAGAGCTGCAGGAAATCAACCGCATCCTCAAGGCCGGTCAGCCGAAGCAGGCCCTGGATCGGGCCAATGCCTACCTCGCGACCCGACCGAAGGATCCGGTCGCCCGGTTCATCAAAGGCGTGGCGCAATCGGAGCTCGGACAGACAAACGATGCGATCCAGACCTTCCAGAGCCTGACAGAGGACTATCCGGAACTGCCCGAGCCTTACAACAACCTCGCGGTGCTCTACAGCTCCAAGGGACAGTTCGAGAAGGCGAAGGTCGCGCTGGAACTCGCAATACAGACGCACCCGACCTATTCCACCGCGCACGAGAATCTGGGGGACATCTACGCGAAGCTCGCAAGCCAGGCCTACGACAAGGCGCTTCAGCTCGACCGCAGCAACACGCAGGTCGCAACCAAGCTGAATCTCGTTCGGGACCTCTTCTCGACGCAACCCCGCGCGAACACGGCACCGCGTTCGTCGCTTGCTGCGGCAACGGGCAGTGCGACCACCCAAGTCGCCGCGGCGGCCCCCTCCGCAGCAGCTCCTACGCCTGCGCCAGCTGCTGCCGCCGCGTCCAAGGCCGCATCGGTCGCGGCTGCAGCACGCGCCGAGACACCATCGCCCGCGCCCACTCCGTCGGCACCGGCAAAGGCCGCGGCACCGGCGAACGATCCGGCACCGGTGCTTGCGGCGATCAACACATGGGCCGCCAGCTGGTCGCGTCGCGACGCCAACGCATACCTCGCCGCGTACTCGAAGAACTTCAAGCCGGATGACGGCTCGTCGCGCGCAGCATGGGCCGAACGCCGTCGTGAGCGCGTCACCACCCCCAAGAGCATCAAGGTCAGCGTACTTGCACCGCAGGTGACGTTCCAGAGCCCCACCGAGGCGACCGTGGTGTTCCGGCAGTCCTACCAGTCGGACACGCTCAAGACGAACTCACGCAAGACACTGCGCCTCGTCAATGAGGGCGGCAACTGGCTCATCACGAGCGAGCGCTCCGGCTGATGCCCGTCCGGCACACGAGCAGGCCGACGGGCCCGGCACTCCCCCATCGCAAACTGCGCGCCACGGCACGCGCGATGCTGAGAGCGTCGGCGCTGATGGCTGTGACCGCGACCCTGCCCGTCGCCGCCAGCCCTGCGCTCGAGCTCATGCTCATGCAAGCCATCGCCGAGATCCGCGCGGGAAAGCTCGTTCAGGCTGAGCGCACCGTGGACCAGATGATCGCGTTGGCCCCTAACTACCGGCTCGCGCATCTGATCAAGGGCGATGTATTGCTTGCCCGGAGTCGAGCCATCACGGGCGTCGGCAATGTTCCCGAGCATCAGCTGTCGGCCCAGGTCGTCGTCCCGACCCCATTTCCGACGCGACGCCCGCAACTGCAGAGCGCCGCCGAAGCGCTCGATGACCTGCGCGCCGAGGCCTTTGCGCGCGTGACGCGTCCGTCCGACACCGTGACCAAGGATCGACTGCCGGAAGGTCTTTGGCGAATCGCTGGCGACATGCCGCACGTGATCGTGGTGGATGCACGCCGCTCACGGCTGCACGTGTTGGAGAACCGTCACGGGCGGCTCCAGCCCATCGCCGACTTCTATGCGAGCGTGGGCAAGCTCGGCGTCGGCAAGGCCCGGGAAGGTGATCGCAGGACCCCCACGGGCACCTACATCCTCACCGGCCAGGTGCCGCGCGAGCGCTTGAACGACTTCTACGGCAGCGGTGCCTTCGAACTCGACTTTCCGAATGCCTGGGACCAGCGCATGGGCCGCACCGGCAGCGGCATCTGGCTCCACGGCACGCCGCCATCCACGTTTGCCCGTGCACCTCGCGCAAGCGATGGCTGCATCGTCGTCTCCAACACCGACCTCGCGACCATCGCAAAGTACATCGTGCCCGGCCGCACCCCGTTCGTCGTGGCCGAGTCATTGGTCTGGGTCGACCGCGATACCCTGGCGCGCCACGGCCAGGGCGTGCTCACGGCGGTTGAGCGCTGGCGTGTCGATTTCGTCTCGGGTGATGCCACGCGAATCGCTCAGCACTATCACGGCGCCACGGCCGATGCCCAGCGAGGCGCGAC
>CAZSTF010000221.1:0-2643 GCA_964609555.1 uncultured Alcaligenaceae bacterium | reverse complement strand
CAATACAAGAGCAATACGCTGCAACGATCACTGCGACGGTTCCCACCCTCCTCCCCCGACTCCGTGGAATCGCTCGCAACCGCTCGCGTCTCTCGATGTGCCTTCGTCCCCGGGCACGGACGCAACCCCGATCCAGCAGCGAATGTCTGACGCCTGATCGCGCTTCCTCCCCCTTCGCGCGACTTGTCCCTCCGGCCACACGCAACGTGTGGCCGTTTTGTTTGCGCTCGCGTTGTTTCCGGCGTCGCGATCCATGTATCCGGCCTCGGCTTCGCGCGTAACGGGCGCTTCGTAGAATCCCCAATTCGGTTCAATCACACGATGCACGGAGTTCACGATGATTCGTCGTTACGGCGTGGGCAAGCGCCTGTCCGAACTGGTCACCTATCACGGCTTTCTCTACCTCGCCGGGCAGGTGGCGAAGGACCCGAAGGCGGACATCCGCGAGCAGACGCGCCAGGTGCTCGAGCAGATCGATGAACTGCTGGAAGAGGGCGGCGCGAATCGCAAGGGGATCCTCTCGGCCACGATCTACCTGAAGGACATGGCCGATTTCGCGGCGATGAACGAGGTCTGGGAGGCCTGGGTGCCCGAGGGCCACACGCCCGCGCGCGCAACCGTTCAGGCGGTCATGGCCAACCCGGATTACAAGGTCGAGATCCAGATCGTCGCCTGCAACGGGATGAGTGCGCACGATCACGGCCACGGCCACAAGCACGACCACAAGCACGACCACGCCCACTGAGGGAGACCTTCATCCATGTTCGACCCGATCCGGAACGCGCCCGCTCACACCACCGCTGCCGTCGCCCAGGTGCGCCCGGCCGACGAGCGACGCGTGACGCGCGAGACCTACGATCGGGTCATGTTCCAGACCTATGCGCCGGCGGCGTTCGTGCCGGCGCGCGCCTCGGGCTCGCGCATCTGGGACACCGAGGGACGCGACTACGTCGATTTCGCCGGCGGTGTGGCGGTGCTCTCGCTCGGGCACTGCCACCCGGCGCTGGTCGCTGCGCTCAAGGCGCAGGCGGATCGGATGTGGCATGTCTCGAACTACATGGTCAACGAGCCCGCGCTCGAGCTCGCGCAAAAGCTCGTGGACAAGACCTTTGCCGACCGGGTCTTCCTCTGCAACAGCGGCACCGAGGCCAACGAAGGCGCGTTGAAGACCGCGCGCAAATGGGCGAGCACGCATTTCGGCGAGCAGAAGCACCGCATCATCTCGACCACCAATGCCTTTCACGGCCGCACCTGGCTCGCGGTTTCCACCGGCGGCAGCCCGAAATACGTGAAGGGCATGGGCCCCGTGCCGCCCGGCATCACGCACGTGCCTTACAACGACGTCGATGCGCTGGCGCAGGCGATGGATGACGACGTGGCCTGCGTGATCCTCGAGCCGATGCAGGGCGAGGGGGGCATGTATCCCGGCACCCCGGCGTTTCTCGCAGCGGCGCGCGAGCTTTGTGATCGGCATCGGGCGCTCCTCATCTTTGACGAGATCCAGTCGGGTGTCGGCCGGACGGGGGCGCTCTACAGCTACATGAGGAAAGGCGTCACACCCGACATCCTCACCTCCGCGAAAGGCATCGGCGGCGGCTTTCCGATCGGCTGCTTCATGGCCACCGAGGCCGTGGCCCAGGTGATGCAGCCGGGCACCCATGGCACCACCTACGGTGGCAATCCGCTCGGTGCGGCGGTCGCCCATGCCGTGCTCGACATCGTCGATCAACCCGCTTTCCTGGCCCGTGTGCTCGAGGCCGAAGCCCGCCTGCGCGCGGGCTTCGAGGCGATCAACGCCCGCCACCGCCTGTTTGCGGATGTGCGCGGGGAAGGTCTCTGGCTCGGCTGCGAGCTCGTGCCGGCCTGGAAGAACCGCGCGAGCGACTTCATGAAGGCGGGGCATCGCCACGGGGTCATCTTCCTGACCGCGGGCAACAACGACATCCTGCGTTTTGCGCCCGCGCTTAACATCACGGACGCCGAGATCGACGAAGGGCTCCTGCGGCTCGAGCGGGCCGTCGCCGAGCTGCTGAGCGCAGCCTGACGCCCGTTCGGGCGGGATAGTCCGGGCCCGCTGGCCCGCGGTTTGCTTAGCATTGGTCATGAACGGCACGCGCATCGGGCAGGCGTTCGATGCGCGTGGCGGATCCATGCGCGAGATGGGGAGGCGCCTTTGCTCGAGATCAAACCACCGCCGGCAGGCCACTATGACGAGATGCTCGTCACAGGCTCGGATGCGTCCAGCGCCGCGGCGACCCCACGCCGACCGCATTACGCGGCCTACTGCGACTGGCTGCGGGCCACACCGGAGCAGTCGCTCGCGGCGAGGCGCGCGCAGGCGGATCTCCTCTTCCGCCGGATCGGCATCACCTTCACGGTCTACGGCGATGACGCCGGCACTGAGCGGCTGATTCCGTCCTGCGTGATCCCGCGCATCATCCCGGCGGCGGAATGGGCCTTCCTCGAGCGCGGACTCAAGCAGCGCGTGACCGCGATCAACCGCTTCCTGGCCGACATCTATCACGAGCAGGCGATCCTGCGCGCCGGCCGCATTCCGCGCGAGCAGATCGTCGGCAATGCGCAGTTCCAGACCAAGATGCTCGGCGTCAAGGTGCCGCATGACACCTACGTCGCGATCACCGG
>CAZSTF010000220.1:0-2658 GCA_964609555.1 uncultured Alcaligenaceae bacterium | reverse complement strand
CAGCCGTCGGTGAGTCAGCTTCGTGCGGTGCGCGGAACGCGCTCGATCTATCACAACAACAAGATCCAGAGCTGGCTGGTGAAGGCCAACGGCGAGGTCAGCAATGTTCAGGTGGGTTGACATGAAGTACACGTTGATTGCAGCCGCGCTCGTCGCGCTCGCGCTTCCCGTCGAAGCGCAGAAATTCAATGGTCTGGGTCGACCGGCGACACCGGCCGAAGTCAAGGCTTGGGACATCGACGTCCGGCCGGACTTCACTGGTCTGCCGCCCGGCAAGGGCAGCGTCGCCAAGGGCCAGGAAGTCTGGGAAGCCAAGTGCGAGAGCTGCCATGGCATCTTTGGCGAGTCCAACGAGGTCTTCACGCCGATCGTCGGCGGCACGACCAAGGCGGACATGAAGGAAGGCCGCGTGGCCAACCTGAGGAGCGAAACGTATCCCCAGCGCACCACGCTGATGAAGCTGTCCGAGCTTTCAACGCTCTGGGACTACATCAACCGTGCCATGCCGTGGAACGCGCCCAAGACGCTGACCACCGAGGAGGTGTACGCGGTCACCGCCTACATCCTGCACCTGGGGGACATCGTGCCGGCGAACTTCGTTCTCTCCAACGAGAACATCGCCGAGGTGCAGAAGATGCTGCCGAACCGCGACGGCAAGGTCTTCTTCCCGGGCATGTGGAGCGTGAAGGGCAAACCGGACGTGCAAGGCACGGCCTGCATGACCAACTGCAAGACCGAGGTCAAGATCACGAGCACGCTGCCCGACTTCGCACGCAACGCCCACGGCCAACTGGCCGAGCAGATGCGCCTGATCGGGCCGTTCCGTGGTGCTGACACCCTGTCACCGATGCGCACGCAGTTCACACCCATCGGGTCGGGCAGCACGGGCGTCAAAGCCACGTCGGCTGCACCCGCGCAGCCGGCCGCCCCGGCCGGGCTCAAGCTCGCTCAGCAGCATGCGTGCATGGCGTGCCACGGCCTCAACAACAAGCTGGTCGGACCGTCCATGGCGGACATTGCCAAGAAGTACGCCGACAAGAAGGGTGAAGCGGTTGCCTTCCTCGCCGGACGCATCAAGGCAGGCGGCTCCGGCGTCTGGGGCTCGGTTCCGATGCCGGCCCAGGCTCACGTTCCGGATGCAGATATCCGCGCCATTGCGGAATGGATCGCCGCCGGCAAGTTCTAAGCAGAGACACAGCGCCGATCTTTATTCACCTGAATGGGGCTTCCCCGAATGGGGTTGCCCCGACTGCAGTCAACTCGGCGCTGCCTACAATCGTTCCCAACCCGTCATCACTTCCGAGGAGGAAATATGAACATCAATCGCACCACGCGCCGCCAGGCTCTGAAGGCTGGTGGCACCTTCGCCGCCGTTGTCGCTGCCGTCTCCGCCGGGCTGCTCCCGACGTCCGTGCTCGCCAACTGGAACAAGGCCGCCTTCGAAGGCAAGAATCTTGATGAGGTGCTGAAGGCCCTCGGCGGCGGCACGCCGGAGAAGTCGGGCGACATCGTGATCACCGCGCCGGACATCGCAGAGAACGGTGCCGTCGTGCCGATCTCGGTGCAGAGCCGCATTCCCAACACGCAATCGATCGCCATCCTGGTCGACAAGAACCCGAACAACCTCGCCGCGTCCTTCGACATCCCCGCCGGCACCGAGGCCAACGTCGGCACGCGCGTGAAGATGGGGCAAAGCTCCAACGTCCACGCCATTGTCAAGGCGGGCGGCAAGACGTTCATCGCAACCAAGGAAGTCAAGGTCACATTGGGTGGCTGCGGCGGTTGATCGCCGAACGACGATCGACCCGGGTGTGGCCCTCGCGGGTCACCCTTCGAGCGGTCAACGGGGAACCGACAGCCTCGGGGCTGTCGGTCCGGTCGAGACAGGCTCAGCGCAACCACGCCGCGTGTTTTGCGGAAAAGCCGACTGAGCGCGCTCTACCCCGAGTCGCCCTCGTCTCACGCGACAGACCCGAAAATCCTTCCAGATAGACACAGAATCGAATTCAGGAGAGAAACATGGCAGATCCGATGCGCATCCGCGCTCAACTCAAGGGCGACGTGACCGAAGTTCGCGTCCTCATGGCCCACATCATGGAAACCGGTACCCGCCGCGACGGCTCGGGCCAGGTTGTTCCAGCGCACTTCATTCAGACCGTGACGGCCACGCACGGCGGCAAGACGGTGCTCAACGCTTCGTTCGGTCCCGCGGTTTCGCAGAACCCGGTGCTCAACTTCTCGTTCAAGGGCGGCGCCAAGGGCGACAAGGTCACCGTGACCTGGGTCGACAACAAGGGCGAGAAGCGCACTGACGAGGCAACGATCAGCTGATCACGGTTCGGGCGGGGTCGAGTGGCGCCGCCCGAAAGTCACTCGGGTTTCACGCAAGACAAGGAGGAGTCCCATGAAACGCCGTACATGGACCGTCGCCCTGGCGGTTGCGGGCACGCTTGCATTGCCGACGCTCACCGTCGCGCAGCAGGACGCCCAGAAGGAAATCGAGCGGTACCGGCAACTGCTCGCGGATGGCAACCCGGCCGAACTGCTCGAAATGCGCGGAGAAGGCCTGTGGAAGCAGAAACGTGGCCCCAAGAACGCGTCGCTTGAGCAATGCGATCTCGGACTCGGCCCGGGCGTGGTCAAGGGGGCCTACGCCAA
>CAZSTF010000219.1:0-2673 GCA_964609555.1 uncultured Alcaligenaceae bacterium | reverse complement strand
CGCCTCGGCGAGCGTCGAGTGATGGGTGCGGCGGATATGAATGTGGGACACGCGGTCTTCCTCCTTGCCCGATGATTGTGCGTCGATGAACCCCCGACTGCAACTTGCGCTCTCGCTTCTGCCCGATGTACGAACCGAACTGCTCGATGCGTTCGAACGCGGCGCGCACCGCCTCGAGCACAAGGCCGCAAACGATTTCGCCACGGAAACCGATCGCCGTGTCGAAGCACGGATTGCCGAGGCCGTGGGGCGCGCCTTCCCGGGTGACCGCCTCATCGGCGAGGAAGGCGGTGAACGCGCGGTGGGTGTCGCGGGGTCGCCCAGTGGCTGGCGCTGGATCGTCGACCCGCTCGATGGCACGTTCAACTTCGTGCATGGCTTTCCGTGGTTTGCTACCTCGATCGCCATCGCGGATGCCGCGGGCGTGGCCGCCGCGGTGATCCTGAATCCGGTGACCGGCGAGATCTTCCACGCCGAGCGCGGCGGTGGCAGCTGGCTCGATGCACCGGGCCGGGCGCCGACGCGCCTCGCCGTCTCGCGCGCAAGCGAACTGTCCACGGCGCTCATCGGGAGTGTCCTCCCTTCGCCCGCAAGCGCTCGTTTTGCCAGCGTGTGGCCACTCTGGTGCGACGTCGCCACCCGCGCGGGCAGCATTCGTCGCACTGGGGCGGCAGCGCTCGACCTGGCGCAGGTGGCCGCCGGTCGGATGGACGGCTTCTTCGTGGCGAGCCTCGCCGCGTGGGATGCTGCCGCCGGTGAGCTGCTCGTGCGCGAGGCGGGTGGGGTGATGTGCGACTTCGCCGGCGACACAAGGCATCTGGAGACGAATCAGGTCATCGCGGGAAACCCTGCGATCGCCGGGCAGCTGGTCAGGGTTCTTCAGCACGCGGCCGTCATCTGATGCGGCTACGCTCGCGCTCGACCTTCAACTGACCGGGGACTCCATGACGTGCCGCACCCGTTCGGTCGCGCTGCCCACGCGCGCGGCCACGCTGTTGTTCTGCCTGCTGTCTGCAGCCTGCGCCACGATCGAGCCAACCCCCTCGACTCCTCCGGTCGAAGCGGTCGCAGCCTTCCGATTGCCCAACGACCCGGCCCAGCCGCCCTGGATGCGGGTGCCGATCCGCTTCAAGACCGAGACGGTCTACCGCGCCGATGCAGCCGACGGCCAGCCCTGCATCCGCGCCGAGGCGGACACCTCGTGGTCGATTCTCGCCGCCCCGGTCCCCGCGGCGTTTGCCAGCGCCTCGACGCTGTCCTGGCGCTGGATCACCGACGCGCTTCCGCCCAACGCGACCGGCAAGGGGATGGGCCGGGATGACGCTTCTGTGCGCGTGATGATCGCCTTCAAGGGCGACATGGACAAGGTGCCGGCCGCCGACCGCGCGGCCATGAACATGGCGCGCCTCGTGGGGGGCTGGCAGATCCCTTACGCCTCCATCCAGTACCTCTGGGAGGCCGAGCTTCCGGCGGAGACCCTGCTCGATCATCACACCGTGAGCCGCATCAAGAAGCTCGTCGTGCGTTCCGGCCCGGAGGGTCTGGGCCAGTGGCTCGCCTTCGAACGGGACGTGCGGGCGGATTTCCGGCGACTCTTTCCGGGGGAGGAGCCGGGCGAGATCGAATCGATCGGTATCATGACCGACACCGAGACGATGGGCGGCAAGGCGAGCGCGTGTTACGCCGACATCACGCTCCGTTGAGGCAGCCCGCGCGCCTGCGCTTCAGGCCTTTCGCGGCATACGCATTGCACGAATCGGAATGACGCGGCGGGCGCGGCAGCCCGCACACTGCCGCCCATGTACCGCTACACCGACATCGACCAGCGGCTCGTGGACGAGCGCGTCGCGCAGTTCCGCGACCAGACGGCGCGTTACCTCGCGGGGCGGCTCTCGGAAGAGGCCTTCCGGCCGCTGCGACTGCAGAACGGACTCTACGTGCAGAAGCATGCGCCGATGCTGCGCGTGGCCATCCCCTACGGGCTGCTCGACACCCGCCAGCTGCGCACGCTGGCGCGCATCGCCCGCGACTACGACCGCGGATGCGGCCACTTCACCACGCGGCAGAACATCCAGTTCAACTGGGTCGAGATCGACCGCGTGCCCGATCTGCTGGCCGAACTCGCCCAGGTGCAGATGCACGCGATCCAGACGAGCGGCAACTGCATCCGCAACATCACGACTGATCATCTCGCCGGCATCGCACCCGATGAGGTGGTCGACCCCCTGGTCTGGGCGGAGCTCCTGCGCCAATGGAGCACGCTGCATCCGGAGTTCGCCTGGCTGCCACGCAAGTTCAAGATCGCGATCAGCGGTTCGCCCGCCGACCGGGCAGCCACGCTCGTGCACGACATCGGGCTCCTCGCCCGGCATGACGACGCCGGAGCCGTGGTCTTTCGCGTGGCCGCGGGGGGCGGCCTCGGCCGGACCCCGATCATCGGAAGCGTCATCCGCGAGGCCCTTCCCGCGGCCGACCTGCTCGGCTATCTCGAGGCGATCCTGCGCGTCTACAACCGCTTCGGCCGCCGCGACAACAAGTACAAGGCACGCATCAAGATCCTGCTGCGGGAATTGGGCCTCGACGCTTTCACCGCCTTGGTCGAGGCCGAGTTCCAGCGTGGCCGCACGACCGCCCCACAGGTGACCGCCGAGTGGCTCGGCGCGATTGCGGCAC
>CAZSTF010000218.1:0-2673 GCA_964609555.1 uncultured Alcaligenaceae bacterium | reverse complement strand
ATTGCGAACTATCTCGCCGACCCGGCACCATGGCAGGTCCTTTCGGCCTTCTATCAAGCCAAGCGGGATCGCTTCCTCGCCGGGCTCGCGCGCACGCCGCTTCGGCCCTTGCCGTGCGAGGGGAGCTACTTCGTCTGCGCGGGCTATGAGAACGTGGCCTCGCTGCGCGATCTCGACGAGCGCGCCGCCTGCGAATGGCTCACGCGTGAGATCGGGGTAGCGGCGATTCCGCTTTCAGCCTTTTACGCGGCACCGACCGAGCAGCGCATCATCCGCTTCTGCTTCGCCAAGCGCGAGGCGACGCTCGACGCCGCGCTCGAGCGCCTGGCGCGGCTTTGAACACGCGCACTGGGAGGCGCGGGAAACGCTGATAAATTGCCGCGAGCAATCGGGCTGCGCAGCCGATCGATGAGCGTTTCCCCATGGCGTACATCTACTACCTCACCCACATCCACCTCGACTTCGGCGCGCTCGCCCGGCTGGCGAGTGAATGCGCGCGGGCCGGTATCCGTCGGCCGCTGATCGTCACGGATCGCGGTGTGCGCGCGGCCGGCGTGCTCGACCCGGTCATCGATGCGCTGCCGACTGCGCTCCGCGGCCCGATCTACGACGGCACCCCATCGAACCCGAGGGAGGCCGCTGTGCGCGAGGCCGCGGCGGTCGCGCAGGCCGAAGGCTGCGATGGTCTGATCGCGGTGGGTGGCGGCTCGGCGATCGACTGCGCCAAGGGGGTGGCAATCGCTGCGACGCACCCCGGCCCCCTCGTGACCTACGCCACCATCGAAGGCGGCAGCCCGCGCATCACCGAGGCCGTGCTTCCGCTCATCGCCGTGCCCACGACCGCAGGCACGGGCAGCGAAGTCGCCCGCGGGGCGATCGTGATCGTGGAGGACGGCCGCAAGCTCGGCTTCCACTCGTGGCATCTCCTCCCCAAGGCTGCCATTTGCGACCCCGCGCTCACGCTCGGCCTGCCGCCGCTCCTCACCGCGGCCACGGGCATGGATGCCATCGCGCACTGCATGGAAACCTTCATGAGCGCGGCGTTCAACCCGCCAGCCGATGGCATCGCGCTCGATGGGTTGCGCCGCGGTTGGGCGCACATCGAGCGCGCAACCCACGACGGCCGGGACCGCGAGGCGCGGCTCGCGATGATGGCCGCCTCGATGGAAGGGGCCATGGCCTTCCAGAAGGGCCTCGGCGCAGTGCACTCGCTGTCGCATGCGCTCGGCGGCCTGGACCCGCGGCTGCATCACGGCACGCTAAACGCGATGTTCCTGCCGGCGGTCGTCCGCTTCAATGCCCAGGCCGAGAGCGTGCAGCGCGAATCGCGCATCGAACGCATGGCGCAGGCGATGGGGCTGCCTGCCGGTGCCGGGGCCAACGAGGTGGCGGATGCGATCCGCGCAATGAACGCGCGGCTGGGCTTGCCGTCCGGGCTTGCGGCGATGGGCGTGACCGCCGATGGCTTCGACCGCATCATCGCCGGTGCGCTCGCCGACCATTGCCACAAGACGAACCCGCGCCTCGCGAGTGCCGAGGACTACCGATCACTTCTGCTCGACTCGCTCTGATGGGTCAGGCGCTGCCTTCGACGCGCGGCACCAGTTCGCGATAGGCATGCCACGTGGCGTGCCCGAGCCACGGCCCCACGACGATGAGGCCAAGGAACGCGGGCAACATGGCGAGCAGTGTGAGGAGCACGATCGCCGCGCCCCAGAGCGCGAGCGGCAGCGGGTGCGCAAGGCAGACGCGAAAGCTCGTCAGGCCCGCCGTGATCGCATCGACCGGCCGGTCGAGCAGCATCGGGATGGCCACCACCGCCGTGATGAACACGAGCGAGGCGAAGAAACCGCCCACCAGCAGGTAGGCGATGACAAAGGTGGCGTTTTCGAGCTTGAGGAAGCTCGCGAGCACATCCGCGCCGTCCGGGATGCCGCCCTCGTAGAAGAGTGCGAACAGAACCAGCGAGGCCCGGCCCCAGAGCAATTCGAGAATCAGAAGCAGCACCGCAAAGATCGTGATGTTTTTGAGCGAGCCCTTGAACGCCGTGGCGGCGCACCAGAGTGAACAACCGGCACCCCGCTCACGATTGCGTGAGAGCTCGTAGCAGCCGGTGCAGACGAAGGGTCCGACGAGCAGGAAGCCCGAGATCGCCGCCATCAGATACGCCGGTGCCTGCGTGAAGATCAGCGCGAGCAGGAGCCCCATGCAGGCGAAGGCCAGACCGAAGAACGCGTTGAGCGGCCAGAACGCCCGCAGATCGGCCCAGCCCGCCGCAAGCCAGCGGCGGAAGGCGAGGGGCGCGACCTCTTGGGCGATCGGCGGCAGGAAGTGGGGTCGACGCGCGCGCTCGGCCGCCGCCACGGCCCCCACATCGACGATCACCCGCTCGTTCTGCGCCACGGCCTGGTCCGGCGGCGCGGTGTCCTGCGATGCTCCCATCGGGCGTCCTCCTTTTCATGCGCCAAAAACCGGCGCACCCTCCGCCGCCGTGTGTCCGGCGGTCGAAGAGGGCTCAGGCGGAGCGTAGCGTTCAAGCCGCGCCAAGACCCTCGGGATGGCACGCCAGCGGAACGTCGGGCAAGTTTCGCGTCGCGTCGTGAAACCGAGGGGTATCGGGCGCGCGTCGGTGCCGTTCTGACGTGAGTCTGTTGACAAACTGACCCGTGGTCA
>CAZSTF010000217.1:0-2714 GCA_964609555.1 uncultured Alcaligenaceae bacterium | reverse complement strand
TTCTCTGCACCGCGTCGGGCGTCACCTTGCTCGGCATCGGCAGCGCGTTCTGGGGGCTCCTCGCCGGCATGGCGCTCATGACGTTTCAACGGAGCGGTCCGTGGGCGCCCCGGAGCTGAGCACGCCGTTGGTCTCGGGCTGGGCGGCCCGGCTCACGCTCCGCTGCGAATTCGCCCATGGCGCAAGCCGGATCACGCACCGTGCGCATCACGGGCCGCTCCGGCTTCTGAAGCCGCTTCACCCCGAGGGGCCTGCCCTCTGCCACGCGGTCATCGTCCATCCGCCGGGCGGCGTCGTGGGGGGCGATACGCTCGCACTCGACATCTCGGTCGCCCCGCGCGCCCACCTCGTGGTGACCACCCCCGGCGCGCAGAAGTGGTATCGCTCGGACGGCCGAGAGGCCGCCGCGGACACTTCGCTCCGCGTCGAGGACGGTGCCGCACTCGAATGGCTCCCGCAGGAGACGATCGTCTTCGATGCGGCGCGGGCAAGGCAGACGCTCACGATCGCGGTGGCCGCAGGCGGCCGCTTCTTCGGCTGGGAGGCGCTCTCTCTGGGCCGCGCTGCGCGTGCGGAGCGCTTCACGCGCGGCCTGTTCCGCCAGCGCATCGAAATCGTGCGTGACGGCGCACCGCTTTGGCGCGAAACCCTGGACCTCACGGATGAGGATCCGCTTCTCGCTTCCCCGCTCGGTTTCGCGGGGCGAACACATTCGGCCACCGCGTGGGCGCTCTGGCCTGCGCGGGATGCGGCCGAGACCGAGGCGCTGCTCGTCGCCGTCCGCACCGCGCTCGACACGCGGGGCACGGAGGGCGGGCTCGTCTGGGGTGCGGCGTCCCCCGAACCTGGCCTGATCGTGGTCAAGATGCTCGCGGACTCGATCGAGGCGGCACAGGGCTTGCTCATTACCGTGCGCGACACGCTGCGCGCACCGATCTTTCACCATCCGGCACAGCCGTTGCGACTCTGGAGCACCTGAGTGGATCTCACCCCCCGAGAAAAGGACAAGCTGCTCATCTTCACCGCCGCGCTCGTGGCCGAACGTCGCCGCGCCCGCGGCCTCAAGCTGAACCACCCCGAGGCGGTCGCCTACATCACCGCCGCCGTGCTCGAAGGCGCGCGCGATGGCCGCACCGTGGCCGAGCTCATGCACTACGGCACCACGCTCCTCACACGCGACGACGTGATGGAAGGCGTGCCCGAGATGATTCCCGAGATCCAGGTCGAGGCGACGTTCCCCGATGGAACGAAGCTCGTCACGGTGCATCACCCGATTCCCTGAACCTCCGACGACACACCGCCCCCCGACGAATGAAGCGCCTCCACCTTCCCCTCGCTGCACCCTTCGCCGCCGCTTTGCTGGCCGCGCTGCCGATCGTCGCCTCGGCCCACGGCATGCCCGGTGAACATGCCCACACCGGGTTCCTCGCGGGATTCGCCCACCCGTTCACCGGCATCGATCACCTGCTGGCGATGCTTGCCGTGGGGCTCTGGAGCGCGCTCGGCGGCCCGGACGCGCGCCGACGCGGGCTTGCACCCCTAGCCTTCATGCTCCTGCTCGCGGTCGGGGCCGCGACGGCCCGCGCTGGCCTCACGCTGCCCGGCGTGGAGCCGGTGATTGCGGCCTCGCTCCTTGCCGTGGGGCTTCTGATCGGCAGCGCGGTTGCCTTGCCCGCGCTCCCCGTGGCGCTCTCGATCGGCGGCTTCGCCCTGTTCCACGGCCTTGCGCACGGGCAGGAGCTCGCCGGGCTGGCCGCACTCGTCGGCATGCTCGTCGGCAGCCTGCTTCTCCACCTGATCGGCTTCGCGCTCGGGCGGATGCTCGGGCGACCGCGTGCCGCCTTCGGGCGCATGACCGGTGCGCGCCTCGCCCGGGCGTTCGGCGGGGTCACGGTGCTCGTGGGCGCGGGGCTTCTCGTCGGAGGAGCGCTTGCATGATTCCGGGTGAACTCCTGCCGCTCGACGGCGACATCGCCCTCAATGCCGATCGCCTGCGCACCACGCTCACGGTGGCGAACCGCGGCGACCGGCCGATCCAGGTGGGCTCGCACTATCACTTCGCCGAGACCAACCCCGCGCTCGTCTTCGACCGGGCACTCGCCCGCGGCCAGCGCCTCGACATCGCCCCCGGCACCGCCGTGCGCTTCGAGCCGGGGCAGACGCGCACAGTCACGCTCGTCCCCTTCGGCGGCGCGCGGCGCGTGGTGGGCTTTCGCGCCGACGTGATGGGGCCGCTCGACGCGGGAGGCCATGACGCGGCCACCGCGACTGGAGCCTCGTCATGACCCGCATTCCCCGCCGCGCCTATGGCGAAATGTTCGGCCCGACCACGGGCGACCGCGTGCGCCTCGCCGACACGAACCTCCTGATCGAAGTCGAGCAGGACTTCACGGTCTACGGCGAAGAGGTCAAATTCGGCGGTGGCAAGGTCATCCGCGACGGCATGGGCCAGTCGCAACTGCGCGCCCACGAAGTCGCCGACACCGTGGTCACGAACGCGCTCATCGTCGATGCATTCCTCGGGATCGTCAAGGCCGACATCGGTCTCAAGGCCGGACGCATCTGGCGGATCGGCAAGGCGGGCAACCCCGATGTGCAGCCGGGTGTCACCGTCCCGATCGGCGCGGCGACCGAGGTGATCGCGGGCGAAGGCATGATCGTGACCGCAGGCGGCATCGACTGCCACATCCACTTCATCTGCCCGCAGCAGAGCG
>CAZSTF010000216.1:0-2748 GCA_964609555.1 uncultured Alcaligenaceae bacterium | reverse complement strand
GCCGTACCGGGGGCGCCAGGCATCTGCGCGCAGGCGGTCACGGCCACGGCCACGGCGAGCGCGAGCGCGCGCCGGGGCCAGGTCGCAGCGGGAAGGAGGTCGGTGGTGGGGAGGTCGGACGACATGAGCTTCTTCAGGTGGGTGGGCCTTCTCGTGAAAGGCATCAGCCAGCGGGACGGGTGACGCTGGCGGTGAGTGCCGCGCGCAGCACGTCGGCAATTTCCTCGAGGTGGGCGCGGGTCTGCTGCGAGACCTGCGGCGCGCTGCGTGCGCGCTCGGCTTGGGCGAGCAATTGTCGTGCGGTAAGACGGTGCAGGGCCCGCGCATCGCCGCCGGCCGGGCCGCCCGATGGACGGGTGATGGCCGTGGCGAGCCGTTTGGCATGCTCCCGCTGCAGGGCACGCCGCGCTGGGGAGAGCTCCGCAGCCGCCGGGCCGTTGCCCCAGATCGCGCGCGTGAGCGTGCCGTAGAGCTCCTCAAGCGTGAGCGTGCGCTGGCCGCGCGGCAGCTTGCTCTTCGCATTGACCACGCGCTCGGCCACCCGCGGCGAGAGCAGGCGATCCAGCGCCATCGTCTGCAAGCCGAGCACCGTGGCATCGAGCGAGCGGTCGACGGGTGGGCTGAAGCGTCGCTCGAGCGCGCTGTCGACCAGCCGGCTCGCGAAGACCGGGTCGAGGTCGAAGCCGTCGAGCGGGAAGAGGTTGTCCGTGATGAGACGGAGCGCCGCCCTTTGCTTTTCGACCGGCACCGGCGTGAGGGGAGCGCGTCCGCTGCCGGCCTGGTCGCGCAGATAGACCACGCCACCAACGTGCTTGGCCGCAAGATCGAAGGCGAGGCCGAGTTGCGCCACGCCGCTCATGAAGTTGCGGGTGAGCACGCCGTAGTCCTCGCCGGGCCCAAGCGAGCGCTTCTGCAGACGGGCGAACAGCTCGCGCGAGAGTTGGACGCGGCGCTTGGCGAACTCGAGCGGGTCACCGCCCACGTCGCGCTGGTTGACCTCCGGGTCCATGCCGTCGCCATCGCCGAAGACTTCCTCGTCGGTGCCGTAGGCGAGTTTCGCGTCGGTGCTCTTCGCCGCGATGCGCGCGAGTGCCGCGGCTTCTTCCTCGGGCTTGAACTCGCTGTAGGCGTATTCCACCGCCCAGTAGTCATACGGCCCCAACGTGCTCATGACGAACTCGCCCTGCGGCTCGTTGTCCAGCGCGACGTTGAACGCGTTGTAGTCCATCACCGAGCCGGACAGACCATTCGCACGGGTGAAGGCCGGGTCGTTGATCTGCGCCTGGGTGTAGATGGTCGAGGCGCGGAAGTTGTGGCGCAAGCCGAGCGCGTGGCCGACCTCATGGGCGACCACGTCGCGCAGCGTGGCCTTGGCGATGCGCTCCGCCTCGGCCGGGTCGAGCGCGTCACCCGCGCGCAGGGCGAGCAGATCGAGGGCGAAGTTCGCCTCGGCGAGGGCATGCTCGGCGTAGCTGCAGAGCGCGTGCGGCTCCGGCTCGATCGAAGAGAGCGGGGAGGCCGCACCCGACAGCGTGGCCCGGGTCCGCAGCACGCTCGCTGGCAGGAAGCTCGCCACGGCCGCTTCGCCGTCGCCAATCAGCGCGGCTTCGAGGGCTGGCATCGGCTTCGGGTACTGCTCGATCGCACGGCGGCGCGGCAGCGCGACCCAGCCGTTGCCGATCGTGATGTCGGCATCGAGGATCTCGCCGGTGCGCGGGTCGGTGCGCGAGGGGCCCACGGCCAGCGCCCCGTCGGAGTGATCGACGAACCACCGGACCGAGGCGCGGTTCGTGTCGTGAGTGCTCCAGGTCGCGTCATCCGGCTGCTGCTCGACGCGGATCGCGTCCTTGAAGCCGATGCGTTCGAACGCCCGGTTCCACATGAGCACGCCCTCGCGCACGGTCTCGCGATACTCGAGCGGGATGTTGCGGTCGAGCCAGAAGGTGATCGGCTTCTTCGGCTCCGAGAGCGCGGCGGTCGGGTCCTTCTTCTCGAGTCGCCAGCGGTTGATCACGTACTTGCGCGGGAAGGCGGCATCCCGATCGCCAAAGTCCCACTGCATCTGGTTGAAGTGACCGATCCGCCCGTCGGCGAGCCGGGGGCGCATCGGCGCCTCGGGCAGCTTGCCCAGCGTGTAGTGGATGCCGAGGAAGAAGCTGCGCGGGTCGGGCACGCCGCTCGCCGGGCGCGGCTGCGGCGTGGTGACCGGCCCGAGGCTCGGCGTCGGCATCGGCAGGCGTGCCACGTTGTAATGCGCAGTCACGTCGAACGTGATCACGTCTTCCCGTGCCTGATGCTCGCGGAAGTAAGAGTTGGCGCGATCGAGGTTGTAGCCGGCGCGGTAGATGCGATCGATGGTGGCCGAGAGCATCGGAATGTCGCCGATCAGAAGCGCATTGGCCTCGACCAGCACGCTCTTGCGCTCGGGGTGGGGCGCGCTGGCCACCGGCGCATAAGCGAGCAGGCTGTCGCTCGTCCCTTCCGCCGTGGCGCGGGCCATCGGCGTGCCGGGTTGCGCGAACTGGCTGAAGTTGCGCGCGATGAGCTGCACGTTGTTGTGCACGCGGCGGAAGCTCACGATGTAGCCGCGCAGCATCGAGAAGGCGCCATTGAGTCCCGTCTCGGCGGCGACACCGCGGGCCAGGTTCGCCTGCAGGAAGTACAGCTGGTCGAACTGCTCGGGCGTGAGCTCGAGCCAGACCTTGTCGTCCTTGCTCCAGAGCGTGAAGAGCCCCTTGTGCTCCTTGG
>CAZSTF010000215.1:0-2832 GCA_964609555.1 uncultured Alcaligenaceae bacterium | reverse complement strand
TGAGGCACTCATGAAATCAGCCGCCCGCGCGATCGGCGGCGAGGTCGGGCGGCGGGTGATCCGAGGGGTACTCGGGTCGATTCTGGGAGGGCGACGCTAGAGGTTCCGCCCCTTCCGTCAGGCTCGGTCGATCCGATTTCCCGGCTGAGGAAACGAAAGGGGGGCGCGGCGCGCCCCCCAGATGCGTGGTGCCGACTTCAGCCCCGACCTCGGCGTGTGCGCAGCCAGCCCGCGGCCAGACCCGCGAAAGCCAGCCCCAAGCCGGCCAGCCCCCAAGGCGACATGACCGGCACGGGCGCAGCCGCTGACACAGGGAACGGCAGCGTCGAGCAGGTCCCGGTGATCTCGAACACGAGTTGCCTCGGCAACCCGTTACCGGCGTCGCTCTCGAAGCGCACTGTAATTGGATTGGCGAGCGCCGGCCCGGCATTCCACGTAAAGTTTCCGAGGGCAGCGGTGACGGGCACGGGAACAGAGTTCGAGAAACTGTGGATCAGATTACCCAAGCCATCGCGCGCGGTGATGGTGTACGCCTCGTTGTTAGTGCCGGTGTTGTCCCGATCCGAAGTGAAGCTCGACCCTCCGTCCGTCACGCCGTCACAGCCGACCGAGATGTTGACCAAGCCGGGCGGATTGATCGTGAATTTTCTCGACTCCGCACTTGTTGCCAAAGGCGTGCCAGCGAACGTCACCTGACCGGACGCAGGCGCCGCACTTGGAGACAGTGCGAATGAAACGGTCGAAGACAGGCCGAAGCAAGCCAATGCGACGGCCGAGCGAAGCGAGTGGGGCATATCCATGACTCCCTAGCGTTGGCGGAAACACGTGATTGATTCGAACGGCCCAACCGGCAACTTGGCGTGGCACAGTTCGCGCAAGCAACGTCGCGCAGCGGGGCGCATCGCGCGCGAATATAGCCAAGCCGATGCGCGCGATCAACCGACGTCGGCGTCACAACAGGGGCTCCAGGGCGGGGTGTCGCGTGTCGACCACACTGCACATCAGTTCGCACAGCTCAGGGCAGCGCACAGAACCGAATCCCCTCGTCCGCCCAACCCAGACGATCCACCATGTCGCGATGGATCGTGAGTGACGTGGTGAAGCGGTGATTGCCGTCGTCGTTGAAGCGCGGCGGTGCCTTGAACGCCCGATAGACCGGAATCGACGGGGGGGCGCAGGTCCCGTCCGCCTGGCGGGGAATGGCGTGCCCTTCGATGCCCTCAAGCACGGGTTTCGCGCGGGCCGGCGCGTTGGTGGGGTTGAGCCCCGTCAGCAGACGCTGCTCATCGGCGAGTGACGTGAAGAAGTGACTGCCACGGCCCCCGCCGCGGGCCACATCGGCAAAGAAGTGGCGTTCGAGGGGCACGGTCTGCTCGTTGCCCACCGCCTGCAGACGGATCTCCTGGCCGGTCCGACGCCAGCCGGAAAGCCCGTCGAGCAAGCGCTTGTCGGCGTCGCGTCCGGTGAGAAAGTAGTAATCGAACGCCTCGTTATAGAACTCGGTGAGACGCACGGTGGCGTTGCGGCCCGGGGGCAGCACGTCGAAGGCGACGCTGTTGGAGTTGACGCTGCAGAAGCTCGTGAGCGCGTTCTGCACGTAGACCGGCACCCGCCCGGCCGCTCCCATGAAGGCGCGCGTGAGCGTCACGCGCAGCGTGTTGCCATCGACCAAGGTGGCCGGGAACTGCACTCCGGCGACGAACACCCGCGAAGCGCTCGTGAAGCCGGTGCCCCGCACGACCGCTTCGACCGAGGTTCCGTCGTCGCCGATCACCGAGGGCTCGATCGCGCTCAACGTGAGCGGCACGGCCACGCTGTTGAAGCGCGCCGTGAACTCGGGCACGTCCGCGCCCACCGTGATGCTCTGCGAGAGCGCACTGCCCGAAAGCGTGCCGCTCCAGCCCGTGAAGAGCCCCGCACCGGTGGTCGCGAGATTGACCGTGAGCGGCGTGCCCGTGCGCAGCCAGGTTGAACTGTCGGACAGCGTGATGCTGCCTGCACACGAGGGCACCACCTGACGGAACGGGGCGACCTCGCGCCGGGCGCGGATCGTCACGTTGCGGACACCGCTCGACGGCATGGCCACCATGCCGGTGGTCGGGTCATCGAAGCCCTCGTAGCTCTCGAAGAAGTTGCGGATCGCCGAACCCACGGTCTGCGGCGAACTCATCTCGAAGCGCCAGTTGCCGGGGGTCGTGCGGGCGAGACGCGGTGCGACCGACGTGGTGGCCGTGCTGCCCGGCGCCGTGATTCGCACGCTCACGCCATCCTCGGTTCCGGGCCCTTCCACGTTCACCACGATCGACGGGCCATTGTGGAAGTTGGCGCCGATCGTCTGCGTGGTCAGGCTGCCGGGCAGCAAGAGCGAGATGTTGCGGCGCACGCCGGCGCCGCCGATGTTGATGGCACTGCCCCAGGTGAAGAAATGCTCGAAGCCCGCCGCCGGCGACGCCGTGAGGTCGAAGCGGGTGAACTGCGGAAAGAGGTTCGTCGTGCCCTCCCACGGCGGGGAGCGGGCAATGACAGTGGATGCGCCGCCGGGTTGCGTGTTGGGGGTCGCCTGCACATCGATCAGGCGCACGAAGTTGGCCACGATCACGGTATCGGACGGCGCAGTCTCGGGTGAGCCCAGCGTGCCGTCGCCGGGCTTCACCTCCCACGTCAGCTGGCTCGAGGGCACGGCCGACGGGTCATGACTCCACCGCCCAAAGGCAAAACGGAAGCCGCCCTGCATCTGCAGTTCGGGTTCGACCCAGAGCCGGTGGACGCTGCCGATCGGCCAGTCGAACGTCGCCGGCGTGGTCACCGGCGTGCCGTTGACGATGACCCGCA
>CAZSTF010000214.1:0-2837 GCA_964609555.1 uncultured Alcaligenaceae bacterium | reverse complement strand
CTCGCCCTTGCGCGCCAGTTCCTTGAGCGGTTCCTTGAGGGCGGTGCGGCCGAGGTCGAGCCCGGCATCGAGCGCGCGCTCGATCCGGGTGTCGAAGTAGCTCTCGATCGAGGTGGCCAGAAACTGCACCGAGATCGCGTAGACCACGACGCCCGGCAACACCGCCACCACGGCGAAGAAGCCCATCATCCGTGTGGTCAATGCCGAGCCGAAGACCCGCGCCCGTCGCGCACGCAACAAGAGCACGAGCTGGTAGAGCACGAGCCCGGCCAGGCAGAGCACAATCAACACGCTCGCGACGATCAGCGCGGTGTAGTAACGCGCGAGCAGGGCCGAGTTGGCGGATGCGCGCGCGAGCACGGTGATGAAGACGCCTCCGGCGACGGCAAACAGGAGCCAGGCCACACGCATCCAGAGCGGCGGGGCGAGCGAACTCGGGCGCGCCGTGGACACCGACGGGGCCAGCGGTGGGGTCGACGGCAGGGGCGGTGGAAGCGGTGTTGCGCTCATGGCGAGACCACCACGCGATACCAGTCCGAGGCAAGCGACCACTCGCGCGAGACGAGGGTGTTCACCTGCAGGGGCTTGGGCAGTTGGGCGGTGTCGAGGCGCAGGCGCACCGAGACTTCGTAGCGCTCGCCCGCACGGATGGCACCGCGCTCGCTGATCGGCCGCCCGCGGATCAGACGGATGGGGCGCAGGGCCTCATCAAGCGTCGGGTAGCTCGTCGGCTGCCCGAGCGCAACCCCCGTGTCCACGCGGTAGCTGTTGGTGAGCGGTGAATAGGTCAGCCGCCGCTGCGAGGCCAGACCGCGCATCGTCTCGTCGAACCACCAGGCGCGGGAGCGCGTGATCTCGCTCTCGAGCACGAAGTAGAGCGGCGTGCCGCGCACCAACGCCTCCTCGAGCGGCGGGGTCAGCGAGAAATCGAAATCCGCGTCCAGAACGAGCGTGTCATCCAGGACGCGCACGAGGGCGCTGCGCGTCCGGATGGTCTCGGCGCGGGCGACCTGGGCGACGAGCAGCGAAAGCGCCCCGACCGCCATGAGCCGCCGCCGCGAAGCGGAAAACCGCCTGTCTGTCACGGCTGCTTCTCCAGCAGCGCGTAGAAGTACCCATCGTGGTTGTGTGTCTTGCGGTTGCCCCCCGGAAAGAGCTGACCGGCGGCCGAGGCAGGCGCGCCCGGCAGGTGGATGCGCACGCGCCGCATGTCCGGATGGCGCGCCAGCGCCGCCTCGATCTGCCCCGCGTTCTCGGCGTGGAAGACCGAACAGGTCACATAGAGCAGCCGTCCGCCGGGGGCGAGCGTTGGCCAGAGCGCATCGAGCAGACGCGCCTGCTCGGCAGCGAGCTGGGCGAGGTCGCTCTCGCGCTTCAACCACTTGCCATCGGGATGCCGACGAACGACGCCGGAGCCGGTGCACGGCGCATCGAGCAGGATGCGATCGAAGGCGACGCCGTCCCACCACGTCGCGGGTGTTGCGGCATCGGCCACGCGCACGTCACCGACCAGCCCGAGCCGCGCGAAGGTCTCCTCGATGCGTCGCGCGCGCTCGGCATCGATCTCGAGCGCGGTCAGCCGGATGTCGGCGAGCTCCGCCAGATGGGCCGCCTTGCCGCCGGGCGCGGCGCAGGCATCGAGCACGCGCATTCCCGCCTTGATGCCCAGAAGCGGCGCGGCGAGTTGTGCCCCCGCGTCCTGCACTGAGAACCAGCCCTCGCGGAAGCCGGGCAGCCGTTCGACCGCGCGCGGGCGCGGGAGTACGAGCGCGTGATCGAACAGGACCTCGGCAGCGATCTTGCGCCCGGCGAGGCGTTCGCGCACCTGCTCGACCGTGGCCCGTCGCCGGTTGACCCGGAGCGTGAGCGGCCCCTGCCCATTGCCCCCGCGCAGAATCGCCTCCCAGGCGTCGGGGTGATCCTGCTTGAGACGCCGGATCCACCACTCGGGATGGTTCCATTCGGCCTCGGGCGAGGTGCGGGCACGAGCCCAGGCGTCCGCCGGATCACGCAAGTAGTTGCGCAGCACCGCGTTCGCAAACCCGCGTGCCCCGGCATCGACCGCTGCGCAGGCGGCCACGGCCTGGGACACGACGACATGGCTTGCGGTCCGATTGTGCCGCAACTGGTAGAGCGCCACCCAGAGGATCGCCTCGATCAGCGGACGGGGCCGCGCGCGTGCAAACAGCCGAAGCAGGGCGCGACATTCACCGAGAAAGCGGAGCGTGCCGAGCGTGAGATCCCCAAGCGCCGAGCGGGCGGGACCATCGAAGCCGCCGCGATCGATGAGGGCGAGCGCTGTCTCGGCGTTCCGGCCCTCGAGCACCGCGACGACGGCCTGCGCCGCACGTGTCTGCACGAGCGAGAGCGGCGTGGCGGCGGCGGGCCGACCGCCGCTTGTGGCCTCGAGCGGGACGGGTTCACGGGCCGGTGCGGAGACGGGTTCGGTCAAGAGGACAAGCTCCGAACAAGGTTTGGCCGAAGGCTCGGCAGGATGCCGTCGGCGGGGCAGCATCGTCTGGACCGTCGGCACCGGAGGGCGTTCCGTGCCGGGATGGGGCCGACGCGTGATCGACGCGTGGCCGACGATCCTGCTCTCGAAACGAGTGTAGCCGAGGGGTCGGAGACGACCCCGTTGCGGCCCCGGCGTCGGTCTGTGCAGAATCGGTCGCAATCGACCTCGCGGCGACTGTCCATGATGTTTCGTCTGCTGCGCCTGATGGCCCTCTGCGCGCTCGTCGGTCTTGCGCTGGACGCTGCCGCGGGATCGCTGCGCTTCTTTGGCACCGGCGCGGGCGACGTCGACCGGGTGAAGATCCCGATCGATCCGCCGACCG
>CAZSTF010000213.1:0-2848 GCA_964609555.1 uncultured Alcaligenaceae bacterium | reverse complement strand
GGTCGGTGACGTTCCTGACCTCCTTGCCCAGCTCCGCCATCTCGGCGATGCCGCCGCCGTTGTCAGTGATCGGGCCGTAGGCGTCGAGGGCCACCACGATGCCTGCCATCGACAGCATCGCCGTGGCCGCCACCGCGATGCCGTAGAGCCCGCCGAGCCAATACGCCACGAGAATGGCCGCGCACACCGCAAGCACCGGGTAGCCGGTCGACTTCATCGACACACCGATGCCGGCGATGATGTTGGTGGCGTGGCCCGTCGTCGACGCCTTGGCCACATGACGCACCGGCCCGTATTCGGTCGCGGTGTAGTACTCGGTGATCCAGACCATCGCACCGGTCAGCACGATGCCGACCACGCAGCAACCGAAGAGCGCCATGACCGAAACCCCTTCGACACCGGCGAAGATGGCCTGGGTGACGAAGAAGAACAGGATCAGCGAGATGACGGCGGCGACGATCAGCCCGCGGTAGAGCGCGCTCATGATCTTCGCGCCTTCGCGGTGCTTGACGAAGAAGGTGCCGATGATCGAGCCGATGATCGACACCGCGCCGAGCGCGAGCGGATAGACGGCCGCCGCGGCCGCATTCGATTTCATGAGCAGCGCGCCCAGGAGCATCGTCGCGATGATGGTCACCGCGTAGGTCTCGAACAGGTCCGCTGCCATGCCGGCGCAGTCCCCCACGTTGTCGCCCACGTTGTCGGCAATCACGGCCGGGTTCCGGGGATCATCCTCCGGGATGCCGGCCTCGACCTTGCCGACCAGGTCGGCGCCGACGTCCGCACCCTTGGTGAAGATGCCGCCGCCCAGCCGCGCGAAGATGGAGATGAGCGACGAGCCGAAGGCCAGACCGATCAGCGGTGCCATGATCGTGTGCAGGTTTTCCTTCATCGGGTTCGGCGCGTGCTCGGCCGTCCCGATCAGGAACCAGTAGAAGCCCGCCACACCGAGCAGGCCCAGGCCCACGACCAGCATGCCGGTGATCGCCCCGCCCCGGAACGCCACGGCCAGCGCCGGGTTGATGCCACCCCGTGCTGCCTCGGCCGTGCGCACGTTCGCCCGCACGGAGATGTTCATGCCGATGAACCCGGCGGCCCCCGAGAGCGCGGCACCGAGCACAAAGCCCAGCGCCGTCTTGAAGCCCAAGCCCGGGACGAACGCGATGATCACCGCCATGATCACGCCGATGATCGTGATGGTGCGGTACTGTCGGGCCAGGTAGGCCGATGCACCGGCCTGGATGGCGCCGGCTATTTCCTGCATGCGGGCATTGCCGGCCGACAGACCGAGAATCCATTTGGTGGACCAGATGCCATACGCCACCGCCGCCAGTCCGCAGACCAGCGAGATGATGAGCCACGTGTTGGCCATGAACGCGTTCTCCCGATGTGATTGAAATGTGAAGACCCCGGAGCGCTGACCTCCCGAGGAACGAATTCAACCTGTCGGTGGCGGCCGATGGCCGCCCTGCCGATCATGGCTCGGCGACACCGGACGCCTCCATCGCCCGCTGCCGCACCGCTGCTCCCCCTCGGCCTGACCGCTCCCGCGCGATCCGGGCGTCCCGATGCGGGGCCCGGTCGTCGACTGCAAATCCATTATAGGAATGGCCTATTCGCGCGTGAATACACCCGATTCACCAATGCATCCGGCAAGGATGCTCTCGCGTAGTAACGTTGCCGGACACCGATCCATCCAACAGGCTCCCCCCGCTTGCCCCGCATGCCCCACGTGAGTCCACGACGACAGGAATGCAACCCGCTCGCCGCGATCGAATTGGCCACGTCCAAAGCGGCCGCACCGGAGACCACCGCCCGCGCCGCCCAACCGGCGTGGACGATCGTCGACCGACTCCAACTCGACAACGATGCCGAGCGCGCGGTGCTCCTTCAAGGACTTCTTGCGCCCGCAGCGTGCCTGCCGCCCAAACTGTTCTACGACGCGTTGGGGTCGATCCTGTATGAGGCGATCGTCGAGACCGAGGAGTACTACCCCACGCGCACCGAGCAGGCGATCGTCGAGGCCTATCGGGCCGAGATCGCCACGGCGATCGGACCGGGCAGGCAATGGGTGGACCTCGGCTCAGGGGACTCGCGAAAGGCCGAGCGCTGGTTCGATGCCGCTCGCCCCTCGCGCTATGTGGCCGTGGACATCTGCGCACCCGCGATCGCACGTGCGCTTGCCCGACTGGCCGGACGTGCCGCGCCACCGCAACTCGTGGGCGTCGTCACCGACTTTTCGAGTGCACTCGATGTGCGGCACGCGCTCGTCGGTGCGCCGACACTGTTCCACTATCCGGGATCATCGATCGGAAACTTCACACCTCGCGAGGCGCTCGGCTTTCTGCGAACCGTACGGGAGCACTGTGTCGAGCGCGGCAGCGGCCTGCTGATTGGTGTCGACACGGTCAAGGATCGGACGCGACTCGTTGCTGCCTATGACGACGCCCTCGGCGTGACCGCGGCGTTCAACCTGAACGTGCTCCGGCATGTCAATCAGCTGCTCGATGCGGATTTCGACGTGCGTGACTGGCGCCATGTCGCGCTCTTCAATGAAGTGGAATCACGCATCGAAATGCATCTCGAGGCCCGACGGCCAGTGACGGTTCGACTGGGCGGACCGACGCGACGCTTCTCGGCCGGGGAACGGATCCATACCGAGAACTCGTACAAGTACAACGAGGAGGGCTTCCGCCGCCTGCTCACCGAGGCGGGATTTGCTTCCCCGCGACTCTGGACGGACGCTGCGCGCGATTTCTTCGTGTTCTACGCGGAGGCAGGCGAGCGCTGAGTCGTGCCCGTCTTCTCAGACGTATCGGACGTCAATGATCTCCACCTCGCGCACCCC
>CAZSTF010000212.1:1342-2889 GCA_964609555.1 uncultured Alcaligenaceae bacterium | reverse complement strand
CCGAGCGCGAGAAACGCCGCCGCCGCGAGCACGAGCCCGAAAAGCGCCCAGACGAGCCGCCCTCGGTATGGCCGCATGTGGGCCCAGAGAAAGCCGAGCGTCGCCCAAGGCGTGCTGCGTCGGGGACCGCCTTCCGCGTCGGCGTCCTTGATGTTCCGTGCAGCGGCGTGTTCACCCATGCTCATGGGCTCACACGATAGCGGAACGGGCGTGGGGGCCGGTCACGCCCGGCGCGACCGGGCTGTGCTCACACGGCAGTCAGGGAAGGCTCATGCCGCACTGCGTGACGAGATGGTCACGGATCGCAGGCCAGGTCGTCCGCGTCGCGTGGGGGGCAAAGCTGATGCCGTTGAGCGCCGCAGGGCCGGTCAGACCGAGCGCGATGCGGGTGAGGATCAGCGTGTCGCGCGTGGCCGTCATCGTGCCATCGCCATCCACGTCCAACGTGCACTGGCGGGCTGCCTGCGGGCCGCCATGCAGCCTGGCAAGACAAAGGTCGTCGTCTCCCGGAATGAAGCATGTGCCGGCGAGCATCAGCTTGCCGTCGGGTTGGAGCGCCATCGCGTTGAGCCGGTCCGACGAAGGCCCGATGCCGAACGTGAACAGGCCATTGCCCTCCGGACCCGGTCCGTCGAAGGTGGTGTCGAGCGAGCCGTCGTGGTTGAGCCGGGCCAGGCAGAACTGGAGCGCCGAGCCGACGGCACAGGTGCCGGCGAGGATGAGCTTGCCGTCGGGCTGAAGCTGGGCGGCCCAGAGGTTGTCGTTGTTGGGGCCGATGGGCAGCAGGAATTTGCCATTGGCTGTGCCGCTCGGACCGTCGAATGATTCGTCGAGCACACCGTTCGACAGAATCCGCACCACACAGAAATCGGTCGTGGCCGCGTTGCAGCTGCCGGCGAGGAGGATCCGACCATCCGGCTGGACGGCAACCGCGCGCGCCGCATCGAAGCCAGTGCCCACCGGCAGCGCGAACCAACCGGGAGCACCGGCTGAAGCGCCGCTCGGCGGTCCAAGCGTGGTGTCGAACGCTCCGACATCTGTCAGCCGCACCAAGGCAAAGTCCGAATCCGCAACCGAGGCCGTGGTCTGGAATCGCCCGGCAAGCAACAGCTTGCCGTCGGGTTGCTGGGTGATCGCTTCGATCGTCTGCCCGTGCGGGGCGCTGGGGAAACCGATCACAAATTGCCCATCGCCCGGCGTGCCTGGACCGTCGAACGTTGCATCGAACGCGCCCGAGGGCACGAACCGCGAAAGGCACATGCGCAGGCCAGCCGGTGTGGAGCACCGGCTGCCTACCACGATCCTGCCGTCATGCTGAACGATCAGACGGGCGACGAAGGTGGCAAAGACGCCTGGCGGGTCAGGCAAGTGGAAGTAACCTGGCGCGCTTCCGGTCGGGCCCGTGAACGACGGGTCGTAGTTCCCATCGGGCAGGAAGCGCGCGAGCCAGACCGTGCCGGAGTTGGTGGCAGCGAGAACGATCTTCCCATCCGGCTGCAGTGCGATACGCACGACGTCGTCGTCACTGGTCACCTCCGGCAGTCGAG
>CAZSTF010000212.1:0-1242 GCA_964609555.1 uncultured Alcaligenaceae bacterium | reverse complement strand
GAATGGTTTGATGCGCAACCACTGACGCCGGTGGACACTGCCCCAGGACCTGCCGACCTGTCGCGCCTGCGCCGGGCGGACCGGAAAACCCTCTCTCGGTGACTGCCATGACCGTCAGCTTCGCTCTCTCCCCGGACCATCCACCCGCGGGCTTTGCCGCCCGCGTCGACGCGCTCGCATCGCTGCTCGGCCGCGCGGCGCAGCTTCGTCCCTGCGTGCTGGCCTCGAGTCTGTCGGTGGAGGACAACGTGCTCATGCATGCGATCTCGGCCGCGGCGCTGCCGATCGAGGTGGTGGCGCTCGACACGCTCAAGCTGCCGCCTGCAACCCATGCCCTCGCCGCCGAGATGGAACGCGCCACCGGCCTTCGGATCCGCTGGCTGCGTCCTGCGACGGAATCACTGATCGCACTCGCGGGGTCGCACCGCTTCGAGGCGATCTACCACTCCCGTGCGGCGCGGGAGCGCTGCTGCACGACGCGCAAGGTGGAGGTGCTCGCGGCCGAACTCGCCGGCAAGGCCGCCTGGGTGACCGGGCTCCGGCGTGCCCACAGCGCGGGGCGCGAGGTGATCGAGACCGAGCATTGGGACACGCGCTTCGCGCTCCGCAAGTTCAATCCGCTCGCGGCGTGGTCGGATGAGGATGTGTGGTGGTACACGCGCGTGCACGGCCTGCCCTTCAACCGTCTGTACGAGCGCGGCTATGCCTCGATCGGCTGCGAGCCGTGCACCCGGGCCATCCGCCCCGGCGAGCATCCCCGCGCCGGTCGCTGGTGGTGGGAACAAGATCGCCCGCAAGGCGGTGAGTGCGGTCTGCATGTCTTGCCCCCTACGGCTGCCGAGTCAGCGGGGGTGCCCGCATGAACGCCCCGCTCTCCGCGGCAGCCGCAGCCGCACTGGCTGCGTCCGAAGCCAGTCTCGATGCGCTGGAACACGAGGCGATCGCGATCCTGTGGGAGACCTTCGGCGCCTTCGAGCGCCCGGCGCTCCTCTGCTCGTTCGGCAAGGATTCCCTCGTCCTCCTGCATCTCGCGCGCAAGGCCGCGCAACCCGGGCGACTGCCCCTGCCGGTGCTGCATGTGGACACAGGGCACAACTTTCCCGAGGTCATCGCATTCCGCGACGACCTCGTGCACACCTTCGGGCTCGACCTGCGCGTGGCGCTCGTCGAAGAGTCGATCCAACGGGGCACGGTACGGCTTGCCCACGCCGACGAGAGCCGCAACCGCCACCAGAGCGTGAC
>CAZSTF010000211.1:1780-2907 GCA_964609555.1 uncultured Alcaligenaceae bacterium | reverse complement strand
TCCGGCAGCAGGTTCGAGTAGAGGAAATCGCGGAGCGCCCGCTCGCCGGCCTTGAGCACCTCATGCTGCTCTCCGAGCCAGAACGCCGCCGCGAGCATCGGCACGAGCGCGAGCAGCGTGAGAAAGGCGAGCGAGCCGGCAAAGACCAGCCCATCCGCACGCCACCAGCGGACGAAGACACGAAGAACGCTCACCGTGCGCCCGACCTCGTGCCGCGTGAATCAGCCCTGCGGCCGCGCAGCAGACCGACGCCGTGATGTTCGTCGCGAGCGGCCGAAGGGCAAGGCGCGCGGCGGCGCCCCAGACGCAAGCGAATAACTCCGGGGAGACGCTGAAGGAGCGTAGCGAGCGTGCCCGAGTGCGCGAAGCCGCGCAGCGAGGCGCGAGACATACCTTGCGGGTAGGCGAGCGCCGAGCGAGCACGCGACAAAGCAATCGGGCTGCGCAGCAGATCGTTCAGCGTCTCCTCACACATGTTCGCCGCCGTTGATATGGATCTCTGCCCCGTTGATGTACGCGCTCTGCGACGTGCAGAGGAAGTAGATCAGTTGCGCGACTTCGCTCGGCTTGCCGAGGCGGCGCATGGGGATCTGCTTCTCGACGATCTCCTCGGTCCCCGGGGAGAGGATCGAGGTGTCGATTTCGCCGGGGGCGATCGCGTTCACACGCACGCCGTGCGGGCCGAAATCGAAGGCCATCTCGCGGGTGAGGGCTGCGAGCGCCGCCTTGGAGGTCGCGTAGGCCACCCCGGCGAAGGGATGCACCTTGCTGCCGGCAATCGAGGTGACATTGACGACCGAGCCGCGCGCGGCTTTGAGTTCGTCGAAAAGCCCACGCGCGAGCAATGCGGTGGCGAAGAGATTGACGTTGTAGACGTTGCGCCAGGCGGCGAGATCGGTATCGAGCACGCCCATGCGCTTGCCGCCGGGCAGCTTGGGCGAAATGCCGGCGTTGTTGACGAGTGCCGCGAGCTGCCCACCGGTCTCGGGCTCGGCCAGCTTGGCTTTGATGCGGGCCAAGGCGTCGGGAAAGGCATCCATGTCATCCAGATCCATCTGAATGTGGTCCTTTTCGCCTTGGGGCCACGGGCAGATCTTGTCGAACGGCTGGCGCGACACGGTGATCAC
>CAZSTF010000211.1:0-1680 GCA_964609555.1 uncultured Alcaligenaceae bacterium | reverse complement strand
CCGCAGTCGGTGCATGCGCTTGGCGGCTACCGCGTGCAGGGCCGGGCGGAGGACGAGGCCGAGCGACTCCTGCGAGAAGCCCGTGCACTGGCCGAGGCCGGTGCGGCGCTCCTCGTGCTCGAGCTCATCCCGTCGGCACTCGCGAGCCGCGTGACCGCTGCGCTCCCGATCCCGACGATCGGCATCGGTGCCGGTGCCTCCTGCTCGGGTCAGGTGCTCGTCGCGCATGACGCGCTCGGCATGACGGTCGGCAAACCGCCGCGCTTCGTGCGCAATTTCCTCGCCGACGCCGACGGCGTGGAGGATGCCTTCCGACGCTACGTCGCCGCGGTCAAGGCGCGCGGCTTCCCGGTCGAGGGCGAGCACACGTATTGATCGAAGCGGTGCGGAGGCAGCCCTCACCCCAACCCTCTCCCGGGGGGGAGAGGGAGGCTGCCCTCACCCCAACCCTCTCCCGGGGGGAGAGGGAAGCGCCCCTCACCCCAACCCTCTCCCGGGGGGAGAGGGAGATGAACCTTCAGTTACCCGTGGTCAATTGTTGTTCAAGGCGATCGAGCACCTCGTAACACGGTAGCACCTGGGCCACGCTCGCGTTGGGCTCCCGCCCCTCGCGGATGGCGGCGATGAACTCGCGGTCCTGCAGTTCGATGCCGTTCATCGAGACCGCAACCTGCGAGACATCGACGGGCGTCTCCGGCCCCTTGCTGTGCGACTGCACCAGGTCGTCGTAGCGGGCGATATAGGTGCCCGTGGTGCCGATGTAGCGGAAGAACGTGCCGAGCGGCCCATCGTTGTTGAACGAGAGGGAGAGCGTGCAGATCGCGCCGTTGGCTGCCTTCAGCTGGATCGACATGTCCATCGCGATGCCGAGCTCGGGATGCATCGGCCCCTGGATCGCATTGGCCTGCACGATCGGGCTGCCGGTTTGCCAGGCGAAAAGATCCACCGTGTGCGCCGCGTGGTGCCAGAGGAGGTGATCCGTCCAGCTTCTTGGCTCGCCGAGCGCATTCATGTTCGTGCGGCGGAAGAAGTAGGTCTGCACGTCCATCTGCTGAATCGCGAATTCACCGGCCGCGATGCGCCTGCGGATCCACTGATGGGACGGATTGAAGCGCCGCGTGTGGCCGCACATCGCAACGCGCCCGGTGCGCCGCTGGGCCTCGACGACGGCGCGGCCTTCATCGAGCCGGTCGCAGAGCGGGATTTCGACCTGCACATGCTTCCCTGCGGCGAGGCAGGCGAGGCTCTGCGACGCGTGCATCTGCGTCGGGGTGCAGAGGATCACGGCATCCACATCCGGCCGTGCGAGCGCTTCGTCGAGTTCGGTGGTCGTGTGGGCAATGCCGTACTTCTCGGCCACGGCGCGGGTCTTCTCGGGCTCGCGGCCGATCAGACTCGTGACCTGCACGCCTTCGATGAGGCGCAGGGCGTCGAGATGCTTCTGACCAAAGGCGCCGGGGCCGGCGAGCGCAATGCGAACGGGTTTCATGCTGCGGTTTCTTCGAGGATCAGGTGTCCGACGGCCGTGTTGCTCGCCGGCACGTGGTAGAAGCGGTGCAGGACGCGCGGCCTGGGACCGGGCGGATCGGCACAGTCGGCCATCGCGCCGCGGGCGATCAGCCACATGACGAGCTCGATCCCCTCGCTGCCCGCCTCCCGGACGTATTCGATGTGCGGCAC
>CAZSTF010000210.1:0-2946 GCA_964609555.1 uncultured Alcaligenaceae bacterium | reverse complement strand
CGGCCGGGGGCTCGCGCACCGCGCACTGGCTGCTCGGCGAGGCGCACCTCACGCGCACCCGTCGCGTGCTCTCGCTCGACGAGGCGCACAGCCTCCGGCTCGAGGGCGTGCGCGCGAACAACCTGAAGAATGTCTCGGTGACGATGCCGCTCGGCGGACTGGTCACGATCACCGGCGTCTCCGGCTCGGGCAAGAGCACGCTCGTCGAGGAGGTGCTCGTGCCGGCACTCCTCAAGGCCAAGGGCCGACCGACCGAGGCTCCGGGCGCGCATGACCTGCTCCTCGGGCACCAGAACATTGATGAGGTCGTCTTCGTCGATCAGTCACCGATCGGCAAGTCCTCGCGCTCGAACCCGGTCTCCTACGTCGGCGCGTGGGACGCGATCCGCGCGATCTTCGCCCGGGCGCCGCTCGCCGCGGAGCGCGGCTACTCCGCGGGCACCTTCAGCTTCAATGCGGGCAATGGCCGCTGCCCGGCCTGCGCGGGCTCGGGCTTCGAGCACGTGGAGATGCAGTTCCTGTCGGATGTTTATCTGCGGTGCCCCGACTGCGACGGCACACGCTTTCGGCCCGAGGTGCGCGAGGTGCGGGTGAAGGACAAGAGCGTCTCCGACGTGCTCGAGCTCACCGTGGCCGAGGCGATCACCTTCTTCGCCGACGTACGCGGCGGCGAGGAGGTGCGGGCGCGGCTCCAGCCGCTCGCGAACGTGGGGCTCGACTACGTGCGGCTCGGCCAGCCGGTGCCCACGCTCTCCGGCGGCGAGGCACAGCGGCTCAAGCTCGCCGGGCATCTGGCCGAAAGCGTCGCCGGGCGGTCGGTCGCCGCGCTCCCCAAGAGGATTGCGCCCAAGGACCCGGCCCAGCCGCGCGGCAAGCTCTTCGTGTTCGACGAGCCGACGACGGGCCTGCACTTCGACGACATCGCGAAGCTCCTGGGTGCGTTCGATCAGCTGCTCGCCGCGGGCCATTCGCTCGTCGTGATCGAGCACAACCTCGACGTGATCGCGGTGTCGGACTGGCTCATCGATCTCGGGCCCGAAGGCGGCGATGCAGGCGGCGAGATCGTGTTCACCGGCACGCCGGAGGCGATCCTCTCGGCGCCGGGCTCCCACACCGGACGGGCGCTCGCGGATCACCAACGCGACCTCGCCGCACTCAGGGACGCGATCGCGGCCCACCGACAGTCGCAGACAGGCATTGCGGAGCCGCCGGCGGTCTATCTGGGCCGTGCGCCGGCGGCGTCGATCCGCGTGCTCCATGCGCGGGAGCACAACCTGAAGAACGTGAGCGTGGATATCCCGGCACGCGGGATGACGGTGATCACCGGCCCCTCGGGATCGGGCAAATCGACGCTCGCCTTCGACATCGTTTTCAACGAAGGGCAGCGGCGCTACCTCGAATCGCTCAATGCCTACGCGCGGCAGTTCGTGCAGCCGGCCGCACGGCCCGACGTCGATGCGATCCACGGCATTCCACCCACGGTGGCGATCGAGCAGCGCGTCTCGCGCGGCGGGCGCAAGTCGACCGTGGCCACGCTCACCGAGACCTACCACTTCCTGCGTCTGCTCTGGATGAAGCTCGGCACGCCGTTCTGTCCGCGCTGCGAGGTGCCGATCGAACCTCAGTCTCCCGAGGCCATCCTCGCCCGTATCATGAAGGAAGCCAAGGGTCGGCAGGCCACGCTGCTCGCCCCGCTCGTCGTGAACCGCAAAGGGCTCTACACCGACCTCGCCAAGTGGGCGAAGGGCAAGGGCTACGGCCACCTGCGCGTCGATGGCGAGCTGGTGCCCACCGCACCGTGGCCGCGACTCGACCGCTTCATCGAGCACTCGATCGAGCTGCCGGTGGCGACGATCACGGTCGGCGCGAAGCAGGAGCAGGCGCTCCGCGAGGCGCTCGCCACTGCGCTCGATTACGGCAAGGGCGTGGTGCAGGTGCTTGCCTGGCAACGGGGCTCGGGCGTGGCCGACATCAGCACGTTTTCGACCAAGCGCGCCTGTCCGGGCTGCGGACAGAGCTTTCCCGAACCCGATCCGCGCCAGTTCTCGTTCAACAGCAAGCACGGCTGGTGCCCGGCCTGTCAGGGTACCGGCGAGCGGCTGGCTGGCTTCAAACCGGATGAGCGCACGAGCGCGGAGTTTGCCGACCGCGCGCTCGATGCCTTCCTCGACGCGCGAGGCGGCCACGAGCGTTGCCCGGAATGCGCGGGCGCGCGGCTCAATGCGGTGGCGCGTAACGTGCGGTTCCGGGGCCTGGGCATCCACGAGCTCGTGGCGCAGCCGGTCGCCGCGGTCGAGGCCTTTCTCGACCGGCTCAGGCTCGATGCGCGCGAAACCGAGATCGCCCGCGATGTGCTGGCCGAGGTGCGCTCGCGACTGGGTTTTCTCGAGGACGTCGGCTTGGGCTACCTCACGCTCGACCGCTCGGCGCCGACGCTTTCGGGCGGCGAAGCCCAGCGCATCCGCCTCGCCGCGCAACTCGGTTCGAACCTGCAGGGCGTGGCCTATGTGCTCGACGAGCCGACGATCGGCCTGCATGCGCGGGACAACCAGGTCCTGCTCGACACGCTCGCGAAGCTCGAGGCCAAGGGCAACACGCTCATCGTGGTCGAGCATGACGAGGAGACGATCCGGCGCGCCACGCACGTGATCGACCTGGGCCCCGGCGCGGGTGTACGTGGCGGCGAGATCGTGGCCACGGGCACGGTCGAGGAGCTCAAGGCGAATCCCGCGTCGGTCACCGGACGCTTCCTGCGCTCGCCGCTCAGGCACCCGGTGCATGCGCGCGCACCCGTGGCGCCCGATGCGCCGATGATCGAAGTCGAGGGCGCCTCGCTCCACAACCTGAAGGACGTGGCCGTGCGGCTGCCGCTCGGGCGGCTTTCGGTCATCACCGGCGTGTCGGGCTCGGGCAAGTCCACGCTCGCGCGCGAGGTGGTGCTCGCCA
>CAZSTF010000209.1:0-2967 GCA_964609555.1 uncultured Alcaligenaceae bacterium | reverse complement strand
TGGCCGGCCGCGCTTCCGGCGCAACTGCGTGCCGTGGCCGACCTGCTGGCGGCGAGCGCGGCACCGCTGCCGCTCTCGGCCATCGAAGCCACCTTCCGCGGCAAGGGCGGCTGGAAGAAGACCCTGCCCGGCATCCTCGACGCGCTCGAAGCCCTCGGCCGCGCCCGGCGAACGCCCGACGGGTGGCGGTGATAAACCATTCGGCACGAAAGGTTGCGCATGACGATCATGGGAGGTTCTGATCAGGCCCACGGACCCTTTCCGCGCTTGATCGCACGCCGAACCGGCGGGCAAATTCTTGGGCGGATCAGTGCTTGGCTGCCCTGTCTGCTCATTGGGATACGGGGGTCGAATTGGGCCAACGTCCGGGGACGACGCTCAAGGCATGTTCCGGGGATCTTTTGCGTGGGTGCTCGAGTGTCTTCTCCGGCGGGGCAGGTCACGCTCTACGAAGGTTTTCTTCTGCCTGTGTCTCTTTGCACCAATCCCCAAACCCGGGAGACCTTGTGCAAGGTGGCCGACGTTCTGACCAGCCCGGCTTCATTGCGCCGGAGACGCGCTGAAGTCAACCGATTGCTCGCCGAGACATTCGGGCCCGACCTCGTGCAACGCCCAGATTCGCTGACCGACAGCTTCGTGGTGTTCGAATGGAGTGCCGGGCTGCTCGATCGTCTGTGCGCCGAGTTCCGATACGTGACCGAGATCGACGACGATTCCGCGGGCGAAGCACGGATCATCTCAAGCCAACCCTTTGCATGGCACCGCAAGGCGGACTTGGTCGAGACCCTGGCGTCAAGGGCTCCGGCCACCAACCCGGTCAAGGTCTGGCGCGTGCCGGACATCTATCTCGTGACGAGCGAAATCTCGTCCCTGCGCCACCTGCTCGATCAACGCTACTCTCATGCTCGGCTCCTGAGGCCGAACCTCTCGCTTGCGAGATGGTTCCAGGTTCGCCCCGGCACCGTGCCCGTTCGCGTGGCTTTCGTGATGGAGGAATGGGGCTGGGCACGCCTTGAAATATCGCTTGATGACGCGCCCTTCGCGACAGTTGACTTATCGAATTGCTACTGCCCGTTCGATGACCTCATCTCGTGGACGAGGGAGGTGGCCGAGGGCGATCTTCCACGAGGCGTTGCAATCGACGAGGAGGGCAGCGATGCCTACCTCGTTGCCTACCCGACTGACGACCCGGAGCGCCTGCTGTTTCGGGTAACGCGCAACACCCGGAATGAGTCCGTGCTGGCCGAAGGCGTGGTGAAGCGAACAGACCTCGCACGCGGCTTCCTCGACGCGTTGATTCGCTTCTTCCAGCACGATTTCGCCCCTGAGCATTGGTATTTCGGTGATGACGATCTCCCGCACGACGTGACTGATCGCGAGGCCGCCCGGCAGGCATTCATCGATCAACTTGGCAGAATTCGCATCGCCGATGTCCCGGCGCAGGACGACGCGAGCGAGGGGTGGGGTGATGGAGCGTCTGGTCGTTGAGCTTGTTGCCGTTTGCGCATTCATCGTGATGTTGCTGCTGACGGCGGCGTTCTTGTTGATCCTTGGGGTGGCGATTGGGCAGATCGTGCCCGGGCTCGCCAGCATCGAGTTGTCGTCATGGTTGGGCGTGGGCGTGCTGATCGCTACCGGCGGGGCAGCCTGGCGGATGTGGCAAGCCGTCCGGGATGAGCCGCACGTTCGGATGCCGCAGCTTTCGGAGTTGGAGCCTGTCGAACTGGTCGTTCCCGGCGTGGAGGGTACCCGCAGGGTGCGCTGGAACGGGCAATGCTGGGTCGACGGCCCGGAAGCGGAACTCGACCGGCGGCTGTGGCTCGGTCAAGCGTGCGCGTCGCGGGAGGACAGCGGTGGGCACCGGAACGGCACTGCGGCCGTGTCCGATCCCGCAGTGACCGGCCCGCACGCTTCGTGCTCGTGACGGTTTGGACGTACCCCCCGCGCATCAACGCCCGCTGCTTGCGTCTCCGATACCCCCCTCCCTCAGGGAGAGGGTCGGGGTGAGGGCTCGACCCAGCGCACCCCCGCACCATATGCGGCGAGCGTGCAATCGCGGGAAGTCTGCGACTTCAGGCAGGAAAAAAGGCGGCACCTGGACCGCCTCGCGGGACTGACGCGCCGGACTCCCGCGCCCGACGACGGAACCTTTGGGCCCCAGGTCTGCCCTCACACATGGTGGGAGATTTTGCCGTCAGTCCTTACTCGGATTTTAGTTCGATTGACGCAGTGCACCGCGCTGCGCCGCTTCGCGCGCCTCCGATGCACCGTCTCCCTCAGGGAGAGGGTCGGGGTGAGGGACGATGGGGCGCACTTCGTACGGAGTTGGACGTTCCCTCACCCGGCCCTTCGGGTCGGCCTCTCCCGGGGGGAGAGACTTGGATCGCTTCGCTGCGCTCGCAATGACGTCCGAGCGGCTTCCGGCTCAGCCCCGCGATGACGGCAATCGGGTATCGGAACGATGCGGCTGATCGTGCGATTGGATCCTGCGGCACGCAACATCGACAGCGGCCCCGGTCTGGACTGTTCAGTCGTCCTCGGATGATGGGCGTCACTTCCCCCGCGCCATGAGCCACGCCAGAGCGAGCAGGATGGGTGCTGCGGTCGTCCAGCCCAGTGGGACGACGGCCATGAGTGCGAGGATCAGAATCGCGACCGTGAGCCAGAACCACGTCATGGCCGCATGATCTCACGGGCTGCCCCTCGGCGGCCCCGCACCCCAATACGCGGCGAGCGTGCCGTCGCGGGCAGTCCGCGACTTCAGGCAAGAAAAAAGGCGGCACCTGGACCGCCTCGCGGGACTGACGCGCCGGACTCCCGCGCCCGACGACGGAACCTTTGGGCCCCAGGTCTGCCCTCACACATGGTGGGAGATTTTGCCGTCAGTCCTTACTCGGATTTTAGTTCGATTGACGCAGTGCACCGAGCTGCGCCGCTTCGCGAGGTTCAGATGCTCCCCCTCCTCAG
>CAZSTF010000208.1:0-2979 GCA_964609555.1 uncultured Alcaligenaceae bacterium | reverse complement strand
TACTGTGTTGCGGCCCGCGACGGCGGGGCGCTGCCCGCGCTCGATTCCCGGGCGCTCGTGATCGCACGCGAAACGCTCGCCTTCTTTTCGCCGCTTGCGGATTTCGCCTTCGCGATGCAGGGCCTGGGCAGTGGCGCCATCACGCTTGCGGGGAGCGAAGCACAGCGTGCGCGGTACCTGCCCGAGGTCGCGGTCGGCCGCAAGATCGCGGCCTTTGCACTCTCCGAGCCCGAGGCCGGTTCGGATGTGGCGGCGATCGCCACCCGCGCGGTTCGCGACGGCGAGGGCTGGCGACTCGACGGCGAGAAGATGTGGATCAGCAACGGCGGTATCGCGGATTTCTACGTGGTGTTCGCGCGTACCGATCCGGCCGGCGGCACGCGCGGCTTGAGCGCCTTCGTGGTCGATGCGGGCAGTGTCGGGCTTGACGATTCACAGGCGATCCACGTCATCGCGCCGCACCCGCTCGCGCGGCTCCACTTCGCGGGGTGTCGTATCCCGGCGGATGCGCTGCTCGGCGAAGAAAACGCGGGCTTCAAGCTCGCCATGGCAACGCTCGACATCTTCCGTGCCTCGGTGGCTGGTGCGGCGCTCGGCTTCGCGCGGCGGGCACTCGCCGAAGCCGTCTCGTGGGCACGCTCGCGCCGGATGTTCGGCCAGACGCTCGGCGACTTCCAGCTCACGCAGGCGCGGCTTGGGCAACTCGCAGCCGAACTCGATGCCGCGGCGCTGCTCACCTATCGCGCAGCCTGGTTGCGCGACGAGGCGATCGCCCGGGGCGCGCCGCGGCGCGTGACGGCCGAGGCCGCCATGGCCAAGCTCCAGGCGACCGAGACGGCGCAGCGCGTGATCGATGCGGCGGTGCAGCTGCACGGGGGGCGCGGCGTCGAAGTGGGTAGCCGCGTGGAGTCGCTCTACCGTGACATTCGCGCGCTTCGAATCTATGAAGGTGCGAGCGAGGTGCAGCAGTTGATCGTCGGGCGCTCGATCCTGAGCGCGGAGTGAGGAGAGCGAAGATGGCGACCCAGACCGATCGCTTCGTCCATGACCGGCTTCCGGTACCGGAGGACTTGCCGCAGTTCATCTACGAGCTGCCTGAACTTCAGTTTTCCACCCGGCTCAATGTCACGGCGGCCTTGCTCGACGCGCGGATCGACGAGGGGCACGGCGATCGCATCGCGCTTCGGGACGATCGCGAGCAGGTGAGCTATGCCGAGCTTGCGCGGCGGGTCAATCGCATGGGTCGGTATCTGCGTGATGAACTCGGGCTCGTCCCGGGCAACCGCATCCTGCTGCGGGCAGGCAATTCGATCGCACTCGCAGTGGCCTGGCTCGCGGCGGCGAAGGTCGGGCTCGTGGTTGTGGCGACGATGCCGCTTCTCCGTGCGCGGGAGCTGTCCACGATCATCGAGAAGGGGGCCATCGACACCGCGCTCTGCGCCGGGGCGCTGATGACCGATCTCGAAGCGGCGCAGAAGCTCGCGCCGCGACTTGAGCGCGTGATCGATCTTGCCCACGCGATCGAGGCCTCGACGCTCCACGGCGAAGGGCATCTCGAAGCGCTGACCGAGCAGGACGACATCGCAGTGATGGCCTTCACGAGCGGCACCACGGGGCAGCCCAAGGCCGTGCTTCACACGCATCGCGACGTGCTCTCGGCGTGCGAATGCTGGCCGGGGCACGTGCTGCGCGCGCGGCCCGAGGACATCGTGATCGGCACCCCGCCGCTCGCCTTCACCTTCGGTTTGGGCGGTCTGCTTCTTTTTCCGCTGTGTGCCGGGGCATCGGTCTACTATGCCGACGGGCCGTTCACGCCCGAGAGCCTCATCGAGACCGCGCGGCGTGTCGGCGCGACGATCCTCTACAGCGCGCCCACGTTCTATCGCCGCATGGCACCGATCGCAAGGAACCAGCCGATGCCGACGCTCCGGGTCTGCGTGAGTGCGGGCGAGGCGCTGCCGGATGCGACACGCACCCTGTGGCGCGAGGCCACCGGCATCGAGATGCTCGACGGCATCGGTGCCACCGAGATGTTCCACATCTTCATCTCCTCGCCGCCCGAGGCCGTGCGTCGCGGCGCGATCGGCCAGGTGGTGCCGGGCTATCGCGCGCGCATCGTCGACGATGCGGGCAACCCGCTCCCAGCGGGCACGATTGGCAAGCTCGCGGTGATCGGGCCCACCGGTTGCCGTTACCTCGACGAGCCGCGGCAGAAGAACTATGTCCGCCACGGCTGGAACCATCCGGGGGACACCTTCCGCATGGACGAGGACGGCTACTTCTACTACCACGCACGGGATGACGACATGATCATCACCGCGGGTTACAACGTCGGGGCACCCGAGGTGGAGAACTGCCTCGCGCTGCATCCCGCCGTGGCGGAGGTGGGGGTCGTGGGCAAGCGTGATGAGGAACGCGGCATGCTCATCAAGGCCTACGTTGTCGTGCGTGACGGGTTCGCTCCCGATGCGGCGCTTGTCAAGACACTGCAGGACTTCGTGAAGGCGGAGCTCGCGCCGTACAAGTATCCGCGCGAGATCGAGTTCGTCACTCAGTTGCCGCGCACCGAAACGGGCAAGCTGCAGCGCCATCGTCTGCGCACCATGGCGAATGGGGAGGCCACGTCATGATGCGTGTGCTGCAACCGCCCGACTGGGCGCCGGCCAAGGGCTACGCGAATGGCATCGCCGCGCGCGGCACGCTCGTGTTCGTGGCCGGCCAGATCGGCTGGAACGCCCAACAGCAGTTCGAGACCGACGATTTCATTGGTCAGTGCCGTCAGGCACTCGCGAACATCGTCGCCGTCCTGCGCGAGGCGGGTGCAGGTCCCGAACACATGGTGCGCATGACCTGGTACGTCGTCGATCGGGATGAGTACGTCGCACGGCTCAAGGAACTCGGCGCCGTGTACCGCGAAATCATCGGTCGGAACTATCCGGTTATGACATGCGTGGAGGTCTCGCGGCTCGTCGAGACGCG
>CAZSTF010000207.1:0-2989 GCA_964609555.1 uncultured Alcaligenaceae bacterium | reverse complement strand
GCCGCCCATCATGCGGATGTAGGCGAACGGAATCGGCAGGATCGAGGCACTGCCATGGCGCGCCGCCGAGACCGGCCCGACCGAGCCCTTGCCCGGCAGGAAGGGTGCGAGATGCGCCTTGACGCCGATCGGCCCCACGCCCGGCCCACCGCCGCCGTGCGGGATGCAGAACGTCTTGTGCAGGTTCATGTGCGCGACATCCGCGCCGAGTTCGGCCGGTGAGGTGACGCCGACCTGGGCGTTCAGGTTCGCTCCGTCCATGTAGACCTGGCCGCCGTGGGCGTGGATGATGGCGCAGATCTCCTTGATCGCCGCCTCGAACACGCCATGCGTCGAGGGGTAGGTGATCATGAGCGCGGCGAGCCGCGCGGAATGCTTCTCGGCCGCCGCTCGCAAGGCGGCGACATCGACGTTGCCCTGCGCGTCACAGGGCGTGACGACGACCTCCATGCCGCACATCTGGGCGGAGGCCGGGTTCGTGCCATGCGCCGAGGCCGGGATCAGGCAGACGTCGCGCCCGCCTTCGCCGCGCGAACGGTGCCAGGCCCGGATCGCGAGCAGGCCCGCATACTCGCCTTGCGCGCCCGAGTTGGGCTGCAGGCTCACCGCGTCGAAGCCGGTGGCCTTGGCGAGCATGCCCTCGAGCCGCTGGATCAGGTCGAGGTAGCCCGAGGCCTGTTCCTCCGGCACAAACGGATGAATGTCTCCGAACTCCGGCCAGGTGATCGGGATCATCTCGGTGGTTGCATTGAGCTTCATCGTGCACGAGCCGAGCGGGATCATCGTGCGGTCGAGCGCGGGATCGCGATCGGCGAGCTTGCGCAGATAGCGCAGCATCTCGGTTTCCGAGTGGTGGCGGTTGAACACCGGATGCGTGAGGTAGGCGCTCGTGCGCCGGAGCGCGGGCGGAATCGCGCTCTCGGCGGGTGCGCTGAAAGGCGGCAGCGTCGTGCCCACGGCGTCCGCGATCGCGCGCAGGAGCCGGTCGACGTCCTCGTTCGTGTGCGTCTCGTCGAAGGCCACCCCGATCGCGCTCCACTCGCGGTAGTGCCGCACGTTCATGCGCGCGTAGCCGGCGTGCGAGTTGATCGCGTGGTGATGCGCCTCGGAGATGAAGGTGACCGTGTCGAAGAAATGCTCGTTCAACGGTCGCAGACCGAGCGTGCGCAGCCCCGCCGCGAAGCGGCGCGCGAGCCCGTGGATGCGCTCGGCGATCGCCTTGAGGCCCTGCGGCCCGTGATAGACGGCATACATCGAGGCAACCACCGCAAGCAGCACCTGGGCGGTGCAGATGTTGGAGGTCGCCTTCTCGCGCCGGATGTGCTGTTCGCGCGTCTGCAGCGTGAGCCGGTAGGCCGGCTTGCCGTGCGCGTCGATCGACACCCCGGCGAGCCGTCCGGGCAGGTTGCGCTTGAACGCGTCGCGCGTGGCGAGGAAGGCCGCGTGCGGGCCGCCAAAGCCCATCGGCACACCGAAGCGCTGGGTCGAGCCGACGACGATGTCCGCGCCCCATTCACCGGGCGGCTTGAGCAGCGTGAGCGCGAGCGGATCGGCCGCGCAGATGAAGAGCGCGCCCTTCTCGTGCGCCATCTCGGCGTAAGGCGCCATGTCGTGGATTTGCCCCGAGGTGGAAGGGTACTGCGCGAGCACCGCGAAGTAGTCGCCCTCCTGCATGAGCTTGGGCGCGAAGCCCACGCGCACCTCGATGCCCATCGGCTCGGCGCGCGTCTTGACGACCTCGATCGTCTGCGGGTGGCAGTCGCCGGCGACGATCAGCACGTTGCTTTCGCTCTTCGCCTGGCGACGCGCGAGCGCCATCGCCTCGGCCGCCGCCGTGCCTTCGTCGAGGAGCGAGGCGTTCGCGATCTCCATGCCGGTCAGATCGCACACCATCGTCTGGAAGTTGATGAGCGCCTCAAGCCGGCCCTGCGAGATCTCCGGCTGATAGGGCGTGTAGGCCGTGTACCAGGCCGGGTTCTCGAGCACGTTCCGAAGGATCACCTTGGGCGTGATGGTGCCGTGGTAGCCCTGGCCGATGAAGCTCTTGTAGATCTGGTTCCGGTTGGCGATCTCGCGCAGCTCGGCGAGTGCGGCCACCTCATCGATGCCCGCAGGCAGGTCGAGCGGACGGCCGAGGATCTCGGCCGGAACGACCTTGGCGAGCAGATCATCGAGCGAGCTCGCGCCCACGGCGGCGAGCATCTCCATGCGCTCCTCGCGCGAGGGGCCGATGTGACGGGCGATGAAATCGGACATGGTGCGTTGCCTGTTCGGATTGCCTGTTCAGACTGCGGTGGCCTTGTAGGTCGCCTCATCCATGAGGGCGGCGACATCGGCGGGGTTGTCAACCTTGAGCTTGAAGAACCACCCCGCGCCTTCGGGGTCGGTGTTGACGAGCGAAGGGTCATCCACGACCGCCTGATTCGTCTCGACCACTTCGCCGGCCACGGGGGATTTCACCTCCGCGGCGGCCTTGACCGACTCGATCACGGCGGCGTCCTCGCGCGCGGCGAGCTTGCGGCCCACCTTGGGCTGCTCGACGTAGACGAGATCGCCGAGCTTGTCCTGCGCGAAGTGGGTGATGCCGACCGTGGCGATGTCGCCCTCGAGGCGGATCCATTCGTGGTCTTCGGTGTAGCGGGTGGTCATGGGCGGGTTCTCCGGGAGCGGTTCAACGACGATAGGAATGGGAGACGAACGGCAGCTCGACGACCTTGACGGGTGTCGGCGTACCGCGAAGCAAGGCGGCGAGTGACGTGCCGAGCGAAGCGTAGGCGCGCTCGACATAGGCCATGATGACCGGGCCGTTCACGCTCGGGCCGAAGCCGCCGCTCGTGACGCGGCCGACGGTGCGACCCTCGGCATCGATGAGTTCGACGCCCTCGCGGATCGGCGCCCGACCCTCGGGCCGCAGGCCCACGCGACGGCGTATCACCCGGGCGGGGTCGTCGAGTTCGGCGAGGATGCGCGCCGCACCGGGAAAGCCGCC
>CAZSTF010000206.1:0-3036 GCA_964609555.1 uncultured Alcaligenaceae bacterium | reverse complement strand
CTCATTCCCGATCCGCTCGTGAGCGAAGCCGAAAAGTCCGATGAGCAGCGTCTGCTCGAGGAACTCGCCGAGGAAGCGCGGCGCAAGGAAGCCGAGGCAGCTGCTGCCGCTGGCAAGGAGGCCCGCGCATGAGCCAGTTCATCATCGCCAATTTCGTTCCGCTGCTCTTTGCAGGGCTCTTCATCTTCCTGCTCACCGGCTTTCCGGTCGCGTTTTCGCTTGCCGCCGTCGGGCTGGCCTTCGGGCTGCTCGGCATGGAGCTCGGGCTCTTCCCGCAGGCGCTTTTCCAGGCGCTGCCGCTCCGCATCGCCGGGATCATGCAGAACGACACGCTGCTTGCGATCCCGTTCTTTACCTTCATGGGCATCATCCTCGAACGCTCGGGTATGGCCGAGGACCTGCTCGAGACCGTGGGTCAGGTTTTCGGCCCGGTCCGAGGCGGTATTGCCATCGCCGTCGTGCTGGTCGGCGCGCTGCTTGCGGCCACGACCGGCGTGGTTGCAGCCGCGGTGATCTCGATGGGGCTGATCTCGCTGCCGATCATGCTGCGCTACGGTTACAACCGCGCGATCGCGACCGGCACCATCACCGCTTCAGGCACGCTCGCGCAGGCCTTGCCGCCCTCGCTCGTGCTGATCGTGCTGGCCGACCAGCTCGGCCGCTCGGTGGGCGACATGTACGAGGGCGCGCTCGTCCCCGGCCTCATGCTGGTCGGGCTGTATCTCATCTTCATCGTGGCGATTGCGATCACGCGCCCGGCCTGGGTGCCAGCGCTGCCGCCTGAGGCGCGCATCTATCGCGAGGAGAACGGTGCGTCGGGCCACAAGTCGCTTGTCGTGCTCATGCTGGTGGCCGGTGCGGTGGGCTTTGCGTGGTCGCGGGTGCACGAGTCAATCATCAATCCGCTCGTGAAGCGCACGCTGCCCGCCCCTGGAGACGAAGTGCTCATCATGTCGATGACGGTGGCCTCGCTCGTGGCGCTCGCGTTGGCACTCGGCAACAAGCTGCTCAAGCTGCACCTGATCTCGCGGCTTGCGCAGCAGGTGACCTTCGTCCTGATTCCGCCGCTCGTGCTGATCTTCCTCGTTCTTGGGACCATCTTCCTCGGCATTGCCACGCCAACCGAGGGCGGCGCGATGGGCGCGTTGGGTGCCCTCATCATGGCGGGCGTCAAGGGCAAGCTGAAGCTGCCGATGCTCAAGCAGGCGCTCGATGCCACGGCCAAGCTCGCGAGCTTCGTGCTCTTCATCCTGATCGGCTCCACCGTCTTCAGCTTCACTTTCAACGCGGCCGACGGCCACGTGTGGGTCGAGCATCTGTTCGACGCGTTGCCCGGCGGCGCCTGGGGCTTCCTGATCGTCGTGAACCTGCTCATCTTCGTGCTCGGCTTCTTCATCGACTTCTTCGAGATCGCCTTCATCGTGATCCCGATTCTTGCGCCGGTGGCCGAGAAGACGCTGACCGAACTCCTGCCCGGCGTGCCGGCGTCCGCGCTGATGATCTGGTTCGGCGTGATCGTCGCGATGAACCTGCAGACCTCGTTCCTCACGCCGCCGTTTGGATTCGCGCTCTTTTACCTGAGGAGCGTGGCGGCGCGCGTCGATTACAAGGATCGCGTGACCGGTGCCATGATCCCGGCGGTGACCACCGGGCAGATCTACAAGGGCTCGATCGCGTTCATCATCCTGCAGCTCTGCATGGTTGCGGCGCTCATGCTCTATCCGGGGCTCGTCATCAACAACATCGATACCGGGCCGAAGGTCGATCTCAACAAGGTCGTGATCCCGCCGGCAGAAGGTGACGGCCAGCGCTCGGAGGACGATCTCATGAAGATCTTCGAGCAGAAGCGTCAGCAGGCGGAAGAGGCAGCCGACAAGAAGTTCAACACGCCCACGCCCGGACTGCCCACACCGGCTCCGGCGGAGGCTCCTGCCGACGGCAAGAAGGATGACGATCCGACGAAGGCGCTGATGGACGCCATCAAGAAGGACCAGTCCAAGCCGTGATGGAACGGTGCGCGGCGCGGCTCACTCGCCGCGCTGTGCGCATCGTCTGTGGTCGGCGCTCCCCAATGCCGGTGCGCGCCCGCCGAGGTCAGGCCGCAGGCGGCTCGGTCGAGATGAACGACGGGCGCTCGCGCAGTCGACGGTAGAGACGGGCCAGGCCCGGTTTCGCCGACTCCCAGGCGATGTCGGGAAAGCGGAAGCGCAGGTAGCCGAGCGCCGTGCCCACCGCGATGTCGGCGAGGGTGAGCGCCTTGCCCACGCAGTGCTCGCGATCGGCGAGTTCACGCTCGAGGAAATCGAGCATTCGCCCGATCTTCTCGCGCTGCCGCTCGATCAGTGCAACCGAGGACGCGGTCTGTTCAGGGCGAATCGATTCGAGCCGGGCGGCGACAGCGGCATCGCAGAGCCCGTCGGCGGCCGCCTCCCAGCGGCGCACGGTGACGCGCTCGCGGGGGTTCTCCGGCAGCAGTCGATGCAGTGGGCTCACGTGGTCGAGGTACTCGACGATCACGCGCGAGTCGAAGAGCGCCGTGCCGTCATCCAGGACCAGCGCCGGCACCTTGCCCAGCGGATTGGCCGCCTTCAACTCGGGCGCGTCCTGCCACGGATCCGCGGGCACCAGCTCCAGCTCGAGTTTCTTCTCGGCGGCGACGATGCGCACCTTGCGCGCGTAAGGGCTGGTGGCGGAGTAGAGCAGTTTCAGCATGGATAGGGTGCCGCGTCAAGGTGATGCATTGCAGGATCAGACGTATTCGGCCATCCGTTCACGGCATGCCGGGGCATGGTACGCCAAGTCGCAAGCCGCCGAGAGGGGATAATTCGTCTGATTCTTCCGCTTCGACGCGACGTTTTCTGCGCGACACATCCCGCCGCGCGGTCCCTCGGATCGCAGCGTCGCCCCTACGCCATGACCGCCCCCGCAGTTGACCTGCCCGCTTCCCGTTCTGCCATGACCGCATCCGCGTCGACATCGCCTTCCGCACCAGAATGGGTCGTCACCGCGCTCTCGCCGCTCGACGGCCGCTATGCG
>CAZSTF010000205.1:0-3081 GCA_964609555.1 uncultured Alcaligenaceae bacterium | reverse complement strand
ACATGGAACTCATCGAAGCAGACGAGCCGATACCGCTCGGCGATGCGCTCGGCGACGGCCACGAGCGGATCGGCCTCGTGGCGGAGCGTCTTGAGATCGGCATGCACCTCGCGCATGAAGGCATGAAAGTGCACGCGCGTCTTGCGGCGAAGCCGGGATGCGCCGTAGAAGGCGTCCATGAGGAAACTCTTGCCGCGCCCGACACCGCCCCAGAGGTACACGCTGCGCGGCACAGCAGGGCGCGAAAGCCAGCGGCCGATGACACTCGCGCGCTTGGCCTTGAAAGCATGCAGTTCATCGGCGAGGCGGGCGAGACGGTCTGCCGCCCGCGCCTGCGCGTCATCCAGGATGATGCCGCGCTCGCGGCAGAGACGATCGAGAGTTTCCCGCACGGGCGGCATCGTAGCGGAAGGTGCTCACGACCCCGTCTACTTCAGAATCGAGGGGTGGATCGATCGCTTGCCTGCCGCCCGTGCCCATGCCGTGCGTGTTGATGCTTGTCGGGGGCCTTTTGGCCCTCGGACTCGCCGTGTGGTCAGCGCTCGGTCCGGGCGACCGGCCGATCGAGTCGATCAACCGGAGACTCGCCCGGCGCACCGGCGTACCCTACGAGCGCATCCTGCGCGACCCGCGCATCCGGCGGGTGAACCGCTGGAAGGGCATCGTTGCTGTGCTCGCTTTCGCCTTTCTCGGTGTTGCGCTTCTGACCGTGGCGACGATCGCGTGCTTCAGAAGTTGAGCGTGCGCTTGTCCACGGCGAGCGCCGCTTCCTTGGTCGCCTCGGACAGCGTGGGATGCGCGTGGCAGATGCGGGCGATGTCCTCGCTCGAGGCGCCGAATTCCATCGCCATCACGCCCTCGGCGATGAGCTCCGAGGCCATCGGGCCGATCACGTGCATGCCGAGCACGCGGTCGGTTGCGGCATCCGCGAGGATCTTCACGAGGCCATCGGTGTTGCCGAGCGCCCGCGCGCGCCCGTTGGCGAGAAAGGGAAAGCTGCCCGCCCGGTAGACCACGCCTTCGGCCTTCAACTGCTGCTCGGTCTTGCCGACCCAGGCGATCTCAGGGGCGGTGTAGATGACCCACGGAATCGAGCCGAAGTCGATGTGCGGCTTCTGGCCTGCAATCCGCTCGGCGACCGCCACGCCCTCTTCCTCGGCCTTATGCGCGAGCATCGGTCCGCGCACCACGTCCCCCACGGCCCAGACGTTCGGCACGCTCGTGCGGCAGTCGTCATCGACCACGACGAAGCCGCGCTCATCGAGTTTGACCCCCGCAGCCTCGGGAGCGAGTCCGTCGGTGTTGGGCACACGGCCGATCGAAACGATCAGGCGATCGAAGCTCGCCGTCTCCGGCTTGCCGTCGGCCGTCGTGTATTCGACCGACACGTCCTTCTTTCCGGCCTTGACGGCGCCGACCTTCACGCCGAGTGAGATCTTCAACCCCTGCTTCGTGAAGAGCTTGAGCGCCTCTTTCGCAATCTGCTCATCGACCGCGCCAAGGAACTGGGGCAGCCCTTCGAGCACGGTCACATCCGCACCCAGCCGTCGCCACACCGAACCCATCTCGAGACCGATGACGCCGGCACCGATCACGCCCAAGCGCTTGGGCACCTCGCCGATGCGGAGCGCGCCATCGTTCGAGAGCACGCGCTCCTCGTCGAAGGCGACGCCGGGCAGCGCCCGCGCGTTGGAGCCGGTGGCGATGATGACGTGCGTGCCTGCGATCGTCGTGCTGGCCGGCTCGGAGATGGCAATCGGGTAGCGTCCATCGGCGTGTGCGCCGGCGAACCGGGCGCGGCCGTGAAAGAAGGTGACCTTGTTCTTCTTGAACAGGTAGAGGATGCCGTCGTTGTTCTGCTTGACCACGGCGTCCTTGCGGCCGAGCATCTTCGGCACGTCCATGGCCACACCGGTAGCCGTGATGCCGTGGTCGCCGAAGTGGTGAAGCGCGTGCTCGTAATGCTCCGAGGACTGGAGCAGCGCCTTCGACGGAATGCAGCCCACGTTGGTGCAGGTACCGCCCGGAGCCGGCCCGCCCTTCGCGTTCCTCCAGGCGTCGATGCAGGCGACCTTGAAGCCGAGCTGTGCAGCACGAATGGCGGCGATGTAGCCGCCGGGGCCGGCACCGATGACGATGACGTCGAATTGATCCATGGACAGGTGTTCCCGTGCGGTTACAGATCGAGGAGCAGGCGCGCGGGATCCTCCAGCGCCTCCTTCATCGCCACGAGCGAGAGCACCGCCTCGCGGCCGTCGATGATGCGATGGTCATAGGAGAGCGCGAGGTAGTTCATGGGGCGAATGACGATCTGGCCGTTCTCGACGACCGGCCGGTCCTTGGTCGCGTGCACGCCGAGGATCGCGCTCTGCGGCGGGTTGATGATCGGTGTCGACAGCATCGAGCCGAAGACGCCGCCATTCGAGATGGTGAACGTGCCGCCGGTCAGTTCCTCGATGGCGAGCTTGCCCTCGGCGGCGCGCTTGCCGAAGTCGGCAATCTGCTTTTCGATGTCGGCGATGGTCATCTGATCGCAGTCGCGCAGGATCGGCACGACGAGACCGCGCGGCGAACCCACGGCGATGCCGATGTCGAAGTAGCCGTGATACACGATGTCATTGCCATCGACCGAGGCATTGACCACGGGATACATCTTGAGTGCATGCACCGCGGCCTTGACGAAGAAGCTCATGAAGCCGAGCTTCACGCCGTGCACCTTCTCGAACTTGTCCTTGTAGGTGTTGCGCAGATCGATGACCGGCTTCATGTTGACCTCGTTGAACGTGGTCAGGATCGCCGCAGTCGATTGCGACTGCACGAGGCGCTCGGCCACGCGCTGACGCAGGCGTGTCATCGGGACGCGTTGCTCGGGGCGGTTGCCGAGGGGCACGCTGACTGGCGGCACGAAGCCCATGGCAGCCGGGGCCGGTGCGGGTGCAGGTGCCGTCGCGGGCGCACGCGCGGCAGCGGGTGCCGTAGCCGGAGTTGCCGTCGCCGCGAGCATGTCGCCTTTCGTGATGCGCTCACCGCGGCCCGTGCCCTGCACGGTGGCAGGATCGATGCCTTGCTCGGCCATCAGCT
>CAZSTF010000204.1:0-3084 GCA_964609555.1 uncultured Alcaligenaceae bacterium | reverse complement strand
AAGTGCCGAGCGTGTCGGAAAGCTCGGTTTCGAGCCGCGCGAGGTCGGGGTCGGTCGCCGCCTCGCTTCGGTGGCTCGACGCGCCCCGCTTTCCGCCCGGACGTCCACCTCGACCGCGGGTGTCGGCCCGGCCCTCGCCTTCGGCCTTGACGAGCGCCTCGACCGCACGAACCGAGAGGCCCTGGATCGCGATCCGTTCAGCGAGCAGCACCTGCCGGTCGCGGGGCAGGGTCGCGAGCGCGCGCGCGGCGCCGGCCTCGAGCGTGCCAGCGATCAGTCGCTCGCGCACCGGTTCGGCGAGATCGAGGAGCCGAAGCAGGTTCGTCACCGCGCTCCGGCTCTTGCCGACCGCCTGCGCGGCATGTTCATGGGTGAAGCCGAATTCGTCGATGAGCCGCCGGAGCCCCTGCGCCTCTTCGATCGGGTTCAAGTCCTGCCGCTGGAGGTTTTCGATGAGCGCAAGCGTCAGGGCAGTGGCATCATCGACCTCGCGCACGATGACCGGCACGCGGTCGAGGCCCGCAAGCCGCGCCGCGCGGAAGCGTCGCTCGCCGGCGATGATCTCGTGTCGGCCGTCGGCCAGCCTGCGCACGACGATGGGCTGCATGAGACCCTGCGTCCGGATGGAGGCGGCAAGGTCGGCAAGCGCCGCATCATCGAAGCGGTGGCGCGGCTGGTAACGGCCGGCGACGAGCTGGTCGAGCGCGAGCGTGGTGAGACCGCTCGCGCCGGTGGGCGCATCAACCTTGGCGGGTTCCGGCATGAGGAGCGCGTCGAGGCCGCGTCCGAGGCCTTTGAGCTTTGGAGCCATTGAAGTCAGTTGACGGGTTGCGTTGGAGCGGATGCCGCCGCCTCATGCCGGGCAATCAGCTCCTGCGCGAGCGCCACGTAGGCCTGCGCGCCCTTGCTCGAGCGGTCCACGAGGAGCACGGGCAGGCCGTGGGAGGGCGCCTCGGCGAGCCGCACGTTGCGCGGGATCACGGTCGCGAAGAGCTTCTCGCCGAAGTGCCGTTCGAGCTGGGCGGCGACCTGCTGCGAGAGCGTCATGCGCGGGTCGTACATCGTGCGCAGGAGCCCTTCGATCTCGAGGTCGGGATTCAAGTGCTGCTGCATGCGCCGGAGGGTCTGCACGAGATCCGAGAGCCCTTCGAGCGCGTAGTACTCGCACTGCATCGGGATCAACACGCTGTCGGCGGCGCACAGCGCGTTGAGCGTGAGCAGGTTGAGCGTCGGCGGACAGTCGATCAGGATGTAGTCGTACTCCTCGGCGACCGCGGCGATCGCGGCCTTCAGGGTGTGGATCGCGTCCTTGAGCTTGGTTTCACGGTCGGGAAGGTTCACGAGTTCGACCTCGGCGCCCGCGAGCTCGCGGTTGGCGGGGATGAGGTCGAAGCCGCCCTGGGCTTTCACGCGCGCATCGAGCATCGAGGCCTCGCCCAAGAGCACCGTGTAGACCGTGGTCTCGGCCCCGTTCTTGTCCACCCCCGCGCCCATGGTGGCGTTGCCCTGCGGGTCGACATCGATCAGGAGCACGCGGCGGCCCTGGGCGGCGAGGCTTGCGGCCAGATTCACCGCGGTCGTGGTCTTGCCCACGCCGCCCTTCTGGTTGGCAATCGCAATCGTGCGGATCATTTGGTCACCGCAAAGCGAGCAGCAAAGCCGATGAGGGCCGCCCCGGCACCGCGCTTGAGCCACACCGGCGCGGCGGGATGGCGCGTGAACACGCGCCGCGCGAGCTGCGCGGCGGCGATGAGCCACAGGCAGTAGAGGAAGGCGATCGCGAGCACGATCGCGATCATGCGGGCGTAGGTGGCAAGCCCGTCAAAGGTGCGCGGGTCGATGAAGAGCGGGAAGAACGCCACGTAGAAGCCGATCACCTTGGGGTTCGAGAGCGAGACGAGCATCGATTCGAAGAACCACTGCCGGGGGCCACGTCCGCGCTCGCGATGCACCGGTCCGTCGGCGAGCCGCTCCCGCGCGTGCCGGATGAGCGACCAGCCCACCCACGCGAGATACGCGGCACCCACGTAGCGGAGCACATCGAAGGCGGCAGGATAGGCGGCCGCGAGCGCGGCCACCCCCGCGAGGGCGAGCACCATCCAGACCGTGTCCCCAGCAAGCAAGCCGGCCGTGCTCCAGAGCCCGGCGCGCGGCCCGCCCCCGGGTTCGGCCACCGTGGCGAGCAGCTTGATCGTGCCCGGCCCCGGGATCGCGAGGAAGACGAGGGTCGCCAGCACGAGCGCCCAGAGGTCGTTGATGCCGGGGAGCGTCATCGCACGGGCTCCAGCCAGAGCAGGCAACGCTCGGCCTCGAGAAACGGAACGGTAAGTGCTTGCTCGCGCGAAACACGCCATTTCATGGGTGTGAGCGCAGCGATTTCCTCGGCCGGATGCTTGCCCTTCATGGCCAGCATCAGCGCGTCGTCCTCGAAGCTCACGCAGGCATGGGCCGTCTTCACGAAATCGGCGAGTGAGGCGTAGGCGCGGCTGATCACGACATCGTAGGTGACCGGATGCTCCTCGACCCGGCCGTGGACGGCGGAGAGATTCCTGAGACCGAGCGCTTCAGCCGCTTTCGTGATGTAGTCGGTCTTCTTGCGCACCGCGTCGATGGCGACCACTTCGAGCTCGGGCAGCATGACGGCGATGGGCAGCGCCGGGAAGCCGCCGCCCGAGCCGACGTCAAGCAGCGAGGTTGCCTCCTCGGGGATGAAGGGCACCACCGCGAGCGAGTCGAGCACATGCTGCACGAGCATCGCCTCGGGGTCGCGAATCGCGGTGAGATTGATGACGGCGTTCCATTCCGAGAGGAAGGCGAGCGCATCGATCAGCTTCTGCTTCTGCCGTTCGGTCGCGGGAAGGCCCAAGGCCTGGAGCCCGGCTTCGAGCTTTTCGAGGAGGTGGAGCCGGAGTTCGGGCGTGAACTCGACCGGGTCGCGGCCCGGCTTGAGCGGCCGATCGAACACGGGCCGCAGGCCCGCGGAGGTCGTCATGCCCTGCCCTTTCGGGTTGATCGTCGCGGCCACCGAAGCGGGTCGGCGCCCTGTCTGTGGCATCGTGTCCTTTCGGTCGCGGCTCATGCGGC
>CAZSTF010000203.1:0-3116 GCA_964609555.1 uncultured Alcaligenaceae bacterium | reverse complement strand
AGTCGCTTCCAGATCTCGCCGCCGAACCCCGGAATGCGCATCTTGAGGCCCTTGATGTCCTCGACGTTGCGAATCTCCTTGTTGAACCAGCCCCCCATCTGGGCGCCGGTGTTGCCGAGCGGAAAGTTCACGATGTTGTATTGGGCGAACAGTTCCCTGAGCAGCGCCATGCCGCCGCCCTGATACACCCAGCCGTTGTGTTGCCGCTGGTTCAGGCCGACCGGCAATGTCGTGTCGAGCGCAAGCGCGGTATTGACATTCAGGAAGTAGTAGCCCGCGGTGTGGGCGCATTCGACCGCCCCATCCTGCACCGCCTTGAAGTTGGCCATTGCGGCCATGCCCTCGCCCGGCGCGGCCACCGTGATCTTGAAACGCCCATCGGTCATCTCCTCGACCAACTGCGCGAACTGTGTCGCGCCGCCGAAGATCGTGTCCAGCGTGCGCGGAAAGCTCGAGTGCAGGCGCCAGGTCACGGCGGGACCGCCGGACTGCGCCCGGGCAACGTTGGGCGTACCGAGGGTGGCCGCGGCTGTGGCGACAGCCACGGCGCCACCGCGCTGGATGAATGACCTTCTGGACATGGCTTCCTCCTTGTTGGGGGCGCCGTGGTCATCCGGGGCCCTGAGTCGACCGAACGTTAGGGCGGGGGCTCTGATCTGTCGATCGGGTTGTCACGCATGCGTCGTTGTTGTGCACAATGCCGCATCCAATTTCTGCACGCACCAAGACGATGTCATCCAATCTTTACGAATTCGCGATCCCGGTGTTCGATCGGTATCTCGGCACGCTCGACGGCGTGCTGGCCAAGGGCGCCGCCCATGCCGCGGAACGCAAGGTCGACGAGACGGTGCTGACCGGCTGGCGCCTGTTTCCAGACATGTTTCCGCTGACGCGTCAGGTGCAGATCGCGGCCGACTTCGCCAAGGGCGCGAGCGCTCGGCTCGCCGGCGTCGACATTCCCGCTTTCGAGGACACCGAGAGGACCTTCGCCGAACTGCAAGGGCGAATCGCGAAGACACGCGACTTTGTGAAGTCGCTGCCCCGCGATGCGTTCGAGGGTAGCGCGGAACGGGTGATCAAGCTCACGGCCGGCGGCAGCGAGCGGCAGTTCGTCGGCACGGTCTATCTCACACAGTACGCCCTGCCCAACTTCTTCTTCCACTGCACGACCGCGTACAACCTGCTGCGGCACGTCGGCACGCCCTTGGGCAAGCGCGACTTCGTCGGTGGGTTCTGATGGGCGGCCCCCACTCACAACACGACAAAGGAGATTGCATGAAGCGCTTCGTCACCTCGCTCGCCCTCGTCCTCGCCAGCATCACGGTTTCAGCGCATGCCCAGTCGCCGGCTGGCCTCTGGCGCACGATCGATGACCAGAGCGGCAAGGAGCGCTCGCTCGTCCGCATCACCGAGGCGGGCGGCGTCCTCTCCGGGAAGATCGAGAAGCTCGCCGACCCCACCAAGCAGGATGCCAAGTGCGATGAGTGCACGGACGAGCGCAAGGGCAAACCGGTGATCGGGATGACCATCATCCGCAACGTGAAGCGAAGCGAGAGCGGGGTCTGGGAGGGCGGCGACATCCTCGACCCGAACAACGGCAAGGTCTACCGCGTGCGCCTCACGCCGATCGAGGACGGCAAGAAGCTGCAGGTGCGCGGGTTCATTGGCTCACCGATTCTCGGCCGCACGCAGACCTGGGTGCGGGTGGAGTAGGCCAGCTTTCCCGCTTCGCGCGCTCATCCAAAGTCGTACGGATCGACGTCAATCACCCACTTGACGCGCGGCCGGTTGAGCCGAAGCGCCTGGGCGAGCGTGGCGAGCGCGGCTTGGAGCGGTTTCACGCGCGAGGCGACGACCACCATGAGCCAGCGCGCCTCGCCCGCCTTTCGGGCGAGCGGCGCCGCCTGCGGCGCATAGACTTGGCCCTCGGTGAGCGCGGCATGCACGACCCCGGCGGCGTAATCGAAGAAGGCTTTGACGTCCTCCTCGCGCTTGCCCTCGGCCCGCACGAGGGCCATGCGCGTTGCGGGCGGCAGCCCGAGCGCCCGCCGCCGCTCGAGCAGCGCATCCGCGAAGCCCGCAAAGTCGCCCGAGATCAGCGCGCGGTAGACCTCGTGCTCCGGGAAATCGGTTTGCACGATCACCTCGCCCGCGCGTCCCTCGCTGCCCGCATCGCCGGCCAGGTGCCGCCCGGCGCGGCCCGCGACCTGGGTGAGCAGGGCGAGCAGATCCTCCTGCGCCCGGAAATCGGTCGAGAAGAGCGCCCGGTCGGCCTCCAGCACGCCCACGAGCGTGAGGTGCGGAAAGTCGTGGCCCTTCGCGAGCATCTGCGTGCCCACGAGCACATCGATCTCGCGCCGTTGCATGCGTCGGAAGAGCACCTCCCACGCTTGTCGGCCCGAGAGCGCGTCGCTGTCGGCCCGCGCGATGCGCGCCTCGGGCAGGCACTCGCGAAGCGCCGCCTCGACCCGCTGCGTACCCACACCGACTGCGGCGAGTTCGGCGTGGCCGCAGGCCGGGCAGTGGACGGGCGGGGCTTCCTGCCAGCCGCAGTGGTGGCAGCGCAGCCGCCGATCCGCCTGATGCCAGGTGAGCTTCGCGTCGCAGTGGCGGCAGGAGGCCGTCCACGCGCAGTGTGGGCAGTAGAGCGCCGGCGCATAGCCGCGGCGGTTGACGAGCACGAGGCTCTGTTCGCCGCGCGCGAGCCGTTCGCGGATCGCCTCGACGAGCCCGAGCGCAACCCCGCCCTGCCGCTGCTGGCGCTGTCCGCGGGCGGGGATCAGCCGGATCGTGGGCAGCGGTGCCCGCGTGGCGCGTTCGGCGAGATGCACATAGCCGTAGCGGCCGAGCCGCATGTTCTGCCAGCTCTCGAGGCTCGGGGTCGCGCTCGCGAGCACGACCGGCACGCCTTCGAGATGGCCGCGCATGACCGCCACGTCCCGCGCGTGGTAGCGCGGCGATTCGTCCTGCTTGTAGGAGCCGTCATGCTCCTCATCGACGATCACGAGCCCGAGCCGCGGCAGGGAGGCAAACACCGAAAGGCGCGTGCCGATCACGAGATCGGCATCGCCCGCGTGCGCGGCGTGCCAGGCCCGGTTCCTCTCGCCGGGGGCGAC
>CAZSTF010000202.1:0-3140 GCA_964609555.1 uncultured Alcaligenaceae bacterium | reverse complement strand
TCGCCTCCGCCCGGCGGGCGAGTTCGGCGGCGAGAAGCGCCTGCGCGCCGCCCAGATCGGTCATGCGCTCGCTCGTGAGCACGACGAGTGGATCACCCGCGGCCACCGTTGCGCCCTCGCCCACCCGGACTTCAGCCACGAGTGCCGGGCCCCCGGCGTGCGTGATGCGGATCGCCCCGGCCGCCGGCACCGTGTGGCCGGGGACGGTGGCCTTGCGGGTGTAGCTGCCCCAGGCGGCAAACGACGCGAGCGCTGCCGCCACCACGAGCCCGGAGGCTCCCCACAGGTGATAGAGCCCCGGCTGCGTGAGCCGGACGCCGCCGAGCCAGCTGCCCGAGCGGGCGGCGATGACTTCAGGGCGGAAGAGCGGGGAGGGCATGGATCGCAGCGTAGCCCGGCGCGGCGCATGCGTGGTGTCCAGTACTGGACACCATGATGTCCAGATTTGGACATTCCCGATCGAAGGGTCGCTCGGCGGCTGAGCCCGCCCTAAACTGGGGCAACGACTTGTCGATCACGCTTTCATATCGATGCATCGCACGCCGCCAAACGATGGTCCTCCGTTCGGTTCGACGGACGCATCCGCTCGATCCACGCCGACGCATACGGACGTGCCGGCCGTCGTGGCCGAGCTGGAGCGGCGGCTTGGTGTCAAGCCGCTGGACCGCGTGGGCCGTGAACGCGCGCTGCGGCGCTGGGCCGCGTTCCGTGACGAGCTGGATCCGGCAAAGATTTCCCAATTGGACGCGCTGGCCGCGGGGCGTGCCCTCAAGGCGGTGGCTGCCGAACATGGCCTGACCTACGAGGCGCTTCACAAACGGCTCCATCGCTGGCGGCAGCGACTTGCCCTGCGCTCGACGGCGGACCTGCTCTACCTCTGGGGCCAGGTGCGCGACGAGCCGGTCGCGCCCGAACTGCCCACCCTGATGCGTTACCTCCGCGATGGCGCTGTCGAGGCGCCGGGGGACGAGCGCGTCGGCGGCAGACCACCCGTCCCCTTTCCGGCCCACGCGCTCGACCGCTTCGCTCCGCCGAGGCGCGAACCCAGTCATCTGGCGCTTCGGCGCCGCACAAGCCTCGCGCTGCTGTCCCCGGCGCTTTGGTGCGCGTTGCTCGAGCTGGGTGACGTCCGACGAGGTTTCGGTCTCCAGCGGAGAGCCGTGCTGGCGGCGCACGAAGTGTTCGTTGCGCTCCTCGACCATCCGCCGGTCCCGACGCGCGTTGCAGCATGCGTTCGGACCCTGCATGCCGCGGTGTGCCCAGCCACACCAAGCAACGCGCATGGCCGCCACGACCTCGAACCCGTCGAGCGGCTCCTGCAACGGCTCGGCGAGGCCATCGCCCCCGAGCTGCGCGCGCTCCGGCCGATCGACATCGAGGATGCGCACCATGAACCCGCTCGGCTCCGCCTGCTTTACGAAGTGTCCGAGGACATGGACTACGCAGAACGTCTGCTCACGGAAGTCACCGCGGGCCGCTGCGAGGGCATCCGCGGCGTGCTCGAGCACATGCCCAACGACATGCTCTGGGCACCACGCGTCGGCGTTGCCCTGACGCTGGCCGCCCGACGGTGCGGCGAACACGACCCGAGCCTGCTCGACGCATTGAACATCGTGCTCGCCACGCGCTCGGCGATGGCGCTTCACGTCGGTGCGCATCCGGTCCGCCTGCTCGTCGTGCTCGCGCTGCGCGAGCAAAGCACGCTGCTCCATGATCGCGATGTTCTGCTGCCCGAGGGGCAACCCCTCGAGGTGGCCGACGCGCAGGAGATCTTCGCTCCGGGGAACGTGGACAATTGCTCGTGAGACTGAGGAGCGATCATGAACATCCCTTGGCACGACTTCTTCCCGACCGTCCGCACGGTCGCCGTGGTGGGCTGGTCGCAGGACCCGTCGCGACCGAGTCACGAGGTGGCGCAGGCCCTGGCCGAAATGGGCCTCGCCGTGATCGCTGTGAATCCGAAGCATGCGGGCGAGGCTGCATTGGGCGGCGTCTGTGTCGCACGGCTCGAGGACATCCCGGGGCCGGTCGACATCGTCGATGTGTTCCGCGCGAGCGAGCATGTGCTGCCCGTGGCGCAGTCGGCCATCGCGATCGGCGCACGCTGCCTGTGGCAGCAGCGCGGCGTGGCCAATCTCGAGGCCCACGCCCTCGCCGAGCAGGCGGGCCTGCTTTCGGTCTATGACCGCTGCCTCAAGATCGAATACCGGGCGTGGCGTCAGGCGCGCTGAGCGCCGCGAGCGCGGGGCGGGATCGACACCGCTGGCTGCCGCCCCTCATCCGATCGACTCCACCCAGTCTTCGACCCGGAGCCCATCGATCCGGCGAAACTCGCGGGCGTTGTGGGTCATGAGTGTTGCGCCTTCGGCAAGCGCGTGGCAGGCAATCCACAGGTCATTCGCACCGATCGGCATCCCCGCGAGCTTGAGACGGGTGGCATGGACGGCGTAGTGCGCGCAGATCGCCGGGCCGGTCGGGTAAAGCACCGTCACAAGTCGCGCGAGCGCGTCGAGCCGACGGAGAACCTCGGGCTTCTTCGTGCTCCTTTCCGCGCCCTGCAGCAATTCCACCCAGGTGACGAACGACATGCAAAGCCGACTGCCCTCCGGCAGCGCATCCACGCGACCGACAAGCCCGGGCGGCTGGTTCTTGATCAGGTAGATCAGGATGTTCGTGTCGAGCAGGTAGATCACAGTGCTTCGCGCTCCTCGGGGACGGCCCGATGGGCACGTTCCGCCTCGATCGCGGCAAGGAAGCCCGCGTCCGCTTCACCCAACGCACGCAGTGCGTCGAGCAGTGCCGCGCCGCGTTGCGCCTTCAGAGGATGGATCACCAGGTCGCCCGACGGCGTCCGCGTGATGCTCACGCGATCGGTGTCGAGCCGGAACTCGGCCGGAATGCGCACGGCCTGGCTGTTGCCGTTGTTGAAGACCCGGGAGGTGAGCGTTTCCATGGCATCCGCAGCGATAGTGTGTACGTCCATGTGTGTATTTTCGACCAACTCCGGTGGACGCACAAGAGCACGTCTTGCGGAACGGATGCTCCCGCGGGCTGGGACCGTGGGCTAGAGTGCACCCACACACGGAGACGCCCACGTCCCAAGGAGGAGACCCGATGAACCCGCTCACCCGCCGCACCCT
>CAZSTF010000201.1:0-3159 GCA_964609555.1 uncultured Alcaligenaceae bacterium | reverse complement strand
GATCGAGGCGCTGGGCCACCTGCTCGAGGCGTCGGCTCTGGGCGCGGGCGAGTCGTTCGGCGAGCGTCCGGACACGGGCGGCGGTTTCCGCGGCGTCCGGTGTCGCGAGCAGCGCTGCGGCGCTCGGCGTGGGCGCGCGCAGGTCTGCGGCAAAGTCGCAGAGGGTGAAGTCCGTCTCGTGCCCGACCGCGCTGACGATGGGCAAGCGCGAGGCCGCCACGGCACGCACGAGGGCCTCGTCATTGAACGCCCAGAGGTCTTCGAGGCTGCCGCCGCCGCGGCCGATGATGAGCAGGTCGCATTCGCCGCGGGCGTTGGCGGCATGAAGCGCGGCACGCAGTTCCGCCGGCGCAGCCGCCCCCTGCACCGAGGCGGGATAGAGGATCACCCGGGCGAGTGGCCAGCGGCCCCGGAGCACGCGCAGGATGTCGGCCAGTGCTGCCGCCTCGCGCGAGGTGATGATGCCGATCGAGCGCGGGAAGGCCGGCAGTGGGCGCTTTCGTGCCTCGTCGAACAGGCCTTCGGCAGCGAGTCGGGCCTTGAGGCGGAGGAAGGCTTCGTAAAGCTGACCCGCGCCCACCGCGCGCACCTGCTCGACGATGCACTGCAACTGGCCGCGCGGCTCGTAGATCGCGACCCGCACGCGGCACTCCACGGCCAGGCCATCGGCGAGCGCGAAGGGCACGAGGGCTGCGCGGTTGCGAAAGAGCACGCAGGCGATCTGCGCGCGATCGTCCTTGAGGTCGAAGTAGCCGTGGCCGGAGGCGGCGCGCTTGAAGCCCGAGATCTCGCCACGCACCCAGAGGAGCGGGATCGCGCGATCGAGCGTCTGCGTGATCCGCGAGAGCAGTTGCGACACGCTCGCAGCAGTCGCACCCGCGGCTGCCGCGGGGGCGGTTGCGGGGTCGTCATCGGACAGGTTTGTCATGGACAGGATTCTGGCTCAGTCTTTTGCGGCTCGGAATGTTTCGCCCCTCTTGACATGGGCTTGCAGGGCCTTGAAAACGCTTCAACCCGTTGATGGTCAAGAGATTTTTTCTGCCGCGGCGCTGGGCAGGACGGCAAAGGCGCAACCAGACGGCCTTTGCGCCGGGTCGGATCAGTTGTTCGCGGGCTTATCCACAGGTGCTGTGGGCAACTGAGGTGCCGCCGGAAGCCGCATGGCGACGGGCTTTCGCGCGGTGCCCTCGGCGTTTTGCCCGTGCCCACGCGGTTTTTGTGACACCTGTGCGACGGCTAGAATGCTGCGACTGCACACGGCGCGTTTGTCCAGTTTCAGCATGTCCACCGTCAAGGCCGACGCCCACGTCGGCAGCCAAGCCGCGCCTGCGGCTCCCGCCGTCTCCAACTTCATCCGCCAGATCATCGATGCCGATCTCGCGAGCGGCAAGCACGGCGGCGCCGTCGTCACGCGCTTCCCGCCGGAGCCCAACGGCTACCTGCACATCGGGCATGCCAAGTCGATCTGCGTGAATTTCGGGCTCGCCCGCGACTATGGTGGCCGCTGCCACCTGCGCTTCGACGACACGAATCCGGTCAAGGAAGATGTCGAGTACGAGCGTTCGATCAAGGAAATGGTCGAATGGCTCGGCTTCTCCTGGGGTGAGCATCTTCACCACGCAAGCGACTACTTCGACACGCTGTACGCGTTCGCGGAACACTTCATCGAACGCGGTCTCGCCTATGTCGACAGCCAGAGCGCCGATGAGATGCGAGCCAATCGCGGCACGTTCGAGACGCCGGGCACGGACTCGCCCTTCCGCAACCGGAGCGTCGAAGAGAACCTGCGGCTCTTCCGCGAGATGCGTGACGGCAAGCATCCCGAGGGGGCGCACGTGCTCCGGCTCAAGATCGACATGGCATCGCCGAACCTCAACCTGCGCGATCCGGCGATCTATCGCATCCGCTTTGCCGAGCACCACCGCACCGGCAACCGCTGGTGCATCTATCCGCTCTACGACTACACGCACTGCATCAGCGATGCGCTCGAGGGCATCACGCACTCGATCTGCACGCTCGAGTTCGAGGCGCACCGGCCGCTCTACGACTGGGTGCTCGCACGATTGATCGAGAGCGGCAAGCTCTCGCCGCCGGCGCCGCAGCAGATCGAGTTCGCGCGCCTGAACGTGAGCTATACGGTGATGAGCAAGCGCAAGCTGCTCGAACTGGTCACGACGGGCGTGGTCTCCGGTTGGGACGATCCGCGCATGATGACGCTCGTCGGCCTGCGCCGTCGGGGCTTCACGCCGGCATCGATCCGCCTTTTTGCCGAGCGCGCCGGGGTGTCGAAGGCTCACCAGTGGATCGACATGGCGGAGCTTGAGCGCGCGCTCCGCGATGACCTCGATCCAAAGGCGCCGCGCGCGATGGCGGTGACCGACCCGGTGCGCGTCATCATCGAGAACTGGCCGGAGGGACACGTCGAGCGTCTGTCGGCCCCGGTGCATCCGCACGACGACAGTCGCGGCCGCCGTGAATTCCTGATCGGCCGCGAGGTGTGGATCGAGCGCGACGATTTCCGCCCTGTGCCGGAGAAGGGCTTCTTCCGGCTCGTTCCGGGCGGCGAAGTGCGCCTGCGCTACGGCTACATCATCCGCTGCGAACGCTTTGAGACGGATCGGGCGGGCCAGGTGACGACGATCCACGCCACCTACGACCCGGCGACGAAGAGCGGCACGCCCGGTGCGCGCAACGTCAAGGGCGCGATCCACTGGGTGGCGGCGGCCGATGCGCTGCCGGCGGAATTCCGGCTCTACGATCGACTGTTCCGCGTGCCTGACCCGGATGCCGAGGGCGGCGACTATCGTGACCATCTGAATCCGGATTCGCTCAAAGTGCTTCGGGGCTGGGTCGAGCCGACGCTCGCCGAGGCCAGCCCGGAGACGCGTTTCCAGTTCGAGCGGCTGGGCTACTTCTGCGCGGATCGGGTCGACTCGCGTCCCAGCCAGCTCGTGTTCAACAAGGCCGTCGGACTCAAGGACGGCTGGAAATAGCCGACGCGGGCGCGAACAGGCCGTGCGGATCGGCGGTTACACTGCCCGCCGTCTCGGCACTCTTCGACTCGCGCTCACATGTGGGAACTCATCAAGGCGGCCGGCTGGCCGATCTGGCCGCTGATCGCTGTCTCCGTCGTGGCTCTCGCCCTGATCATCGAACGCG
>CAZSTF010000200.1:0-3166 GCA_964609555.1 uncultured Alcaligenaceae bacterium | reverse complement strand
ACGCGCTTCGCCTGTGGTGGAAGCGGGTGCCCTTTCATGGAAAGCTTCCCTCCAAAGCGAACTCTCTCTCCCGCTCATGAACGCTGAAAGCAACACGCTCGATTCCGCCTCTGACGTCTCCGATCGAAGCCGGGCCGACACCCGTCTGCCGTGGCCCGCACGGCTCATGATCGGTGCCCTGCGCCGGATCGCCCAGGGACGACTCACGATCGTTCTGCCCGGCGGCGGCGAGGAAGTCATCGCGGGTCGCGACGACGGCCCGCAGGCGGTGCTCCGCATCCACGACGCGGGCTTCGCGCGCCGCGTGCTCGTCGGCAGCGACGTCGCCTTTGCCGAGGCCTATCGGGACGGTGCCTGGAGCACGCCGGATCTCCCGGCGCTGCTCACGCTGCTCGCGATGAACGGCGAGGCGCTCGGCGAGGCCTACTACTCCCGCGGGATCACCGATTGGCTCCTGCGCGTGAAGCACCTCTTGCGGGCCAACACCAAGCGCCAGGCTCGAAAGAACATCGAAGCGCATTACGACCTGGGCAATGCCTTCTACCGCCTCTGGCTCGACGAGACGATGACCTACTCGGCCGCGCTCTTTGCCGGGGAACCCAATCGCGATCTCGCGAGTGCGCAGAACGCCAAGTACGACCGCATCCTCGCCCAGATCGATGCGCCGCCGGGAGCGCACCTGCTCGAGATCGGTTGCGGCTGGGGCGGCTTTGCCGAGCGCGCGGCGCGCCGCGGCTATCGCGTCACCTGCGTCACGCTTTCGCCCGCACAGCGTGAGTACGCGCTCGAGCGCATGGCGCGGGCCGGGCTCGCCGACCGGGTGCGAATCGAACTGTGCGACTACCGCGACATCGCACGCACCCTGGGCGGTGGCTTCGACGGCGTGGCTTCGATCGAGATGGCCGAGGCGGTGGGGCAGCGCTACTGGCAGGCCTACTTCGATGCCGTGGCCCAGGCGCTCAAGCCGGGCGCGCGGGCAGCGATCCAGGTCATCACGATCGAGGAGCGCCGCTTTCCACGCTACGCCCGCACGAGCGATTTCATCCAGCAGTACATCTTCCCGGGCGGCATGCTGCCTTCGCCCGAGCGCTTTGTCGCGCACGGACAGACGGCGCGCCTCGCCATGGTCGATCGCCATGAGTTCGGCCGCGACTACGCCGAAACGCTGCGCCGCTGGCTCGCGGCCTTCGAAGCCCGCTTGCCCGAGGTGCGCGCGCTCGGCTACGACGAGGCGTTCATCCGCCTCTGGCGGTTCTACCTCGCCTATTGCATCGCAGGCTTCGATGCCGGGTCGATCGACGTGGGGCAGTACACGTTCGAGCGCGCCGCGCCGCGCGGGGAGGCTGTGTGAGCGCCCTTGGGCATGGACGCCCGAACGTGCGGCGACGGCTCCTGCGCGGGGCCCTGGCCGGGGCGGCCTTGGCCTTCGCGCCTCTGGTCACGCTGCCGGCCCTCGCGAGCGGTCAGCCCAAGCCACTGCCGCCGGAGGTGACCGCACTCCTGCCCGACCTCAAGGTGCGTGGCGGCGGACTGCTGCGCATCTGGGGCTTTCAGGTGTACCACGCGTGGCTGTGGACGCCGGGCGGTGGCGCCTATGATCCGGCGCGGCCGTTCGCGCTCGACATCGAATACCTGCGCAACTTCACCGCCCAGGCGCTCGCCGAGCGCTCGATCGAAGAGATGCGTGGCCAGGGGCGCGGCAGCGAGGCGGTGTACCCCCGCTGGCTGGCCGAGATGCAACGCGTGTTCGTCGACGTGAAGCCGGGCGATCGGCTCACCGGCGTGGCCACCCCCGAGCGGCATGCGCGCTTCTTCTACAACGGCAGTCTGCGTGGCGAGATCGCCGACCCCGCGTTCACTGACGCCTTCTTCGCGATCTGGCTGTCGGAGCGCTCGTCGCAGGCACGCTTTCGTGATCTGCTGATCGGCAAACGCTGAGAGGGTGAGAAAAATTCTGCTGCGCTTGCCAATACGTCGTTGCTCGCTCGCTTCTTCACGCAAGGGCATCGCCTACCAGCGAGGTATGTCTCGCCTTTCGCTCGCTCGCGCCTCGTCTTGGCCGCGCTCGCGACGAATTTTTCTTACCCTCTGATGCTGCGCGCTGAAGCGACTGCGGAGGCTTCCGGCGTGCCGACACCGCCTGCGCAGGAACTCACCCGTGGCGAGCTGGCACGCTACAGCCTGTTCGCGGCGCCGCTCGCGATGGCGGCGCTGCCGATCTACGTGCATGTGCCCAAGCTTTATGCCGAGCTCGGCCTGCCGCTGGCCGCGCTGGGACTGCTCCTGCTGGTGCTGCGCTTCGCCGACGCGCTGATCGATCCGCTGCTCGGGCGCTGGAGCGATGCGATGGCGACCCGCTATCGCGGCTGTCTGCTCGCGTCCCTGTCGCTTGCTGCGGGCATGCTCTTGCTCCTCAACCCCGCCTGGCGCGTGCTGCCGCTCTGGCTGTGGCTGTCCGGCGCGCTCGTGCTGGTGTACCTCGGCTTCAGCCTAGCCACGATCGCCCATGGCGCGTGGGGTGCCGAACGCCCGCACACCCCGACCGCGCGCACCACGCTCACGGCAAGCCGCGAGGCGACCGGGCTCGTGGGCGTGCTCTTCGCCGCCGCCCTGCCTGCCGTGCTCGGGGGCGACGGCCCCGGAACCACGGAGACAGGCCTCGCCCGCTTCTCGTGGATCTTCCTCGCCGTGCTCGTGATTGCGCTCCTCCTGCTCTGGCGCGTGAGCGAGCGCAAGCAACCGGTTGAAGGTGAGCCCCGGGCCCTGTCGACGGTGCTGCACGATGCGCGGTTTCGTGCGCTGATTGCCGTGTTCGCGTTGAACGGCATTGCCTCGGCGATCCCGGCCACGCTCCTGCTCTTCTTCGTCGAGGACGTGCTCGCGGCCAAGGACTGGGAGCCGGTCTTCCTCGTCGCCTACTTTCTCGCCGGAGCGCTCGCGATGCCGCTCTGGGTGTGGCTCGCCCGCCGTGTGGGCAAGGTGCACGCCTGGGCCGCGGGCATGCTGCTCGCGGTCCTCGCCTTCTGCTGGGCGGTGACCTTCGGCACGGGCGATCGCGTGCCGTTCCTCATCGTCTGCATCGCCACCGGCGTGGCCCTCGGGGCGGACCTTGCGCTGCCGCCCTCGCTCCTCGCCGATGCGATCGCCAAGCGCGGCACGCAGGCGC
>CAZSTF010000199.1:0-3178 GCA_964609555.1 uncultured Alcaligenaceae bacterium | reverse complement strand
ACGCGCTTCGCCTGTGGTGGAAGCGGGTGCCCTTTCATGGAAAGCTTCCCTCCAAGGCGACCTCTCTCTCCCGATCACTCTCCCGCTCATGAACGCTGAAAGCAACACGCTCGATTCCGCCTCTGACGTTTCTGATCGAAGCCGGGCCGAGACCCGTTTGCCCTGGCCTGCACGGCTCATGCTCGGTGCCCTGCGCCGGATCACCCAGGGACGACTCACGGTCATCCTGCCCGGCGGCGGCGAGGAAGTCATCACCGGTCGCGACGACGGCCCGCAGGCGGTGCTCCGCATCCACGACGCGGGCTTTGCGCGCCGGGTGCTCGTGGGCAGCGACGTCGCCTTTGCCGAGGCCTATCGGGACGGTGCCTGGAGCACGCCGGATCTCCCGGCGCTGCTCACGCTGCTCGCGATGAACGGCGAGGCGCTCGGCGAGGCCTACTACTCCCGCGGGATCACCGATTGGCTCCTGCGCGTGAAGCACCTCTTGCGGGCCAACACCAAGCGCCAGGCTCGAAAGAACATCGAAGCGCATTACGACCTGGGCAATGCCTTCTACCGCCTCTGGCTCGACGAGACGATGACCTACTCGGCCGCGCTCTTTGCCGGGGAACCCAATCGCGATCTCGCGAGTGCGCAGAACGCCAAGTACGACCGCATCCTCGCCCAGATCGATGCGCCGCCGGGAGCGCACCTGCTCGAGATCGGTTGCGGCTGGGGCGGCTTTGCCGAGCGCGCGGCGCGCCGCGGCTATCGCGTCACCTGCGTCACGCTTTCGCCCGCACAGCGTGAGTACGCGCTCGAGCGCATGGCGCGGGCCGGGCTCGCCGACCGGGTGCGAATCGAACTGTGCGACTACCGCGACATCGCACGCACCCTGGGCGGTGGCTTCGACGGCGTGGCTTCGATCGAGATGGCCGAGGCGGTGGGGCAGCGCTACTGGCAGGCCTACTTCGATGCCGTGGCCCAGGCGCTCAAGCCGGGCGCGCGGGCAGCGATCCAGGTCATCACGATCGAGGAGCGCCGCTTTCCACGCTACGCCCGCACGAGCGATTTCATCCAGCAGTACATCTTCCCGGGCGGCATGCTGCCTTCGCCCGAGCGCTTTGTCGCGCACGGACAGACGGCGCGCCTCGCCATGGTCGATCGCCATGAGTTCGGCCGCGACTACGCCGAAACGCTGCGCCGCTGGCTCGCGGCCTTCGAAGCCCGCTTGCCCGAGGTGCGCGCGCTCGGCTACGACGAGGCGTTCATCCGCCTCTGGCGGTTCTACCTCGCCTATTGCATCGCAGGCTTCGATGCCGGGTCGATCGACGTGGGGCAGTACACGTTCGAGCGCACCGCGCTGCGCGGGGAGGCTGCGTGAGCGCGCGTGGCCACGGACGCCTGAACGTGCGGCGACGGCTCCTGAGCGCCGCCGTGGCCGGGGCGACCTTGGCCTGCGTGCCTCTGGTCACGTTGCCGGCCCTCGCGAGCGGTCAGCCCAAGCCGCTGCCGCCGGAGGTGACCGCACTCCTGCCGGATCTCAAGGTACGCGGTGGCGGGCTCCTGCGCATCTGGGGCTTTCGGGTCTATCACGCGTGGCTGTGGACGTTGGGCGGCGGCGCCTATGATCCGGCGCGGCCGTTCGCGCTCGACATCGAATACCTGCGCAACTTCACCGCCCAGGCGCTCGCCGAGCGCTCGATCGAAGAGATGCGTGGCCAGGGGCGCGGCAGCGAGGCGGTGTACCCCCGCTGGCTGGCCGAGATGCAACGCGTGTTCGTCGACGTGAAGCCGGGCGATCGGCTCACCGGCGTGGCCACCCCCGAGCGGCATGCGCGCTTCTTCTACAACGGCAGTCTGCGTGGCGAGATCGCCGACCCCGCGTTCACTGACGCCTTCTTCGCGATCTGGCTGTCGGAGCGCTCGTCGCAGGCACGCTTTCGTGATCTGCTGATCGGCAAACGCTGAGAGGGTGAGAAAAATTCTGCTGCGCTTGCCAATACGTCGTTGCTCGCTCGCTTCTTCACGCAAGGGCATCGCCTACCAGCGAGGTATGTCTCGCCTTTCGCTCGCTCGCGCCTCGTCTTGGCCGCGCTCGCGACGAATTTTTCTTACCCTCTGATGCTGCGCGCTGAAGCGACTGCGGAGGCTTCCGGCGTGCCGACACCGCCTGCGCAGGAACTCACCCGTGGCGAGCTGGCACGCTACAGCCTGTTCGCGGCGCCGCTCGCGATGGCGGCGCTGCCGATCTACGTGCATGTGCCCAAGCTTTATGCCGAGCTCGGGCTGCCGCTGGCCGCGCTGGGTCTGCTCCTGCTCGTGCTCCGCTTCGCCGATGCGCTGATCGATCCGCTGCTCGGCCGCTGGAGCGATGCAATGGCGACCCGCTATCGCGGCTGCCTGCTCGCGTCCCTGTCGCTTGCTGCGGGCATGCTGCTGCTGCTCAACCCCGCCTGGCGCGTGCTGCCGCTCTGGCTGTGGCTTTCCGGTGCGCTCGTGTTGGTCTACCTGGGCTTCAGTCTGGCCACGATCGCCCACGGCGCCTGGGGCGCCGAACGCCCGCACACGCCGACTGCGCGCACCACCCTCACGGCGAGCCGCGAGGCGACCGGGCTCGTGGGCGTGCTCTTCGCCGCCGCCCTGCCTGCCGTGCTCGGGGGCGACGGCCCCGGAACCACGGAGACAGGCCTCGCCCGCTTCTCGTGGATCTTCCTCGCCGTGCTCGTGATTGCGCTCCTCCTGCTCTGGCGCGTGAGCGAGCGCAAGCAACCGGTTGAAGGCGAGCCGCGGGCCCTCTCGACCGTGCTGCATGATGCGCGGTTTCGTGCGCTGATCGCCGTGTTCGCGTTGAACGGCATCGCCTCGGCGATCCCTGCGACGCTCCTGCTCTTCTTCGTCGAGGATGTGCTCGCGGCCAAGGACTGGGAGCCGGTCTTCCTCGTCGCCTACTTTCTCGCTGGGGCGCTTGCGATGCCGCTCTGGGTGTGGCTCGCCCGCCGTGTGGGCAAGGTCCGCGCCTGGGCTGCGGGCATGCTGCTCGCGGTCCTCGCCTTCTGCTGGGCGGTGACGTTCGGGGCGGGCGATCGCGTACCGTTCCTGATCGTCTGCATCGCGACCGGCGTGGCCCTCGGGGCGGACCTCGCGCTGCCGCCCTCGCTCCTCGCCGATGCGATCGCCAAGCGCGGCACGCAGGCGC
>CAZSTF010000198.1:0-3213 GCA_964609555.1 uncultured Alcaligenaceae bacterium | reverse complement strand
CGCCGCTGTGCACGATCTGCACCCGCACCTCGTCGGTGGACAGCTTGCCAAGCGCGTGGGCCAGGCCCTCATAGGAGCCCTGGACATCCGACTTGATAATGAGCGGCAGCGTCTGTGCCGTGCCGCCCTCACCCATCTGTGCAAGCGCGTTCTCGAGCTTCGCCGCCTGCTGCTTGGCCAGCTTGACGTCGCGAAACTTGCCCTGGCGGAACAGCGCGATCTCCCGCGCCTTGCGTTCATCGCCCAGCATGAGGAGGTCATCCCCAGCTGACGGCACGTCCGACAGCCCGAGAATCTCGACCGGGATCGACGGCGTGGCTTCGGTGATGGCCGCACCGTTTTCGTCATTCATCGCCCGGACGCGGCCGAACACGGAACCCACCAGAACGACATCGCCACGCTTGAGCGTGCCGCTCGTGACCAGCACGGTCGCCACGGGGCCACGGCCCTTGTCGAGGCGCGCTTCGATGACCAGACCGCGGGCCGGCGCCTTGACGGGCGCCTTGAGTTCGAGCACTTCGGCCTGAAGCAGAATGCTGTCGAGCAGGTTGTCGATGCCCTGCCCCGTCAGCGCCGACACGGGGACGAAGATCGCGTCGCCGCCGTATTCCTCCGGCACGACGCCTTCTCCGACCAACTCCTGCTTGACGCGCTCGATGTTTCCGCCCGGCTTGTCGATCTTGTTGATGGCAACGATGATCGGCACGTTCGCCGCCTTGGCGTGTGCAATCGCCTCACGCGTCTGCGGCATCACGCCGTCGTCCGCCGCAACGACGAGGACCACGATGTCGGTGACCTTGGCGCCCCGCGCTCGCATGGCGGTGAAGGCCTCGTGACCGGGAGTATCGAGGAACGTGATCACGCCCTTGGGCGTGGTCACATGATAGGCACCGATGTGCTGGGTGATGCCCCCGGCTTCACCGCTGGCCACGCGCGTCCGGCGGATATGGTCGAGCAGCGACGTCTTGCCGTGATCGACGTGACCCATGATCGTGACCACCGGCGGACGCGTGACCGCCTCGGCTTCGGTGGATTGATCCATGTGCTCAGCGAGCGCGGCGTCCGGATCGTCAGCCTTGGCGGCGATGGCCACGCGCCCCATCTCCTCGACGAGAATCATGGCGGTGTCCTGATCGAGCACCTGATTGATGGTGACCATCTGGCCCATCTTCATCATGCTCTTGATGAGCTCGGCCGCCTTGATCGACATCTTGTGCGCCAGTTCGCCGACCGTGATGGTCTCAGGCACGACGATCTCGCGTGGCAGCGCATCCTGCGCCATCTGAACCTGCTGCTGGGACCGGTTGTCGCCGCGACGGCCGCCGCCCTTGCCGCGCGCCCCGCTCTTCCAGCCGCTGCCATCGTCAACCACCTCGCGGGTCTTCAGCACCTTCTTGCGAGCAGCATCTTCCTGCCAGGCGCCCGGCTTCTTGTCGCCGGGTTTCGCAGCGGGCGGTCGCGCGGCACCGGGTGCGGCGCTTGGCTTGGGCGCGGTCGGCTTGGCCGGCTTGTGCAACGTGTTCTCGGTGACGACCGGCTTCGGCTTGGGCTTGGGCGTGTAATCCACGCGGGCGCCGATGCGAGGCCGTGGTGCGTCAGTGGCTGCGGGCGCCTTCGTCGGCTCGGCCGCCGGGGATGACGATGCAGCAGCCGGGGCGACGGGAGGCGAGGCCTCGGCCGACGGCGCGGGTGTGGCGCCTGGGGCAGCCTGGGTCGAGGGTGCGGCGGCCCCGCTCACAGTCGTAACGGCTGCCGGAGCCGGTGCATCCGGAGATGGTGCTTCCGGCTGCGCGGTCGCGCGCTGCGCACGGGCTCGCTTTGCCTCCTGCGCCTCGAGTTGCGCCTGACGCAGTCGCTCGGCGCGCTCGGCCTCCGCTGCGCGGGCGGCTGCTTCTTCGGGCGAAATGATGCTGGGCGTGACGGGTGCAGGAACAGCAGGCGCTGTTTCTGCGGGCGCAGGAGCAACCGGCGCTGCTTCGGCAGACGGTGCCGTCGGCGCTTGAGGCGCGGCCGGTTCAGGCACCTGACCAGCGACCGCTTCGTCGGCCGCGCGGGTGACCAGGACACGCTTCTTGCGAACTTCCACTTGCACGGTGCGCGAGCGCCCCGTCGAGTCGGAGGTCCGAAGCTCGGTCGTCGAGCGCTTGGTGAGCGTGATGCGCTTGGACCCGGGCGCATCGGCCGAGCCATGCTGGCGCTTCAGGTAGTCGAGCAGCTTGGCCTTGTCCGCAGCCGACAGCTGGGCATCCGTGCGATCAGCCTTGACACCCGCCGCAGCAAGCTGGGCGAGCAACGCCTCCGGACGAAGGTTCAGTTCGGCGGCGAATTCGGAGACGGTCGTCTTGGTGATGCTCAAGGAGGGTCTCCTGGATCAGGTGTTCGCGAACCATGATTCGCGAGCGCGGGCAATGAGTTGCGTGGCCGCCTTGATTTCGGCGCGTCCCATCAGCTGACGCTCTTCGTCGGTGACGTCCGAGAAGCCGTTGTCGATCAGCTCCCGGGCCCGCTCCTCCGGCAGCTGTCGAATGGCGCAGAGCTCGTCCGCGGCCAGATCGGCAAGCGCATCGCGTGTCGTGATGTCGAACTTGGCCAGCTTCAACAGCAGCTCGGTATCGACGCCTTCCAGCGTCTTGAGATCGTCAGACGCTTTGTCCAGCGCTTCCTCGCGCGCGATCTCTTCGGTCAGCGCTGCATTGCGGGCACGGGTACGCAATTCGTTGACCGTGTCCTCATCGAAGGCCTCGATCTGCTGGAGCTCGGCAATCGGCACATAGGCGATCTCCTCGACGCTCGTGAACCCTTCGTCGACCAGGATTTGCGCGACTTCTTCGTCGACGTCGAGTTGCGTCATGAAGGCCGTCCGCACACGTTCGGCCTCGGCTTCGGCCCGATGCGCCGACTGTTCCTCGCTCATCAGATTGAGCTGCCAACCCGTGAGTTCGGAAGCCAAGCGCACGTTCTGCCCACCCTTGCCAATGGCCAGTGCGAGATTGTCCTCGTTCACCACGACGTCCATCGCATGGCGCTCTTCATCAACGACGATGCTGACGATCTGCGCGGGTGCCAAGGCGTTGATGACGAACTGGGCAGGCTCGGGCGCCCAGAGGATGATGTCGACACGTTCGCCGGCAAGTTCGTTGGTCACCGCGTTCACGCGTGAGCCTCGCATGCCGATGCACGTGCCCTGCGGATCAAGGCGCGGATCGTTGGATC
>CAZSTF010000197.1:0-3240 GCA_964609555.1 uncultured Alcaligenaceae bacterium | reverse complement strand
GCGCCTTCTTGCCCTGCGTCATGGGCAGTTCGGCATTGCCCGTCTTGGCCACGGCCAGTTTGTCGCCGTCCTTCACAAGCCAGGCCCAGCCCGAGCCGAACTGGGTCATCGCCGCATTGGCGAATTCCTTGCGGAAGGTGTCGTAGTCACCGAACGACGCATCGATCATCGCGCCGAGCGTGCCGCCCGGCTTGCCGCCGCCGCCCGGCTTCAGGCTGTTCCAGTAGAACGTGTGGTTCCAGACCTGTGCGGCGTTGTTGAACACGCCGGTCAGGTCGGGCTTGCCGGCCGAGGCACGGATCACTTCCTCGAGCGACATCTGCGCCAGATCCTTGCCCTCGACGAGCTTGTTCAGGTTGTCGAGATACGCCTTGTGGTGCTTGCCGTAGTGGAAGCCGATCGTGTTGGCCGAGATCAGCGGATCGAGCGCGTTGTCGGCGTAGGGCAGCGGGGGCAGGCTGAAGGGGGCACTCATGAAACGGACTCCTTTGTCAGACACATCGTGCCGCCCGCGCCGGGCGACAACCTCAATTCGCGACCAATGGCAACCGGAAGGTGCATCAGTCCCCGTAGAGCTTCTGCCGCCGCTCCCGCCGCTCCTGCGCTTCGATCGACAGCGTGGCCGTCGGCCGTGCGAGCAGCCGAGCGATGCCGATCGGCTCCCCGGTCTCCTCGCACCAGCCAAAGCTGCCATCATCGATCATGCGCAACGCCTTTTCGACCTTCTTGAGCAGCTTGCGTTCGCGGTCGCGGGTGCGCAGTTCGAGCGTGTACTCCTCTTCCTGCGTCGCCCGGTCCGATGGATCGGTGGCCACCTCGACGTCGCGCAGATGCTCGCCGGTGTCGCTCGCGTTGGCGATGATGTGCTGGTGGAGTTCGGTCAGCTTGGCGCGGAAGAACTCAAGCTGGTCCTTGTTCATGTAGGCCGACTCGGGCATTGCGAGGATCTCCGCCTCGGTCAGCGGGCCGTAGCGCTTGTGCGCATCCACGGTCAGCGGCAGCGGCGTGGTGGGAGCCGAGGCGGGTGCTGCGGCGGGTGTCGGCTTCGCCGCCGACGCCGACCTGGGCGCTGCGGCGGCGGGTGCAGCAGCAACGCTTGCGCGCGCTGCAACGCTTGACTTGCTCTTCGTCGCGGCGATCGCCCCTGTCGCCGGTTTCGTCTTGCTGCTCGTGGCCATTGTGATGTCTGTTCCTTCCGAGCCGACGACGCTCGCAGGTGGAGGGGGGAACCTCGTTGCCGCGAACTGCCGCCGTTTCCTCGCCCGCGCACCGACCGGCAAATCACGCGATCGGCGGAGCGTACTGTGCTCCCGTGACAGCGAACCACCCGTCGGTGCGGGCTGTCTGCACAGGGCGGCGGATTATAGACACAGGCCCCGCGGCCGACGCGACGGGCGGGAGCGAACGGCCGCACCATTCCCAAGGGATCAGCCAGCGTGGCGTGAGTGTGCGCTTACGGTCGTCACTCAGCGCCCGCGTTCTGGTGTGTCACCTAAACTCGACCCAACATGTCGAAGCAGCACACACTCACCCTCACCCGCCCCGACGATTTCCATCTTCACCTGCGGGATGGTCCGGCGATGGCCTCGGTCGTCCCGCACACCGCCCAACAGTTCGGCCGGGCGCTGGTGATGCCGAATCTCAAGCCGCCGGTGACGACGGTCGCCCAAGCGCTCGCCTACCGAGAGCGGATCCTCGCGGCCCTCCGACAGGGCGGGCCCGAGGGCGCGGACTCGACCTTCGACCCGCTCATGACGCTTTACCTCACCGACAACACGCCGGTCGACGAGGTGGCGCGCGTGGCTGAAAACCCCGAGGTCATCGCCTTCAAGTACTACCCGGCCGGGGCGACCACGAACTCGGATTCCGGCGTGACCGCGCTCGAGCGCGTCTACCCGGTGCTTGCCGCGATGGAGCAGCACGGGGTCACGCTCTGCCTGCATGGCGAGGTGACCTCGCCCGAGGTCGATGTCTTCGATCGGGAGGCGCGCTTCGTCGAGGGCCCGCTCGCGCAGATCGCGCGGGACTTTCCGGCGCTCCGGATGGTCGTCGAACACATCACCACGCGCGAGGCAGCCGACTGGGTGCTCGCCGCCCCGGCACACGTGGGCGCGACGATCACGCCGCAGCACCTGCTCTACAGCCGGAACGCCCTCTTCACGGGGGGCATCCGGCCGCATTTCTATTGCCTGCCGGTCTTGAAGCGCGAAAGCCATCGCGCGCGGCTCGTCGAGGTGGCGACCTCGGGCAACCCGAAGTTCTTCCTGGGCACCGACAGCGCACCCCACGCGAAGAACAGCAAGGAATCCTGCTGCGGGGCCGCGGGCTGCTACAGCGCACACGCTGCACTCGAGCTCTACGCCGAAGCCTTCGAGGCGGCCGACGCCCTCGACCGGCTCGATGATTTCGCAAGCCGCTTCGGTGCGGCCTTCTACGGCCTGCCGCGCAACACGGGCACGGTCACGCTCGTGCGCGAGAGCTGGTCGCCGCCCGAGGCGTTTCCGTTCGGCGAGGAGACCGTGGTGCCGCTCACCCAGGGCCGCACGCTCGCCTGGCGGCTCAAGAGCCCGGGCGCCCCAAGCGCCTGACGGCCACAACCACACCGACGATCAGAAGAACGATCCCCGTGGACTCGAGCGCGCTCGGCCAGCGCGCGTAGATCAGGTAGGCATAAGCCAGCGCCGCGAGCGTCTCGAACACGATGAGCTGGCCGGTGAGTGCGGTCGGCGTGTGCTTGCTCGCGACATTCCAGAGCAGCGTGCCGAGCCAGGACGCGGCGAGGCCCACCGCGAACATGAGGAGCCAGAAGCGCTCGGGCGCGTCTCCGGGCGCGAGCCAGGCTTGCCCCGCAAAGTGCGGCGTGCCGCCTGCGTGGAGCCAGATCAGGCTCAGCACGAAACCGACGGCGGCGATCGGCAGCGTGACCAAGCCCTGCGCCGTGGCCCAGACGGTCGCGCTGCGATCGGGGTGGGCCTGCATCCAGCGGGCGTTCACGATCGGATACCAGGTCCAGGCGGCCACGGCCAGGATCGCGAGCGCCGCCCCGCCGAGATACCGCTGCACCTCGCCCGCCTCCGTGAGCCGCGCCCACTGGTCCGCGTTCACGCAGGCCAGCCCGGCCAGGATCAAGGCGAGGGGCAAGGCGAGCCGCGACCAGGCAAAGGTTCTGCGGCCGAGGTTCGAGGTGACCGCGATCACCACCGGCAGCGTGCCGATGATGAGCGTCGGCAGCGGCGCGCC
>CAZSTF010000196.1:0-3255 GCA_964609555.1 uncultured Alcaligenaceae bacterium | reverse complement strand
GCGAGCCGCGTGCCGTAGCGTGCTCCACTCGCGAGCGCGAGGTAACCGCCGTAGCTCGAGCCGATCACCGCCACGCGCGAGGGGTCGAGGTCGGGCTGGGTTGCGATCCAGTCGAGCAGGCTGCCGAGGTCTTTGAGCGCATCTTCTCGCTTGTAGCCATTGTCGGCGTCCACGAAGCGTCGGCCGAAGCCCGTGGAACCGCGCACATTCGGATAGATCACGGCCCAGCCGAGCTCGTTGATCCAGTAGTTGACCTGTCCGCGAAACCCGGGTCGCGTCTGGCTTGCCGGACCCCCATGCACATCGATCACGACGGGGCGCCGTTTGCCGCGCACGGTTCCCGCGTTGACCGCGGGGATGGCGGCCGGTCGGTGGATGAAGCCGCTGATCAGCGTGCCATCGAAGCTCGGCCACTGGATGAGCTCCGCCTCGACGAAGGGCTGCTTGGTGCCGGGGATGCGGGGGTGGCGCGTCCAGCGTGTGACCTGCCGCGTCTCGACGTCGATCGAGTAGATCTCGCCGGGGGAATCCGCCGCTTCGATCGTGAGCGCGAGATCGCGCCCGTTCCGGTGCCAGGCGAGCGCGGTGACCACGCCCGGAGGCAGCTGCGGCACGGCGCGGACCGTCAGGTCGCGGTCGATCAGTCGGAGCGCACTCTTGCCGTCGACGTTGTAGAGCACCGCGATGCGCCGCCCGTCGCGAGAGACGGCCCAGAGGTCGACCTCGTGCTCGACCGTGCGGGTGACCCACTCACGCTCGCCGGTGCGGATGTCGATGCGCGAGAGCTTGGCCAGATCGCCGTCGTAGCGCTTGCGGTACAGCCAGGGGTCGCCTTCGCGCAGATCGGGGGTGGCATCGCCGTCGCCGAGCTCGATGCGTCGCCCCGTGACGAGGTCGATCGACCAGAGGCGACTGGTCGTGGCCGAGACGGGCTCGTTCACGATCAGGCGCTGTTCCCGTTCGAGCCAGCGCACGACGCGCCAATGCGCCCCGGGCAGAGCCGTGAGCCGCGTGCGCTGATCCGGCGCCAGGGGGTCGACCACGTAGACGTCGGCGACCGGCGGATCGCGTCGGGCGCCACGATCACGATCGAGGCTACGGGCGATCACGAGCACGCGGTCCTGGGCCGGATTCCAGGGGCCGAGCGTGTACTGCTCGGGCCCCACGACCAGCGGTTTCTCCTCGAGCGTCTTCAGGTCGAGCCGGTAGAGCTGCGTCGCCTCGTCGCCTGCGGTGTCACGGGCGAGGATGACGTAGGCACCGCGTCGGGGCTCGAACACGGCGCCGCGCACCGCATCCTTGCCGCGCGTGAGCTGCTGCGGTGTCGCAAGGGGGTCGCGCAGCAGAAAGAGCTGCGGCACGCCCCCCGCACGACGCAGAATCAGCATGTCCTGCTCGGTGGGATGCCAGGCCACGAACCGCGTTGGTGTGTAGTCGCCGTAGGGTGCGATGTCGGAGGCGAGCTGCTGTGGCACACCCGGTGCCCCGTCGATGCGCAGCGCTGGCGGCGGCGTGAGGATGGGCAGGGCTACGGACTGCGCACCGACGGCTGCGCCGGGTACGCAGAGCACGCAGATCAGAGCGACGCGGACCGTCCGAAGCAGGGTGAACGGCATCGCCAGGAGCGTGATCCAGGAGGCGCGTGGAGCCGCGAGGCGACACATAGAATCCTGAGGGTGAATGAAAGACGTGCCGCAGACGCGATCGCCGAGAGGTTCCTTGAATCCATGGCGGGATCGGCGGCCCACGGGCCGAGCCCGAACAATGCGGCGCCGATTGTGCCAGACGGAAATTCGCCCGCGATCGTGACGCCCGCTGCGCCGATGCGCCCGATCCGGTCGCTGCCGGATCACCTCGTCAATCAGATTGCCGCGGGTGAGGTCATCGACCGGCCCGCCTCGGCGCTCAAGGAAATCGTCGAAAACGCGCTCGATGCAGGTGCGCGTTCGATCATCGTGGAACTGCGTGCTGGCGGCACGCACTGGATCTCGGTCGCCGATGACGGCACGGGCATCGCCGCCCCCGACTTGCCGCTCGCCCTTGCGCGGCACGCAACCTCGAAGATCGTGAGTCTCGATGATCTCGAACGCGTGGCGAGTTACGGCTTTCGTGGCGAAGCGCTCGCTTCGATTGCCTCCGTCGCACGCGTGCAGATCGTCTCGCGGCCGGCAGGTTCAGCGAGCGCGCATCGCATCAGCGTCGACGGCGGTGTTGCGGGAGACGTCGAACCCTGCGCCGGGAGCGCAGGTACCCGCATCACGGTCGCGGAGCTCTTCTTCAACACGCCGGCGCGCCGCCGCTTCCTGAAAAGCGAGGCGACCGAGTATGCGCATTGTCTGGAGGTCGTCCGACGGCTCGCGCTCGCCAATCCCGGGGTCGCCTTCCAGCTGACCCACAACGAGCGCGTGACGCTTCGGCTGAGCGCCACCTCGGACCGCGTGCGGCGGGTCGGCGACGTCGTTGGTGAAGCGTGGCTGGGTGCCGCGCGCACCGTGCACGCCGAGGCCGGCCCCGCACGGCTCGAGGGCCATGTGCTGCGCCCGCAGGCCGAGGTGCCCGGGCACGATCACCAGCATCTGTTCGTCAATGGCCGCTGGGTGCGCGACCGCGTGGTGTTGCATGCACTGCGTGATGCGCTCCGCGATCAGCTCCACGGTGGCGCGGCGCCGTCGTTCGTGCTCTGGCTCACGCTCGATCCGCTCGCCGTGGACGTGAACGTCCATCCGGCGAAGACCGAAATTCGCTTTCGCGAGGCACAGGCGGTGCACCAGCTCGTGCGCCGGGCGATCACGGACGCCTTCGCACTCACGGCAGCGCAGGCTGCGCCGCTCTCCGCGGCCGATGCCCTGCTCGGGCGCAGCGCGTTGGCTTCCGCGTTCGCGGCGCAGGATGCGCCCGTGGATCGCGCGCCGCAACGACCGCTCACGGCGCGGCAGTCGGCCATGTCGCTTCAGATGCCGTCGGTCGGGGCGCGCTACGCGCCGCCGTACCCGCCGAACGACGCCCGCACCGATCGGCAGGTGTCGGGGGTCGCCGAAGTCGCTGCACGCTATGCCTTCGGTCTGCCCCCGTCCGGCACCGAGCCGGAGGCGGAAGCCGACCACCCGCTCGGCTTCGCGCTCGCGCAGTTGCATGGCATCTACATCCTCGCGCAGAACCGCGCCGGGCTCGTGCTCGTGGACATGCATGCAGCGCACGAGCGGATCGTGCTCGAACGCCTGCGTGCGCAGGCCACCGACCGCGTCGAGGCGCAGC
>CAZSTF010000195.1:0-3269 GCA_964609555.1 uncultured Alcaligenaceae bacterium | reverse complement strand
CGAAGACCTGGGCGAAGTCCTGCGGGAAGGCGTCCTGCGTGGCGCCGCGGCGGAAGGGGTAGCTCTGGACGACGGCACCGCAGGCGGCACCCGCCGCCCCGCGCGCCTGAGCCGATGCATTGCTCTGGATCGCCGCCCGGGTGGTGCGCTCGCCGGAGCCGATCAGGGCTTCGAGGATTTCCCGCACCGGCGTACGGCTCGACGCGGCGAGCGAACGCAGTGCATTCTCGGCGTCCGTCGCCCGGCGGGATGTCGCCCCGCCCGAGAGCGACGACTGATCGGCGCGCAGCGCGTTCGCGTACTCAAGCACCGCCCGCGCGATCTGGTCGATCTGTCCCTTGCCCTCGGGGGTCGCCATGCGGATGAAGTCACGGAACGGCTCTTCCGCGATCGCTTCGATCCGGTCCGCACTCACGCTCGAGTTGGCGATCGCTGCCACCGCGGCACTGACCTCCTTGGCCGCGCGCCGCGCTTCCTCCCGGATGCGATCCACGCGCGATGCGCCGCTGCGCTCCGGGTTGACCAGTTGCGTCTGTCGCGCGACCTCGCGCACGAGCAGGACGAGCGGTGAATCCGGCGCCCCGAGAATGGTTGCGAAGTCGATCACTTCGTTCATGGTCCGCGGCTGCTTGAGGCGCACGTCCTGCAGGAACGCCTGCCACTGGTTGGCGAAATCGAGCAGGTAGAGCTCTCGGATCCGTCGTTCGAGCCGCTGCATGTCGTTCGCTGCCGTAGCGGCCGCGGCCGCGCCACTGCCGCGCGCCCCGGTGCCGCCCCGACCGAGGATCCAGGCCTCCTCGAGCGCAAGCTCCGTGCCCCAGCGACCGAGCGCCTCGACGAAGTGCTTGTTGTAGCCACGCTCGCTGTAGTAGCCCGGGATGCCGTCGCTGGTGATCGGCTTGCCACTCCTGCGCGTGAACACTTCGGGCGCGCGATCGCCCGCCGCCTTCGCCACCGTGAATTCCGGCAGATCGCTGCCGATCAGTTGGCTCTTGATGAAGTTGTAGGCACGGCGCGCCGGTTCGAGTTGCGCGAGTTGCTCTCGCGCCTGCTGCACGAGTGGCGCGTTCACCGGGAACGTCGCCCGGAAGCCGCCGCTCTTGAGGAGCGCATCGAGATGGGAGAGGATCTCCTTGCGCGCGTCGGTGGAGACGTCCGGCGGCAGGGCGGCCATCCAGTCGGTGCCGATGTACTTGGTCAGGAACTCGTTGTTGACCCGGCTCGACTCATACATCATCAGGTAGGCCTTGAGTGCCTCGTAGGTGCCCTCGTTGCCCGCGCTCACGGCCCCTTGCAGACGTGTGTTGAGCCGCACCGCGATGCGGGGCATCAGGCTGTCTTCGAGCAGGCGCTGGTAGGTCGATTGCGCCGCGGCATCGAGTTTTGCGCCCTGATAGAGACCCCAGCGATAGCCCCAAGGGGGATTGTCGAGTGCGAACTTGGTGCTGGCGGCGACATTGCGCGCCTGCGTGAGGACACCGCCCAGGGCCGGTGCATCCTCGCTCGGGGCCGTGGGAATCGCGGCGACTGCCTCCCGAAGCGCCTCGGCACTCTGGTTGACCTCCGCGATGTAAGCGAGGTTGTTCCGATAGCTCCACCACCACGCGACGTTGAAAACCACGAACGCCAGGCCGCAGGCGGCGAGCCCGGCGTACTGGATCAACTTCTGGCGTCGCTCGGCGCGCAGGTTGCGGCCCGCGATGAAGCTCTCGGGGAAGATGACCTTCTGCAGGAGATCCTGCAGGAAGAAGCTCTTGCCCGTGCCGGGCGCGGCCTCGTTGCGGACGCGCGCGTCCACGCGGAAGGTGCGCTGCATGGCACCGAGCACACGGTCGAACGGCGTGCCCTCCTGTGTGCCCGAGGTGAAGTAGACGCCCCGAAGCAGCGGCTGCTCGTTGAACTTCGACTCGCTGAACACCCCATTTAGCAAACGCCCGAGCACGTCCTTGATGCCCGCGAACTGCTGCGGCAGCGTGTAGGCCAGCGCGCGGCGCGAGAGATCCGGCTCGTCGAGAAGCCGCTGGTGCATCCCGTCATTCAGCCGCTTGTAGAGCAGGTCGAACTCACGGTTGAATGCCTCGCGCACGGCAATCGGCTCGGTGGCGCGCGGGTCATAGGGCAAGGTGAAGCCCCAGACCTGCGCCCGCTCCTCGCGGTTCAAGTTGAGAAAGTACTCGTTGAAGCCGGCCAGGAGGTCGGCCTTCGTCACCAGCACATAGACCGGGAACTGAACACCCAAGCCCTCGCGCAGCTCATTGAGCCGCGCCTTGAGCGTGGCCGCATGGAGCTCGCGCTCCTGCGCGTTCATCGACAGGAGATCGGCCACGGACACCGTGAGCAGCACACCATTCAAGGGCTGTCGCGGACGGAACTTCTTCAGGAGCCCGAGGAAGCCCTGCCACTCCGCACGATCGACGGCCTGGTTGCTCTCCTGCGTGGTGTAGCGCCCGGCGGTGTCGATCAGCACGGCCTCGTTGGTAAACCACCAATCGCAGTTGCGGGTGCCGCCGACGCCCCGGATGGCCGCCTTGCCGAACTGGTCGGCCAGCGGGAAGGTCAACCCGGCGTTGATGAGCGCGGTGGTCTTGCCCGAGCCCGGCGCGCCGATGAAGGCGTACCACGGCAACTGGTAGACATACTGCTTGGACAGGCCGGACAGCCAGCCGCCCTTCTCCGTGCCGCTGAAGCGTGTCTTCTTGAGCGTCTCGGCGGCCGCCTTGAAGCGCCGATTGAGTTCGGCAACCTCCTCCTCACCCGCACCGGGCTCGCCCGGCTTGGCCGCGCTCTGCATCTTCGCCAGCTGACCAAGCAGCGCCGCGTTGACGTTGCGCGACCGCCACCATCCGATCAGGAGCTTGATGAGCCAGATCGCCCACACGGCGGCGATCAGCGACCAGCGCACCCACGTCGGCCCGAGCGGCGGCCAGTCGGCGATCGAGATCAGCGGGCCGCCGAACCAGATCGCGAGCGACAGGAGAACCAGCAACAGGATCGTCAGCGTGATCCGGTTGAACATCTTCCGGAAGAGACTGCGCAGGAAGCTCATCACGGCCTCCCCTGCTGCGGCGTCGGCGCTGCCGGTTGCGCCCCGGGTGCCGGCGCCTGCTGCTGCGCGGCGGCGAATTCGCGATCGCGCTCCGATGGCGGCAGGATGAGCGTGACTTCCACGCGGCGGTTCTGCGCCCGCGCCTCGGCAGTCCTTTCGCGCACGAGGGGCTCGGCATCCGCCCGCCCGTCCGCCTGGATGCGGCCGGGATCCCGGAGCTTCG
>CAZSTF010000194.1:0-3271 GCA_964609555.1 uncultured Alcaligenaceae bacterium | reverse complement strand
GGTTGCCCTCGACCTCGAAGAAGGAGTCCGCCTCGAAGCCGAAGCGGGCACCCGACAGCGTGGTCACGAGCAGTTCAACGACGAGTGCCAGCATCACGCCCTTGGCGCTGCCCGTGCCCGCGCCAAGGGCGGCCATCGAGCCTTTGAGCCCGCGCGCGGCATCCGTGGTGGGCTGGCCCTGTTCATCGAGCGCCCAGCCCAGGGGAATGGGCTGGCCCGCCTTGGCCGCGACCATGAGCTTGCCGCGTGCAACCTCGGACAGGGCGAGGTCGATCGCCAGTGGATCGCCCTCGGAGCGCGGAAAGATCGCAGCGATCGGGTTGGTGCCGAAGAGCGGACGCGCGCCACCGGCTGCGGCAATGGCTGCGGGCGAATTCGAGAACGCGAGCCCGACCATCCCGGCGCGGGCGACGGCTTCCAAGTGGTAGATCGCCGCGCCGAAGTGATAGCTGTTGCGTACCGCCACGAAGGCGACGCCCTGTGAGCGGGCGGTCTCGATCGCGTGGGCGATGGCCAGATCGCAGGCGGGAAAAGCCAGGCCGTCGGCTGCATCCACGATGGCGATGGCCCCCTTGCCGTGCGCGATGCGCGGGACGGCACGGCCATCGATGCGACCCACGCGAAGATGTCCCGCGTACTGAGGGATCCGCGAGACCCCGTGCGATGCGGTTCCCTGCGCATCCGCGTAGACGAGCCCACGGGCGGTCGACGAAGCCGCATCAGCCGAGGCCCCGGCGGCGACGAGCGCCTGCATGGCGAGCGCCTCGAGGTCGGAGACGGACACGCGGCTCATCGCGTCGGCCCTCCGAGTGCGTCGATGACAGCCTCCGCAATCATCGACGAGACGCGGACATTGGCCTCCGCCGAGACACCCGCGATGTGCGGGGTCAGGATGAGGTTCGGGCAGTCCTCGAAGTGTGCCGCAGCGGGCAGCGGTTCGGTCGCGAAGACATCGAGCGCCGCGCCGCCGAGGTGGCCACGTCGCAGGGCCTCCGCGAGCGCGAGCTCGTCGACGATGCCCCCGCGCGCGGTGTTGACGAGGATGGCGCCTGGCTTCATCGCGGAAAGCCGTGCTGCGTCGAACAGGTTGCGTGTCGCATCGATGAGCGGCACGTGCAGGCTGACTGCATCGGCGTCGGCGATCAGCCGATCGAGTTCGACGCGTGCCGCAATCTCTCGCCACGCCGGATGATCGGCGGGCAGCCCGGGGTCGTGGGCGATGACGCGCATGCCGAGCGTGCGCGCGAGCCCGCCCGTCAACTGCCCGATGCTGCCGAAACCGACCAAGCCGAGCGTTGCGCCGGCGATCTCGTGACCGGCCGACAGGCGATTGCGAGGCCAGCCACCCTGCGCCACCTCGCGGCTCGACTGAAAGCTCGCCCGGCGCAGCATAAGAATCGCAGTGATGACGTACTCCGCCACGGCGAGCGCATTCGCACCGGTGGCCGGAATCACGCGAATGCCGCGACGTTCGCACTCGGGGACGTCGATGTTGTCGAGACCGACCCCCAGCCGACCCACTACGCGCAAGCCCTGCGCCGCGGCGAGGAGTGCTCCGCGAACCTGCGTGCGATTGCGCACGATCAGCGCATCGGCATCGGCTGCGAGCGCCGCGAGCCGTTCCGGCTGGTCCACGAGGTCGGGGGCGTAGTGGATCGCGGCGGCACCGAAATGCGTGTCGAGCCGCGCGACCGCGGATTCATCCATGAACTCCGTGATGACGATCTTCACCGCTTGCAATCTCCCGCCGATTTGCTATCGTTCGAAACATACAACTCATCTAGATGAGTTAGATGACTTGCGAAAGTCGTCATTCTTGCCGAACAGGGGGAAGGTCTTCAATGATTCATTTCGTTGTGCATGAAAAGGGCGATGGCGTCGGCGTCGTCGTCGTCGAGGGCTGCAGGAAGGGCGAGAAGGCCGTGGGCTGGATCATGGAGCCCGACTCCACGGTCAAGATCGAGCTCCGGGACGACATCCCGATCGGCCACAAGGTGGCGCTCAAGGATTTCAAGGTGGGGGACACCGTGATCAAGTACGGTGTGGACATCGGTCGCGTCGTGGCGCCGATCAGGAAGGGCGAGCATCTGCACGTCCACAACGTCAAGACCAAGCGGTGGTGAGCGCGAGATGATCAGCAAGAAGACCAAGTTCTGGGGCTACCGGCGCGAGAACGGCCGCGTGGGCGTACGCAACCACGTGATCATCCTGCCCGTGGATGATCTGTCCAACGCGGCGGCCGAGGCCGTGGCGCACAACATCAAGGGCGTGATGGCCTTGCCGCACCCCTATGGGCGGCTGCAGTTCGGCGCGGATCTCGATCTGCACTTCCGCACCCTGATCGGCACGGGTTCGAATCCGAATGTCGCCGCCGTCGTCGTGATCGGGATCGAGGACGGCTGGACGCAGCGCGTGGTCGATGGCATCGCCGCCACGGGCAAGCCGGTCGCGGGCTTCGGCATCGAGGGGCATGGCGATCACAACACGATCATGCGCGCCTCGCAGGCGGCCAAGAAGTTCCTTCAGGCCGCGAGCGAGCAGCATCGGGTCGAATGCCCGATCAGCGCGCTTTGGGTGTCGACCAAATGCGGCGAGAGCGACACCACGTCGGGCTGTGGGGCGAATCCCACGGTGGGCAATGCCTTCGACAAGCTCTATCCGCTCAAGACGACGCTGCTCTTCGGCGAGACCTCGGAGATCACCGGCGGGGAAAAGCTTCTTGAAGCGCGTTGCCGCACGCCCAAGGTGTGGCAGGACTTCATGTTCATGTTCAACCGCTACCAGGAGATGATCAACCGGCACAAGACGAGCGATCTCTCCGAGTCGCAGCCCACCAAGGGCAACATTGCGGGCGGGCTGACCACGATCGAGGAAAAGGCCCTCGGCAACATCCAGAAGATCGGACGCAAGTGCATCATCGACGGCGTGCTCGACAAGGCGGAGACGCCGACCGGACCGGGACTGTGGTTCATGGACTCGTCCAGCGCCGCGGCCGAGATGGTCACGCTGTGTGCCGCCGCCGGATTCGTCGTGCATTTCTTCCCGACCGGCCAGGGCAACGTCATCGGCAATCCGATCCTGCCGGTCATCAAGATCTGCGCCAATCCGCGCACCGTGCGCCTGATGAGCGAGCACATCGATGTCGACACCTCGGGGCTGCTCCGGCGTGAACTCACCATGGATCAGGCTGGCGACGCCCTGCTCGAGTGCATGCTGCGCACGGCGAACGGTCGGCTCACGTCGGCCGAGGCGCTCGGGCATCGCGAGTTCG
>CAZSTF010000193.1:0-3278 GCA_964609555.1 uncultured Alcaligenaceae bacterium | reverse complement strand
CCTGCCATGGTGCCGGGTCGGCGAGATAGTTCGCAATGCCTTGCTGCATGGCGCTGTTGGCGGTGAACACGGTGAACTGGTGCACCTTGCGGAATTCCGCAGTGAGCGGCGCGGGTGCGAGCACGCTGCCGAGCTTCCAGCCCGTCACATGGAGCGTCTTGCCGAAGGAGGAGACGACGAAGCTCCGCCCCGCGAGCGCGGGCACGGCGGCGGCCGAGACATGCGGCTCGCCGTCGTAGACCATGTGCTCGTAGACCTCGTCGGAGAGCACGAACAGCTCCCGTCCGGCAATGATTTCGGCGAGGCGCTCCCAGTCGGCGCGCCGCCAGATGCGGCCGCTCGGATTGTGCGGCGTGTTGACGATCAAAAGTCGCGTGCGCGGGCTGAGCGCGGCCTCGATCGCTGCGAAATCGGGGCGAAAGTCGCCCGGCTTGAGCGCCACGGGGACGGGAATGCCGCCCGTGAGTTCGATGTTCGGGAGGTAGCTGTCGAACGCGGGCTCGAGCAGGATCACTTCGTCGCCCGGACGCACCACGGCCATGATGGTCGAGAGGATCGCCTGTGTGGCGCCCGAGGTGATCGTCACTTCACTCTGCGGGTCGAAGCGCACGCCCTGGGTGGCGGCGAACTTCCCGGCCACGCGCGTGCGCAGAAGCAGATTGCCCGCCATGGGCGGATACTGGTTGTGTCCCGAGCGCATCGCCTCGGCCACCGCGTCGGTGAGGCGTGGATCCGGCTCGAAATCCGGGAAGCCCTGCCCGAGGTTGATCGCCCCCGTCTCCTGCGCGAGCGCGGACATGACGGTGAAGATGGTCGTGCCGACGTTGGGGAGTTTGCTTGCGAGGGGGAGGACTGAGTCCATCTGGATCATGCTAAACGATGGAAACGCTGAACGATCGTCGCGAGCAGCCTCAAGTGCGAGGAGCCGCGCAGCGAAGAGCGAGACATACCTCGAAGGTAGGCGAGCGATGAGCGAGCACGCGACGACGCAATTGGGCTGCGCAGCAGATCGTTCAGCGTTTCCTCAGCGCTGGAGCCACCACCGCGTGAGATAACTGAGCGCATCGACGAGCGCGACGAGCAGGAGCATGGCGATCAGGATCGTGCTCGTCTCGGCCATCTGGAAGAGGCCCATGTGGAACGAGAGCATCTGCCCCAGGCCGCCGGCGCCGACCACGCCAAGCACGGCGGCCGCCCGGATGTTGTTCTCCCAACGATAGAGGGTGTAGCTCGCAAGCTGCGGCAGCACCGTGGGCAAGGTCGCGTAGAGGAAGATGCGGCCCTCGGGCACGCCCTGGGTGCGCAGGCCTGCGGCCGGGCCGGGAGGCGCATTCTCGATCGCCTCGGCGAAGAGCCGCCCGAGCACGCCCGTCGTGTGCATGGCGAGCGCGAGCGTGCCCGCGAGGGGCCCCAAGCCCGCGGCGATCAGGAGCAGAGCCGCCCAGACGAGTTCGGGAATCGAGCGCAGCGCGTTGAGCACCAGCCGCGTCGGTGTGCGGAGCCGGGCGGGATCGCCCGCCCAGGCGCGGCTCGCCGGCACGGCGAACGCGAGTCCGAAGACCGCGGCGAGCAGCGTGCCGAGCGCGCTCATCGCAAGGGTTTCGACCGCAGCCCACACCGTCTTGGCGACGAAGGCGGCCGAGAGATTCGGGCTTCCGAGCTCGAGCAGGAAGCGCCCCATCCGCCCCATCGCGTCGCCCGAGAAGAACTTGGCGAATTGCAGGTCGAGCGTGACGAAGGAGGCCACGACGAGCGCGAGCACGGCCGCCGTGAACCAGCAGGCGCGGCAGCGAAGGTCGAACAGGCGACGCGCCGGGTCGGCGGTGAGCGCGGAAGGCTCCCCTCTCATCCGAGTTGCCTCCGAAGCCAGGCGCTCACGGCATCGGCCGCCGCAACGAGGAGGATGAAGACGATCAGCATCGTGGCCACCTCGGAGCCCGCAAACATCTTCATCGAGGTGTCCATCTGCTGCCCGAGCCCGCCCGCACCCACGAAGCCGAGCACGGCGGACGAACGGATCGCGCACTCCCAGCGGTAGACGGTGTAGCTCGTGAGTTCGGCTGCGTTCTGCGGCAGCAGGCCGTAGAAGAAGGCCTGCAGCCGCCCGGCGCCGTTGCGCATGAGCGCGGTTGCGGCGTGCTGGTCGCCGCTTTCGAGGATTTCTGCATACACCTTGCCGAGCATGCCGCCGTAGGTCAGCGCAATCGCAATGACGCCTGCGGTTGGCCCGAGCCCGACCACGCGCACGAAGACGAGCGCCCAGATGAGCTCAGGCACGCTCCGGAGCACGATCAGCACACCGCGCACGGCGAAGCGCAGGATGAACGGGAGCCGCGCCATGCGACCGGTGAGCGCCGAGAGCGAGAGCGCCCGCACCGAGATGAGCGTGAGCGGGATCGCGATCACGAGCGCGAGCGTCACGCCGGCCGTGGCGATGGCCACGGTACGCCAGGTCTCCCGCGCGACAAGGGCGAGGAACTCGGACGAAACCTTCGGCGGGAAGAAGTCGCCGAGGAAGTTGAGCGTCGGTCGCAGGTTGTCCGGCTCGAACACGATCCACGGCCGAAACTCGGAGAGCACGAGCATCGGCCAGAGCACGACGAGCCCAGCCAAAGTCCAGAACACGCGGCGCGACCACGCAGGATCGCGAAGCGCTGGGGACGGCCTTGCGGCCGCAGCGGGCTCAACCGTGATCCTGCCGCTCATCGGCAATGCATCACCACCGGCCGCGCCGGGTCGGGGGGTTCGTCGAGGGGCGCCGGTGCGGTGAGCTCGTGCTCCTTTTGTGCGTAGAGCTCGGCAAGCATCGCACGGGTGACCTGGGCCGCCGGCCGGTCGAAAGCAAGCCGTCCGTCTCGCAGGCCCACGATGCGGGGAAAGTGCGCGAGCGCCACCTCCACCTGATGCAGCGTGGTCACGAGCGTGGCGCCGCGTTCGCGCGCCCCGGCGGTCAGCGCCTCGATCGCCTGGAAGGCGCGTGTGGGGTCGAGCGCCGAGAGCGGCTCATCGACAAGCCAAAGCGAGGCGGGCGAGACGAGCGCGCGGGCGAGCCCCACGCGCTGGCGCTCGCCCCCCGAGAGCCGATCGACCCGGTCGAACACCTTTTCGGCGAGATCGAACCGTGCGAGCGCGTCACGCGCGGTTTCGATGCCCAGCGGGTAGAAGAGTGATCGCAGGCTCTGGGCCAGGCTCATCGCGGGCAGGCGCCCGGCGAGCACCGCCGTCACCACGCGCTGCCGCGGGGGCAGCGGCGGCACCTGCGCCGCGAGGAAAAGCCG
>CAZSTF010000192.1:0-3286 GCA_964609555.1 uncultured Alcaligenaceae bacterium | reverse complement strand
GGCTCGGCATCCGCCCGCCCGTCCGCCTGGATGCGGCCGGGATCCCGGAGCTTCGGCTCGATCAGGCGCTGCACCTCGCGGGCACGGGCCTTCGACAACTCGTAGTTGGACGGGAAGCGCGCGCTGCGGATCGGGACGTCGTCCGTGTGGCCGACCACACGCACCGTGCCGGGCACGGAATTCAGGGCCTCGGCGACCTTGTCCAGGATCGGGAGGTAGCGGTCCTTCACGTCGGTCTTGCCGCTGTCGAACATGCCGTCGCCACGAAGAATGATCACGCTGCGGTCCTCGAAGTCGTTCACCGCGACGAGTCCCGCCTGGATCTCGGGTTCGAGGAAGCGACCCAGGCGCTTCGTTGCAGCGGGCTTGGGCTTGAACGCCTCGGCTTTGGGCGGCCGGATCGAGCTGATGGCCGTGAAGGCCTGATCCGAGCGTCCTGCCATCAGGAAGGTGTAGAGCAGATAGATGCCCAGCAGCACGAGCAGCGTGACGCCGGTGGCCACCCAGAGCGGCAGATAACCCCAACCGGCGCGTCCGTCGGCGACGGCCCCGCGCCAGTGGAGCGAAAGATCGCGCGAGTGCTCTCCGCGTGCAGCGCTGATGATCTCGACCAAGCGTCGGCGCAGGGTTTCGAGCTGCGTGCGACCGTTGTCCACCACGCTGAAGCGGCCCTCGAAGCCGAGTGCGATGCAGACGGCCATCAGTTCGATCAGGTCGAGGTGTTTCTTCGGGTCCTGCACGAGCCGCGCGAGCACCTGGAAGAACTTCTCGCCGCCCCAGGTTTCGTTGTGGAACGTCACGAGCAGCGAATGCCTCGACCATTGACCGCCGCCGCCCCAGGGCGTCTTGGCCGCGGTCTCGTCAAGCGCAGTGCACAGCGCATACCGCGCCGCGATCAACGTCTCGGGTGGGACTTGCGACTCGCGCGCACGACGCTCGAAGAGCTGCACCTGATCGACGAGGTAATTGCGCAACTGCCCGGGGTCGGGATGATGCGCCGTCACCCGGATCTGCGGGATCAGGTTGAGCAGCGGGTTGGCCGCACGCGCGAGCGCGTTCTCGCCGGACAGGATTTCCGGCAGATCGGCAGCCACCTGCGCCTCGGCAAACTGCGGTGCACGCGCAGTCGCCGCCCCTGACGCCGCCGCACCTGAGGCATCGACGACGGGAACGGGGTTGGGGGTCGCCCCGAGAATGGCAAACGGATCGAGATTCGCCGGCGTGCTCATGACCGTATCGCCCAGAACTCGAGTTTCAGACCCGGCCAGTCACCCGCGATGTGCATGGCGAGGCCGCCCGAACGCTCGAGCCCGCGCCAGAACTCGCTCTGGGTGTCGAGCTCGAAGTAGTTGTTGCCCGCGTGGTAGGGAATCTGTCGTGGCGCCACGGGCAAGGGCCGGAGCGTGACCCCCGGCAAATGCAGGTTCACCAGGTCGCGGATCTTTTCCACCGGACCGATCTTGACCTGCGTCGGGAAAAGCTTGCGCACCTGCTCTCCCGGCAGTTCGCAGGCCACCGCGAGGACGAAGGCGGCGCTCTTGATGAGTTCCTTGTTGGCGATCACCGCGACACGCACGCCATACGCGCGCTCGAGCAGCTCGATCTGGAAGGCGTTCTGCTCGAGGACCATCGACAACGAGCGCCGCAGGTCCATGATGACCGGCCCGAAGCAGCCGGCGAGATCATCGTGGTCGTAGGCCGGATACTCGCCTGGGCGACGGGTGTCGCGGGTGAAGGTCGTGAAATCCCCTGCGAGGGTCAGGAACTCGGCGTAGAGCCGTTCGGGGTGGAGCGCCCGCATCTGCGCCAGATGCGCCACCATCGGCTGGTAGCGGTTGACCAATTGCAGCAGCATGAAATCCGCCACCTCCGCTACACCGCCCCGTCCGGGCGCCGAGAGCCGCGCCGCAAGCGCTTCTCCACGGTGGTTCAGAAGTCCCGCGAGTTCGCGCAGAAAACCCGCGAGCACGCTGCTCTCATGCACGAAGGCCACCGGCGGGATGTAGCTCTCGGAGAGGGCAACCGACAGATCGGGTCGCCGCTCGACGACCTGGCAGACACCGAGCGTCATCCAGCCCTCGGGGACTTCACCCTCGGGCAGAAGCCGAAGGCGCAGATCCGACACCTGGATGGGCGCGGGTTCGCCGCCGATCGAGTTCTGATCCGCCACCTCGCGCTCCGTCACGCGGTAGCGTGCAAGCGACCGCATGTCGTCCTCGAAGGAGACTTCCTCGCTGCCGGCCCGATAGACGGGCAGGCAGAGAAACACGCGCTTGCCCTTGAACGTCTCCGAAATGTCGATCGCGGGCGGCAGGCTGCCCTGATCGGGCACGGAAAACGGCGTGCCGTCCGGCATGACCCCTGCAGCGGAGGCGATGCCGACCTTGCCGATCGCGAGCGCGGATTCGTCGAGCGCGAGTCGGGTGAAGCCCCAGAAGAGCCCCGCCCCCACGAGCGAGCGCTGATGGAGCGCGAACTCGTGATGGCGCTCACTCTGCTGGAAATGCTGCGGCCGGAGGAACATCCCCTCCGACCAGGTGACGCGACTGCGGTCACTCATCGACTATCCCTTCAGCCTTTGCGATCGTTCTCGAGAAAGACAGCATCGGCGGTCATCCTGTGATCCATGCCCACAACACGGGCTCCGCCTCTCCCCCTGGGAGAGGCCGGCCCGCAGGGCCGGGTGAGGCAAGGCGCCTGCAACGGCACACAGTCGCCAAGCCCTCACCCCAACCCTCTCCCGGAGGGAGAGGGAGAGATCCACCATTCGCCTTGCAACCCATGAAACCCATGCTTCTCCAGAGATACCCGTACGGCATACGGCTGGCCTTTCAGAACGTTTGGATGACCTCCACGTTCTTCTCCATCGCCTGCTTGTAATTCTCGACTTTCTGCTTGAGATCGGCGAACACTTTCGCGTAGCGCGTCATCGCGTCGGTGACCTGCGCGATGCCCTTCACCACATTGCCGGCGAGCGAGAGCACGTCGCCATCGACACCGGCATCGACCGCATCGGAAATCGTCTCGATGGCTGCCGTGATGTCGTTCTTGGCATCCTCGACCAGTTCCTTGACCTGTTCGTAATCCTCGAGCGCCTGGTTGACCAGCTTGACGTTGTCGTCAAGCAGTTTCTGCGCCTTGTCCATCTTCTCGTTGGCGGCATCGACGTAGGACTTGGTGTCCTCGATCGTCTTCGCCAGCGCATCGGTGACTGCCATCTCGATTCTCCTCAGAGCGCGGCGGCGGGCGGCGTCAACGGTTCACCCGCCAGCCGTTCATAGGTGGC
>CAZSTF010000191.1:0-3295 GCA_964609555.1 uncultured Alcaligenaceae bacterium | reverse complement strand
CGACCTGATCGCCAAATGCGCTCATTCCGGCCTTGACCTCGGCCATCCCGGCGGCAGCTTTATCGCCTGCGGTCTTGGCGTTCGCGCCAAACTCGCCAAGGCTGCGCTCGGCCGAATTGATGGCGCGTTTGAGCCCCTCGTCAGCGCCTTCGAGCGCAACAAGGATGGAAATGCGGTTTGCCATTTCAGTCCACCAGCCGCAACTGCTTCTCGATCCGTGCGGAGAGGCGCGGAATCCGACCGGCGACGATGCGTTCGACGTTCAGGCGCTTCTTGAGCTGCACCCGGGGCACCAGCACGGCGATAGGTACATCCGCGCCACGTTTGAGCCGCTTGATGCCCTCGGCCTTGCGGTAGCGGCGCTTGAAGCCCGACAGTGGCCGGTCGTATTCCTTGATGTTCTCGGCCATCAGCACGATGTTCCCCTTGGCGTTCTTGATGAAGTAGGCATTCCCACCGCGCATCAACTCGGCGATCTGCGCCTTGAAGCGTTTGCGGCCGACACGACCGTGCAGTGGGATCAGCATCCGGCCGGAAATAGAGCCGCCACGCTCGTGGATGCCCGACCACGGGATGCGCGAGCCGACGTAGAGCGCAGGCAGCCGGTTCTTGTCCTTGTCGAGCACCTTGGCAGTGAAGCCCTTGACGAAGGACTTCTTGACCACCGTCATCTGGCCCGCGACGTGGCTGCGCACGTCCTGCTTGAGTTCGGCGGCCTCACTGGCGATGCCGCGCGCGACTACCTTCTGGACCTTCTCGCGGAACTCGCCGCCCCAGCGGCGCAACTGCGCCTGCGCGGCCTTGCTATCGATGCGAACCGAGATGCGCATGGTTTTGGAGCCTGTCGAGGGTCTGGTCGAGGTGACGCGAGTCGCCGCGTGCGCCGATGGCGATTAGCGAGAGCAGCCGGGCATCGCGTGCGGCGTCCTCACGCGCGGTGGCGGCGGCGAAGCCGCGCACCTGCGCAAGGGTGTAGTCGAGGATGTCGGGCAACCGGTGGCCGCGCTCGATCAGGTGCTGGACGGTGTCGAACCAGCCGTGGTCACTGCCACCGCCGCGCTCGTCTGCGCGATCAACCCGTCGAGCCGAGGCATCACCGTCCGGGTAAAAAAATCGGCGTTGACCTCAAGCACCTTGGCTGCCAACAGGATGGCCTGGTCGGCATCGAGTGCGTCGACCCACGCGCGGGGCTTGCCGACGGCGATGGACACTGCCGTCAGCAAGTCGTCGCCGCGCTCGCCGAACAGTGCCAGCCAGTCGATACCATCGCCGCCGATCTGCTGCATCACCGGCGTGATCGCGCGCAGGAAGGCGGGCATCTGGCCGACCTTGAGTGGCTTGATGGCCAACGGCTCCCCGTCGATGACCAGCTCCACTGCTTGTGGGATGAGAGTTTCCAGATCGCTCATGGCAGTCCCCATCACAGTTGCACGATGCGGCCGAACTGGCCAAGCACCGCGTCATAGGGCTTGGTGGTGTCGGCCAGGAGCGATCCTTCCAGCTCGAACTTGTTGTACTCGTCCGAAATGAAGGAGATTTCCTTCAAGGGATCGAAGGCCACGCGGTACAGCTCGACCAGCACCTTGGCGTTGCCCTGCGCGGTGTTGATGCCTTCCAGGCGCAGGTAGCGCTCGGGTAGCGCCTGCGTGAAGATGCCAATCTCGGTGGCGACGCCGTAGCTGTAGGCGGCCTTGAACGGTGCGGTGAAGCCGGTGATATCCAGAAACTGGAGGGCACCGAAGTCGGTGTCGGCGGTGTAGTGCGTGCCTGCGGTCAGCGTTGCGGGCGTGCCCGCCGAGTCGGTCACCACCAGCGCCGACACCTTGGGATGGGCGAAGAAGTAGCGGTCGCCGACCACCGGAGCAGCGCCGCCGATGGTTTCGGCGGTCACAGTGCCTGTGCTGCCGGTGACGTGGTTGCCGTACAGCGCCAGCGCGAGGTTTTCCTTGGTGAACTCCTCGATGGTGAGATTCACGGTGGCCGACTTTTGCTTGACCATCCGGTGGTCGAGCGAGCGCTGGCCGGTCTGGCTCTCGTAATGCTCCAGCACGTCGGTCTTGAGCGAGAGCTTGAGCTCGGCGACGTTGCCGGGCGAGCGCACTTCGATGGGCAGGCCGGACTCGTCGCGCTTGCCGAGGAAGACGCGGCCCTGAAAACTGGCGTAGGTGCTCATGATTTGGATTCCTTGCGTTGGGTGGTGATGGGGCGAACGGGTTCGATGGAGGTGCCGTCGCCTTGCGGCTGGGGCTCGGGTACGGGCTGGCGGTCGTGGCGGGCGATGCCGTTGGCGATGAGCCAGTCGGCGGTGCTGCCATCCACATCGAGCCGTTCGCCCGCCTTGTGGGCTTGGCCCGCGTGGGTGTGCGGCTGAGTCAGAACGATGGAAGTCATGGGGGTCATCCTTTGGCTGAAAGGTCGGTGTCGAGCGTCCGGTAAGTGATCGCATAGCGCGCCGGAATCGTGGCGGCCACTGCATCGGCGTCCTCGACGTCCCACTCGCATTCCTGCTCGCGCAGCCCTAAGGCAAGGCCGCCCAGATTCCGGTCGGCCAGCAGCGCGGCGTGGGCGGCGGTGATCAGCCGGTCGGCTTCGGTTTCCGGAATGGCGGGAGGCACCGCGCGGGCCAGCGCGACCAGGCGCACCGTGAGCTCGCGCGTGACGCGGTCGTTGGCGCGCTCGGTGATCGACTCGGACTCGGGGAACACCACCAGCGCTGGGCATTGCTCCCGGCTGATGGCCACCGTGGGCGAGCGGTGTAGCGTGGCACCGAGCGATTCCACCGGCGTTCGGACAGCCGCCATCACCGCGAGCAGGATCTGTTCGCGGATCGAGTTGCCGGACACGGCGCTACACCCTGGTGAGCTGTGCGCGCATCTCCGAGCCGTCGCCCACGGCCCGGGTGCTACGCACCTGATAGATCACGCCATCGATCTCGACCGTGTCGCGCGGAGCCAGCCCTTTGAGGACCGAGGCCGGGTACGACATCTGGTGGTCGGTGGTCGAGGTAAGCCCGTCGAACACGGTGTCGTCCGGCGCAGTGAAGACGACCGGATGGTGCTGCATCGGTGAGCCGTCCGAAGGACGCCAGAAGCAGTCTTTCAGCAGTCCGGCATTGGCGGCCGATGCGTAAATCTGCTCGACGAGACTCATCACGACACCGTCAACTTGATCAGCACGCCCGGGCGGTGGCACATCGGCAACGGGTTCGATTGCGTGTGCAAATCAGTGCCACGGTCGAATTTGCGTGGCTCCTGCTTGGCATACAGCGGCTGGCCGATGGTGTTCACGGTCTCGT
>CAZSTF010000190.1:0-3333 GCA_964609555.1 uncultured Alcaligenaceae bacterium | reverse complement strand
CGGCGCCCGCAGCGGAGGTTCCCGTTGCACCCGTGGCCTGCGGGCGCTGCTGCTGAACGCCAGCAACATTGCCTGGCTGCACGAGCGGCTGCCCCGGAATGGGATTCACCGGGGCGGTGACGGTGCTCTGCTGCTGTCCGGGCGCGACGGTCGGCGCCGGGGTCGCGGTGCTGCGCCCGGAAAGCGCGGCCTGCAAAACCGGCTGCAGCTTTTCGGCTTGGGTGTACTGCAGGGCGTAGACATAGAGTCGCTGCCCCGACCCGGTCTCGGCGCCCCCTGCGTCGAGCCGCTCGAACCAGACCCGCGCATCCTGAACCACTTTCGCCTGAGGTGAGATCAGCAGCACGGCATTCATGCGCTCGATCGGCAGCACACGCAGGAGCCCCGCGAACGGGTTGGCCTGCCCACCGACGATGCGCTCGTAGTCCGCGACCACGGACTTCACATCGCCGCTTTGCAGCCTGTACAGCGCGAAGGACATGCCTTCGAGCAGGTCGACATCGAACATGTCGACCACCTCGAGGATGCGCTGCGTCTCGGGCTGGGATGCCGTGATGAACAGCAGGTTGCGCAACTCATCGACGCGCAACGTCGCCTGCGGGTCACGGACGAAAGGCTCCACCAGGCGCTTGGCCTCATTCACCCCGATCGACTTGACCGGATAGATCGTGGTGACCATGCCGCGCTGGGCTTCCACAGTGGCAGGCACGGGACGGATCAGTCCGCGCGTGTCTGCGGCCGGCATGACGCGCCAGTAGGCGCCCTCGCGCACGAGGACATGTCCGAGGCCGCGCAGAATCGACTCGAGCATCGCCACCGCATCCGACTCGGGGATAGGCTTGGCCGTCCGCATGGTGATCTGGCCCTGGACGCGCGGATCGATGATGTAGTTCTCGCCAAGGAGATCCCCGAGGATGTTCTTCACCACCTCGCGGATATCACCATTCTCGAACGAGAACGACACTGGTCGACCGCTGCCGGGGCGAGCGGTCCGCGTGCCGGAGTCCTTGAACAGCTTGCCGGTACCCAACATCACATCTTCGTTCGCAGCCGGCGGGGCCGGGTTGGTCTGCGCCGCCGCGGGCTGCGTCGCCCGCTCCGCATTGGGGGACGTAGGCACGGAGGTGCCGGACGCTGCAGGCGTTGCAGCCTGGGACGCACCCCCATTTCGCTGGGTCGAGGCGCCCCAACGCAGGTCATGCCGGTCCGCCGTTGGCGTCTGGGGCGCGCTGGCTGGCGGACGAGGTGCGAGTTCGGTCGCCAGTGTGCCTTGGGCGCCCGCGGGCGAATGCATCAGGACAGCGGCGCAAGCGGCCGTCAGGCTGATCGACCGGATCCAATGGCTCAGGCGAACAGTGGTTTCGGATGTCTGTTCTGATTTCATTCTCTGGTCGACGAAGCTCACTGCGGTTGAACTCCAGCGCGCAACGCGCGCATGCGTGCCCATTCACGATTGGTCTGCGGGGCGCCGCCGGACGCCGCCCCGGGATCGGGCGTGGCAGCGGTCACGTTGGCGGTCGGCGGAGCAAATCCAGCCGACGCGGTCGTGGCCGCCGTGCCCGGCGCTTGTGGCGCAACCGCCTGTGGCGGTGGCTGAACCTGCGCTGCAGCCGCCGACGGTGGCGATGCAGCGGCCTGTGGCGCAGGTGTGGGCTGGGGCGGCGCCAGGGGCGCCGGCGGCTGAGGAACCCGTCCCGAGGCGGTGAATTTGGGCAGTGTCAGCACGTCCGACTCACCGGCGAACACGAGCCGCACCGAGTCGGCGCTGATCGACTCGACCTTCAGCTCCTGGAGCATGTCACCGGCACGGACCGACCGGGTCGTGTTGGTGGCGATTTCCTTCACTTGGGCAACCCGAACCGCCCCGAGATCCGAGATACCGACGAGTTGATAGAGCCCGCGCCGGATCTGCGGCTTGGGTGGTTCCGGGGCTGCGGCCACGGGCGCCGTCGGTGCGGGGCGGCGAGTGGGATTGAGCAGCGGCCGCTCGGCGATTGCGCCGTAGGCCGAAGCGTCTGTCGCGATGCGGAAGTCGGGCAGCAAGCCGCCCACGTCGCCCTTGGGGGCGCTTTTGGCGGGCACGTCGACCGGGCGGGTGAACGCCTGCCCCCAGTCGGTGAGCCACCCGAACGCGCCTGCAAGCGCAGCGGCCAGCACGGCAAGCGCCAGATTGAGCGTCTTCACCGCGCACCTCCGGGGAAGCTTGACGCAGCGCCCGGTGTCGCCGCGGAGGTCGCCGGCGTCCGCGCACCGGCACTTCGGGCCGGATCTTTGTGGCCATAGGCCTGAACCTCGAGCGTCACGGACACTTCGGGCTCCACATTGGGCACGCCCTTGTAGCCCCGGGGGACGGTGGCGCGGAGGGTCACTTGGTCAAGCAGCAGATAAGGCAGCGTCGTCTCGAGGGTGAGGAGAATCCGCGCGAGGTTGCCCGGGGTGGCGACGAACCCCACCGGCAGCGTGTAGAGGCGGTAGCCCGAGTCGTCCTTGACCGTGGCCGGCTGGATGGACGAAAGCCGCCCACCGTTCGACTCCACGGCCGCACGAACGAGATCGGTCAGTTCGGCTCCGGCCTGGGTCGAGGCCGTGTTCTTGAGGAAAAAGCGTGCGCTCTCACGTGCCTTGACAGCATCGAGCGCGCGCTGATACTCCTCACGATTGACCGAAATGCGCCGGTACCGCTCGATCTTCTCCGCCGCGTCCGCGGCGATGGCGTCGTAGCGCTGCCACGCGAACCACGCAGGGGCCGCAATCGCGGCCACCACGGCAGCAGCGCAGGCTAGCGCCAGCGCCCAGGCTGCCCAGATGCCCTGTCGACCCGTGGGCAGCGTCATGGCTTTCCTCCCGGAGGCCCGGGCGGCACCGCCCCGGCGGGCGCGGCCGACGCTGCGGGCGGGCGCGATTCGGTCGCTTTGGGCGCCTCCGACTTCGTGTCAGCTTTCCCTTCGCCCGCCTTGGTTTCCGGAACCTTGGTCGCCGTCGGTGCGCCCGCCGCCGGTGCCGGCGCGAGCGGAACGGTCACCGCGCTCGTGGCCTCCGTAGGCTTCACTTTCTCGGGCAGTTCCGCGAGCGCCAGCTCGCCGCCGATGTGGAAGCGCTCTGCGTTGGGCGCGAGCCGGGTCATGGCCGCCTTGAGTGCCGGCTCCTTGATCAACGGCGACTCCTGCACGATCTGCACGATGCGCGCGCCGCTGCCGGTTTCACCCTGCACGATCACCTCACGCGCCTTGGTCTGCGGGTTCGACTTGATCTCCAGCGTCTGCACCCACGTGTCATCGGGCAGGCGCTTCGTGAGATCGTCGAGCAGCTGCGCCACCAGTGGCGTGGAGTGCT
>CAZSTF010000189.1:0-3369 GCA_964609555.1 uncultured Alcaligenaceae bacterium | reverse complement strand
GCGATCGGCTCGACGATGACCGCGGCGATGGTCGAGGCATCATGCAGCGCGACCAATTTCTCGAGCTCATCGGCCAGATGCGCGCCATGCGGCGGCTGCCCGCGCGAGAAGGCGTTCTGCTCGGGCAGGTGGGTCGAAGGCAGGTGATCCACCCCGGCCACGAGCGCGCCAAAGAGCTTGCGGTTGCCGACGATGCCACCCACCGCCGTGCCGCCGAGATTCACGCCGTGATAGCCACGCACCCGGCCGATGAGCCGCGTGCGGGTGCCCTGACCGCGGGCACGCTGCCACGCGATCGCAATCTTGAGCGCGGTGTCCACCGACTCCGAGCCCGAATTCGTGAACATCACGTGCTTCATGTGCGGCGGGGCGATTGCGATCACGCGATTCGCGGCCTCGAAGGCGGCCGGGTGGCCCATGTTGAAAGGCGGGGCGAAATCCATCGTCGCGGCCTGCCGCTGGATCGCCTCGACGATGGGTTTGCGGTTGTGTCCCGCATTCACGCACCACAGACCCGCCACCATGTCGAGCACCTTGCGGCCGTCATGGCTCGTGTAGTGCATCCCCTCGGCCGCAACGAGGAGGCGCGGCGCGCTCTTGAACTGGCGATTGGCCGTGAACGGCATCCAGTGCGCGGCGAGCTCTTCGGCCGTCGGGTCGGCCGAGATCGCGGCGTGCAGATGGCGGGCTTCGGTGATGGCGTTCATGGTGGTTTTCCTCCTCGGGTGGGGCTTCGTGCAGAGGGATTGTCACGCTTCGCGATAATCCCGTCCATGCTCAATATGCATTTCCAGTCCCTGTGTTTCACCGCCGCGCAGCCGGGGCCGCGGCTCATCGTGCTTGGGGCCGTGCATGGCAACGAGCGTGCCGGGACGATCGCGCTTCGGCGGCTTGCGGGCGAGTTCGAGCGCGGCGAACGCACGCTCGTTCGGGGGTTGCTCACGCTCGTGCCGGTCACGAATCCGAAAGCCTATGCGCAGAACACGCGAAACGGCGACCGCAACCTGAACCGCCGCCTGCGGCCCACGGCGCTGCCGGTCGAATTCGAGGATCACGTCGCCAACTGGCTCTGTCCGGTGCTCGCGGAGCACGAGGGGCTCCTCGATCTGCATTCCTTCATGGCCCCGGGCGAGCCGTTCGTGCTCGTGGGCTCGGAGACCGAGCTCGATGGCCAGACCCCGTTTCCTCACGCCGCACGCGAAGTCGCGCTCGCACAACGCATCGGCGTCAATCGCTGCGTCGATGGCTGGCTGCCGACTTATGACCGTGGCGTGGCCCGACGGCTCGCGAGGCCCCTCCCAGGCGCGCCCGCGGCGACGCTCGACACCGAATACGCGATCGGTACGACCGAATACATGCGCTCGCGCGGCGGCTGGGCCATGACGCTCGAGTGTGGGCAGCATGACGATCCCGCGGGGCCTGAGGTGGGCTACCGCGCGGTGGTCAGCCTCCTTGCAGAACTCGGCATGATCGATGCGCCCCGCCCCGAGCCGCGGCCGCTCGAAGGTCTGCGCCTGACCGAAGTCATCGACCGCGAGCACGCGGACGATGCCTTCGAGCGCGACTGGAAGAGCTTCGACCCCGTGCGGGCGGGTGAGGTGATCGCGCGCCGGGCGAGCGGCGACGTGCTCTCCGCACCACAGGATGGCTGGATCGTCTTTCCGGCCAAGGCGGCGCAGCCGGGGGCGGAGTGGTATTACCTCGCTGAGCGAACGGAGCGTTTCTCCATGATCCGCTGAGCCTCGACCGCGCAGACCAAAGGAGGCTCCTCGTGGCGCGCAGCACCATCCAGAACCTGGCCGGACTCGTCGTCATCGTGGCTTGGCTTAGCGTCTTCATCGCAACCCGCAGCCCGGGTGCCGCGACAGTGCTTCGCGTGCTCTTCACGATCGTGGGTAGTGTTCTCGCGTTCGCTGGTCTCGTGGGGCTCTTTCTTCAGCATGTGTGGCCGAGCCCTGGTGCGGGCTCCGGAGGGTGGCTTCTCGCTTGTGGCCTTGCGACCTGGCTCGCGGTGGCGGCCATGATGCTGTTCGCAGGGGAAGAGGACGAATTCCCGGCGCGTCGCGGGCGAGGGCGTGATCGGCGTTGAGGCCGGACGCTCCGCCCGCTGTCAGCGCGCCACAGGCATCGCGAAGTCGGCGCCCTTGGCGATTGCGTCCGGCCAGCGCTGCATGACGCTTTTTTGCCGCGTGTAGAAGCGGACGCCTTCCTCGCCATAGGCGTGCATGTCGCCGAAGAGGCTTCGCTTCCAGCCGCCGAAGCCGTGCCAGGCCATCGGCACCGGGATCGGGACATTGATGCCGACCATGCCGACCTGGATGCGGCGCGTGAATTCGCGGGCGAGGCCGCCGTCGCGCGTGAAGCAGGCCACGCCATTGGCGCATTCATGCCGGTTGACGAGGTCCAACGCGGAGGCGAAGTCCGGTACCCGCACGCAGCAGAGCACGGGCCCGAAGATTTCTTCGCGATAGATGCGCATGTCTGGCGTGACGTGATCGAAGAGCGTGCCGCCCAGCCAGAAGCCGCCTTCATGGCCCGGCACGCGAAGCCCCCGGCCATCGACCACGAGCCGTGCACCAGCCCGGACGCCGTCCTCGATGTAGCCCGTGATGCGCTCGAGCGCGGCGCGGGTGACGATCGGGCCCATCTCGACGCCTGCCTCGAGCCCGGGGCCCACCCGAAGCGCCCGCGTGCGCTCGGCGAGTGCGGGCAGGATTCGCTCGGCCACATCCCCCACGAGCACGGCCACCGAGATCGCCATGCAGCGCTCGCCGGCCGAGCCGTAGCCGGCGCCGATCAAGGCATCGACTGCCTGGTCCAAGTCGGCATCCGGCAGCACGACCATGTGGTTCTTTGCGCCACCCAACGCCTGCACCCGTTTGCCGTGGCGCGCACCGGTCTCGTAAAGATAGTTCGCGATCGGTGTCGAGCCGACGAAGGAAATCGCCGCGACGTCGGGGTGGGCGAGCAGGGCGTCGACCGCGACCTTGTCCCCCTGCACGACATTGAAGACGCCGTCCGGCAGCCCCGCCTCGCGCCAGAGTTCGGCCATCATGAGCGAGGGGGAGGGATCGATCGGCGAGGGCTTGAGTACGAAGGCGTTGCCGCAGGCGATGGCGATCGGGAACATCCACGCCGGCACCATGCACGGGAAATTGAAGGGCGTGACGCCGGCCACCACGCCAAGCGGCTGGCGGAAGGTCCAGTTGTCGATGCCGGTGGCGACCTGATCGGTGTAGTCGCCTTTGAGGAGTTGCGGAATGCCGCAGGCGAACTCGATCACGTCGATCGCACGCGAGACTTCGCCCTGGGCATCGGCGAACACCTTGCCGTGCTCGCGCGTGATCGCGCGCGCAAGGTCGTCGCGCC
>CAZSTF010000188.1:0-3424 GCA_964609555.1 uncultured Alcaligenaceae bacterium | reverse complement strand
CTCGCGCCTCAAGCTGCAGGGCTTCATCGTGAGCGAGCACATGGAGCTCTGGCCCGCGGGGTTGCGTGAACTCGCCGAACACGTCGCTGCCGGCCGGATCAAATATCGCGAATCGGTCGCCCAGGGCCTCGAGAATGCACCACAGGCCTTCTTCGACCTGCTGCGCGGGCGCAACTTTGGCAAGCAGCTCGTCAAGCTGATCTGATCTTGATGCGCACCCTCGTCATCACCGGCGCCGCCTCCGGTCTCGGGCGCGAGTTTGCGCGCTTGGGCGCGGAGCGGGGCTTTTCGCTCGTTCTCGCCGATGTCGATGCCGCGGGGCTCGAGACGCTCGCGTGCGAGCTTGAGACTCGCGGTGTAGCGCCCATGACCCAGCGCTGCGACGTCGCAGTCGCCGATGACGTGGCGCGGTTTGCCGACGACTGCCTGGCGCGTTTCGGCGCACCCCACTGGCTCTTCAACAATGCTGGCGTGGGTGGCGGCGGACTCCTCTGGGAGCAGCCGCTCGAGGACTGGCAGTGGGTGTTCGGTGTGAACGTGATGGGTGTCGTGCACGGCGTCCGGAGCTTCGTGCCGGCGATGCTCGAACGCGCGCGGGCCGAGCCGGACTACCGCGGCATCGTCATGAACACGGCCTCGATGGCGGGGCTCCTCAACGCACCGCTCATGGGGGTCTACAACGCTGCAAAACATGCGGTGGTCTCGATCAGCGAAACGCTCGAACAGGATCTGCGGCTCGTGACAGCGCAGGTGAGGGCGGCCGTGCTTTGCCCGTACTTCGTGCCCACGGGCATTGCGCACTCCGAGCGCACCCGCCCGGCGCATCTCGCACGGCCCGATGCCCGGACGCTCTCCCAGCAGGTCGCGCAGATGCAGAGCGAGCGCGCGGTCGCGAGCGGCAAGGTCTCGGCGCGCGAGGTTGCCGAGCGGGTGTTCGCGGGGCTCGAGGCGGGTGACTTCTACCTCTACTCCCACCCCCACGCGCTCGGCGCGGTCGAAACCCGCTTCGCGGACATCGCCTCGGGCCGCCCGCCGACCGACCCCTTCGCCGCGCGGCCGGACGTCGGGCAGTGGCTTCGGGCGCAGCTTCGGCGCTGAACCGGCGCGAAAAGACCGCCTAGACGCGACCCCCAGGTGGATCGAGGCGCAGCGCTTGCGCGGCGCGACCGAGCACGTACCAAAGCAACACCATGAAAGCGATCATCAGGGAGATGATCGTGACCACGATCTGCATGTCATCTCGCGCCCAGGTGCCCGGGAAGAAGGCCAGCGACCCGGTACGACACATCGGGCTCGCCGCCGCCATGCCGGTGTAGTGCATCGAACACACCGCGATCGCCATGATCAACGCGGCCACGACTCGCTGACCCAACGTTCGACTGACGACCGCCAGCCAGAGGGCCGCGGTGGCTGCAACCATCGCAATCAGGACGGACAGCGCGACGGTGCCCGCGTCCCAGAGAAAGAAGCCGTCGAAGCGCATGCCGTACATGCCGAGATAGTGCATCGCGGCCACGCCCAGCCCGGTGAGGCTGCCAGCGACGATGAATCGCCAGGCGCGGATCGGTCCGGAGGCAATGAACCAGAGCGCCAGTCCGGCCGCAATGATGGCGGCAAACATCGAAACGAGGGTTTCGGCGCGCGCATAGGAGATCGGTACCGGCAGCCGATAGGCCTCCATCCCCACGAAGTGCATCGACCAGACTGCAACACCACCCAGCGCAACCGCTGCGACGAGGATCGCCAGGGGATTGAGACGCTCGTCGCGCTTGATGCTGCGCGCAGTCTCCAGGGCAGCCAAAGCCCCGAGGAAGGAAATGAAAAACGACAGGGCAACGACAGCAACGTCGTAGCTCGCCGTGGCGGCGACGGGTGGGGTAACCATGATGACGGGCTCCAGTGGATGGGTGAGACGGCGCTGATGCTTCTGCATCGGGCCGCGGAGGCTCCCTGGGTGCGGACGCCTCTGTGGCGTCGGTCACCAACGATCGGTGGCCGTCACGGACGGACAACCGAGCCGAGCACACAACCGATCGACCGTTCGACGGAGGTGCTGCGTAATGCGAATGCAGTGTATTTGCAGAAAGATGACAACCCGGCCTCTGGCGCTGTAATGTCGCCCTGTTTGAATATGTCGTTCTCGTGTCACGTGACGATGCCGCTCCCGTGTCGCAGCGCGGTCAGCCAAGTGAACCCGACCTGCCGAAGGCGGGTGTCAGCAGATGCCCAAGGCAATGCCGATCGCCAGTGCCTCGCCGAGGTCTCTCGCCCGCACCAGATCCTCGGCCAGCAGCGAGCCGAGCGTAGTCCCCGCCGCTCCGCCGACCCTCCGGGCGATCAGTGGCGGCGCCACGGCCCGGAGTCGCCAACCTGTGAGGATTCGTTCGATCGAGGTGACGGCCCCTGTGCCGTCGTTGCCGGCCGTGACGACGAGGGCATAAGGACGTCCGGCGATGCGGGAGTTCTGCCCGCCACCCGCTTCGGGGTCGTGGTCGGCCATCACGGGGTAGAACGTCCGGTCGAAGAAGAGCTTCAGCTCGCCGGCCATGCTGCCGAAGCGCTCGGGTGAAGCGAACACATGGCCATCGGCTTCGAGCACCTCGACCAGATCGCACACGAGCGCGCTTCTGACGCGCACCTCCACCGGCTCATCGGCCTCCTGGGCACCGTCCCGAACGGCGGTGACCAGTTGAGCGGTCGCTCCGAGGGTTCCCGGATGGATGATCAGGAGTCGCTTCATCGACAATGGCGATCAATCTCGAGGAAAGGAATCGTTCACAACACCTTCGGGGCGCGCTATCTTCACGCCGCAGTGTTCGTCACTCATCCATTGCACGCAGCACATGGAGTATCGCGAATCCATCGCCCGGATGCTGACTTCACTGCCGGTCTCGGTGCGCATCGAGGGTTTGGGTGCGCCGATCGGCCCGGCCGATGCGGCGCTGCACATCCGGTTGTTGAGCCGTCGCGGTGCCCTGGCACTGGCGACGCGGGCGATTGGGGATTTCGCCTCGGCCTACGTGGAAGGCGAAATCGAAATCGACGGCACGATGCGGAACCTGATGTGCGCCGCCGGGGCGTTGGTCGGCGCGTCCCCGCGTGACGCGGCTCCGGGCATCCCTGCCCGGCTGGTTGCCGCGGCCGCATCGGCGATCCGCCATGGCCTCCGGCGCGACGCGGCGCAGATCCGCTTCCATTACGACGTGTCGGACGCGTTCTACGCTCTTTGGCTGGATCCGGCCCGTGTCTACTCCTGTGCCTACTTCGCGGATCCCGAGGCCACGCTGGCGGAAGCCCAACAGGCCAAGCTCGAACTGATCTGCCGCAAGCTCTCGCTCTCGCCAGGAATGCGGCTGCTCGATATCGGTTGCGGTTGGGGTGGGCTCATCTTCCATGCCGCCGAACGCCACGGCGTCCAAGCGAC
>CAZSTF010000187.1:0-3452 GCA_964609555.1 uncultured Alcaligenaceae bacterium | reverse complement strand
CCAGCACCGCGAGCGCCGCCTCGGCGAGCGCGCGCGAGGAGGCGGCCACGATCGAACCGTCACTTCCAAGCGTGAGCGGCGCCCCGGCCCAGTCGCAGCAGACCCCGCCTGCTTCCTCGATCGGGTTGACGAGGGCGGCGAAGTCGACGACCTTCAACCTGCGCTCGATTACGAGATCCACATGCCCCGCCGCGACGAGCGCGTAGTTGTAGCAATCGCCCCCGTAGTAGATGCCCTTGCTCGCCCGTTTGAGGCGCTCGAGCGCCCCCTCATGCCCGTCGGCGAATAGATCCGGCGAAGTCATGAGCACGATCGCATCGGCGAGCCGTGTGGCGCGGGGTCGCACGCGCATCGGTCGGCCATCGAACCACGCGCCCTCGCCCCGCACGCCCACCCAGCGCTCACCGGTGATCGGCTGATCGATCACGCCGATCTGCGCGACACCCCGATGCCAGAGCGCGACGAGCGTGCCAAACTGCGGCTTGCCGCAGGTGAACGCCTTCGTGCCATCGATCGGATCGATCACCCAGAGCCACTCGGCATCGGCCCGCGTGGGCGCTTCCTCCTCGCCGAGCACCCCATGCTCGGGCCAGGCGCGCGCGATCTCGGCCCGAAGCGCCGCCTCGATCTCCTGATCGGCGAGCGTGACCGGCGTGGCATCGGGCTTGTCGATGACCTCGAGGTCGGTGCGGTAATAACGGCGGGCAATCGGTCGCGCGACATCGGCCAGATGCAGGGCGAAGTTCCGCAGGGTGGTGAGTTGAGTCATCAAAGGCAATTTTCGTCGAACACCGTCCATTGGGCGACGAGAGCTTCGTGCGCACGGTTCGCCAGAATTGCCGTGCAGCCGCTGGCCCGTGCGTGACGCCCCGACAGCACCCTCGGCATGCGGGCACAGCACGACCGACGATTCCCGAAATGTGGAGCGTGAAATGAACTTACTCCTCTCGCCCGACCGCCCCCTCGAAGACCCGAAAGACGATCGGTTCGGGTACGCGCCGTTTGCCGAAAGCCTCGCCAAAGGCATCTGCGGGTATCGAGGCAAAGACGGGCTCGTTCTCGCACTTCACGGCCCCTGGGGATCGGGCAAATCGACGGTGCTCAACTTTGTCAAGCACGACATCGAGCAGAGGCCCGAGGGCGATCGGCCGGTCGTCATCACATTCAACCCGTGGTGGTTCACGGGCGATGACGATCTGGCGCGGGCGTGCCTTGGTCATTTTCAGGACGCCCTGTCAAAAAGCAAACTGAAGGTCCTCAAGAGCGTTGCCATGAAGGTGGCGGAATATGCGGAGGTCGTGGGTGGCATGGCCGATCTGACCGGCCTCACTGGAGGAGCGGGCGGAAAGATTGGCGAACACATCGCCAAGCGAGGGAGAGAAAGCTCGAAGGGCGTTCCCGCACTAAAAGCGGAAATTTCCGGACTCCTGGTCAAGGCCGACAAGCGCATCCTCGTACTCGTTGACGACATCGACCGACTCACGCCCGGCGAAACGCGGCAAATCTTCACCGTCGTCAAGGCGCTCGCCGATTTTCCAAACGTCCTCTACCTCCTCGCCTTCGACCGCGCAGTCGCGGTTCGTGCAATCGAGCAGCAAACCGGCCTGCCCGGCGATCGTTTTCTGGAAAAGATCCTCCAGGTTCCGTTTGAAATGCCCGTCGTCGATCGCACCGTGCTGCGACGGGAGGCCTACGCTCAACTCCAAAAGCTGGTTGAAGGTACGCCAGCGGAACTCTGTGCAGACTGGGAACTTTTCCAGCTTGTTCATGAATCACAAGGCATCGGACCATTGCTCAACGTTCCGCGCGACGTTGTCCGTCTGGTAAACACGCTGTCGATCACTTACCCGGCAGTACGCGGCGAAGTGAATGCGGTTGATTTCATCGCACTCGAAGCCATTCGGATTTTTCGCCCAAAGCTCTACGACACGATCCGGGCACAGCCCGAGCGCTTTGCTGGCCCGACTGAAGACCAGGACGCGGAGGAAAAGCGGGAGTTCGATGCCTTTCACCAAGCGTGGGCCAACGAAGTTCCCGAGCCCTTGCGCGGCAAGGTTCAAACGCTCGTGTGGCGCCTGTTCCCGAAAACCGGACACGCGCCCATGGGCACCGATCTCTCTGCGTGGCGTCGGGCGCTCCGGGCGAGTCATCCCGATTGCTTGCCGACCTACTTTCGCTTCATGCCGCCGTCTTTCGTCGGGCGTCGCGACATCGATGAGCTTCTCAGACATGCCGGTGATGTCAACGCGTTCGCGCAAACCCTCACAAACGCGACGGCGGTTCGCGGCCGTGCGAGCGTGACCAAGTCCTACGCGCTCCTTGACCGCTTGCAAGACCACATCAATAAGGACATCGCCAACGAGGATGTTCCAATTGTCATTCAGGCCCTCCTCACTGTCGCGGATAAATTGATTGACGAAAAACAAGCAAGTAGTTCAACGTTGGGCGAGGACTGGCTGGCCGCGAGTTTGGTGTTGAGGCTCGTCCAACGGCTGCCCGAAACCGAGCGCGCCAGCGCACTTCTGGCCGCAATCCGGGACGGCCACGCGCCTGCAACCGCGGCGCAGGTGATTCGCCTGCTTGAAAGTGGTATCGACAACCTTGCGACATGGACTCGAGTGTTTCCCGGAACCCACCCGCCGCTGGCCGGGGAGGACATCCGGCCGCTGAAAGAGACGTGGCTAGAGCAAATGCGAAAGTTGTCCGCGGACGAGAAGATGCTTCGTCACCCGCGGCTACCCGCCGTACTCGGCTTTTGGGAGCGTTGGGCGAGTCTCGGCGAGGTACGGCAATGGGTGGAGGATGCAACTGCTGACGACGCGGGGCTTGTGGAGTTTCTCTCGCGCTTTGTTCGGTTCGATTGGAACGATGCCACGGAATCGCTCACGCCCCGTATCCAGCCCTTTGGCGTTCTCAAGGACTACCTTGACCTCAAACAGACCCACGAGCGGCTTCAGCGGATTTGTGAGCAGGAGACGGTGTCCGACACCGCGCAAGCGGCAATGGAGGCTTTCTTCTCCGGCTACGCGATGATGGAGGTCGGCTACGACCCGGACAATGCCGTGGCTCGGATTGAATACATGCGAAGCCGCAGCAGCAACGCGTGAATGCGGGCAACCCGGTCGAACTGGACGAAGCTCGCTTCGAATCAAGCCGGGCGGCACAGCCTGCTCGCAGCGACCGGCGCAACCGAGGTCGCCCCCGGTCGGCCTGACGCTCGGCGAAGTCCCGTAACGTGGCAAGCGTGGGCATCGCCGATAATTTTGATCGAACCCACCCGCGCTCAGCTCACGAAAGGACACGCGCCATGACGATCCAGGTTGGAGACGCCCTCCCCGCCGGCACCCTGATGGAATCGACCGGTTACGACGACGGCAAGAACTGTCCGCTGCCGCCACAGCCGGTGGACATCCGCGCGCTCTGCGCCGGCAAGCGCGTGGTCATCTTCGGTC
>CAZSTF010000186.1:0-3467 GCA_964609555.1 uncultured Alcaligenaceae bacterium | reverse complement strand
TGGAAGATGATCGGAGCGAGCGGCCCCTTGAACGGCACCTGGCCTTCGATGCCCTCGGGCACGAGCTTGGCCGTGTTCGGGTTGTTCGGCGCACTGTCCTGGAAGTACCGATCGGCACTGCCCTGGGCCATGGCACCGAGGCTTCCCATTCCGCGATAGCCCTTGTAGCTCCGCCCCTGATAGAGCACGATCTCGCCGGGTGCCTCCTCTGTGCCGGCGAACATGCTGCCGAGCATCAGCGTATGCGCGCCTGCAGCGATGGCCTTGGCGATGTCGCCCGAGAACCGGATGCCGCCGTCCGCGATGAGCGGCACGTCGGTGCCGGCCAGCCCCGCGGCGACATCCGAGATCGCGGTGATCTGCGGCACGCCGACACCGGTGACGATGCGGGTGGTGCAGATCGACCCCGGGCCGATGCCGACCTTGACCGCGTCCGCGCCTGCTTCGGCCAGCGCACGCGCGGCCTCGCGCGTGGCGATGTTGCCGGCCACCACCTGAAGATCGGGGTAGTTGCGCTTGACCCAGCGCAGGCGGTCGATGACGCCCTTGGAGTGGCCATGCGCGGTGTCGATGACCACGAAGTCCACACCGGCCCCGACGAGTGCTGCCACCCGCTCTTCGGTGCCCTCGGCCACGCCGATCGCTGCGCCGACGCGCAGTCGGCCCTGTTCGTCCTTGGCAGCCTTCGGGTGCTCGGTGGACTTGAGGATGTCCTTGACCGTGATCAGGCCCCGCAGTTCGAAGGCATCGTTCACGACCAGCACGCGCTCGAGGCGGTGCTTGTGCATCAGCGCCTTCGCGGTCTCGATCGAGTCGCCCTCGCGCACCGTGACCAGGCGCTCCGCCGGAGTCATGATGGCCGACACGGGCTGGTCGAGACGCGTCTCGAAGCGCAGGTCACGGTTGGTGACAATGCCGACCACACGCTTGCCTTCGAGCACCGGCAACCCGGAAATCTTGTGCTCGCGGGTCAGCGCGAGCACCTCGCGCACCGGCAGGTCGGGGCGGATGGTGATCGGGTCCTTGACCACGCCGGACTCGTGGCGCTTGACGCGGCTCACTTCCTGTGCCTGCCGCGCGACCGAGAGGTTCTTGTGGATGACCCCGGCCCCGCCCGCCTGGGCCATGGCGATGGCCAAGCGGGACTCGGTGACCGTGTCCATCGCCGCCGAGACGAAAGGGACGTTCAGCGTGATGCCACGCGTGAGTCGGGAGGAAACATCGACGTCCTTGGGCAGGACGCTGGACTCGCCGGGAACGAGCAGGACGTCGTCGAAGGTCAGTGCTTTGGCACGCAGTCGCATCGCGAACTCGCAAAAACGCGATTTTAGTCGCGTTGACGCTGTGGCTTACTTCTTCGCGGAACCAGCCTCGTTCTGGGGTGTTGCGGACGCGCTGGAGGCATTGGCGATCGCGCTGCCGGCACGCTTGATCTCAACCTTGACCGTGTCCTTGAGCGCGCTCAGGTAGGCCTGCTGCAGGTCGCCGCCTTGCTGCTGCGCGAGGCGCAGTCCGAGCGACTTGAGCTTGTTTGCATCCGTGGCCTCGGGCTCGATGACCTTGACGACGCGCACGATGGAAAAGCCGCCGGACTCGTTGGCTGCGCCGACATAGGCGGGGGCCTTCGTCAGGTCGGCGCCGAACACGGCACGCCGCAGATCCGGCGTGATGCCAGGCAGCGTGGACTGCCGGGTGAGCCGCTGCGCGGGCGCGAACGTCAGACGGCTGGGCGTGCCGGCCTGCAATGCGGCCAGTTGCGCCGCACCCTCCTTCGCTGCGAGTTCGGCCGCCTGCTTGCGCTGGAGCGCCGCGATGATCTGCGGCTTGACCTCCTCGAATGGACGCACGGCCGAAGGCTTGTGCTCGATGACGCGCGCGGAAATGAGGCTCGAATTGCCGAGGTCGATCGCCTCGCTGTTGCGCTTGCCGCCCGTGCTGGCCGGAGAAAACACCGCGTCGACGAACTTCTGATTGCCGCCCGCAATGGCCTGGACCTGGGCACGCGAGAGCCAGTCCGTCCGCTTGACCTCGATCTTGAGGTCCTCGGCGATCTGCTTGTAGTTGTCGGCGACTTCGTAAACGCGGTTCTGGAATTTCTCCGCTCCTTCGGCGAACAGCTTGGCGGCGCGCTGCTGCTTGAGGTCGGTCTCGATCTGCGCACGCACGTCCTCGAACGGCTTGACGCGCTCGGGCTTGATCTCGGTGAGCCGGATGATGTGATAGCCGAATTCGGATTCGACCGGGCCCTTGACCTCACCCGGCTTCAGGCTGAATGCGGCATCTTCGAACGCCTTGACCATCTGCCCCCGCGGGAAGAAGCCGAGATCGCCCCCCTGCTCCGCCGAGCCCGGATCCTTGGACTTCTGCTTGGCCGCGGCGGCGAAAGCGGCAGCATCGGCTGCCGCGAGCTGCGTGGCAAGCGCCTGCGCCTCCTCGAGCGCCGCCGACTTGCTGTCGGCCTTCGGCTGGCCCTTCTCGTCCTTGTCCCACGTGATGAGGATGTGGCTCGCCCGCCGCTCCTCCGGCGCCGAGAATTCCTTCTTGCGGGCTTCGTACTGGGCCTTGACCTCTTCGGCCGGGACGGTGACGGTGGGGGCGAGTTGTGCCTGCGAGAACAGCACGTACTCGAGCTTGACCTGCTCGGGGGCACGGTAGCTGTCGGGCGAGCGGTCGTATTCCGCCTTGGCCGCCGCGTCATCCACCTTGGTCTGCGCGAGGAAGGACGCCGGGTCGATCGTGGCCACCTGCACCTCGCGCGCCTGCTCCATGAGCTTCTGGAACAGGGTCGCCTGCGTGGCGCTCGTGAAGCCGCTGCGGTTGATCGGGTCGGACACCGCCTGCTGGGCGAGGTCGTTGCGCAGTCGTGCCTCGTACGACAGGCGCGTCAGACCGTTCGCGCGCAGGAGCTCGTCATAGCGCGCGAGCGAGAACTGTCCGTTCTCCTGAAACGCCGGCTGCTCGCGGATCAACTGCTGGAGCTGCGCGTCGGTCGCGGTGAATCGGAGCTTCTGCGTCTTGGCCTGGATCAGGCGTTGGTTGACCACGCTCTCGAACACCTGCTGACGGACTTCCGGCGAATCGAACATCCGCGGGTCGAAGTTCGGCCCGAGGATCTGGCGCATCTGCTCCTGCTGGTTGCGCAGCGCATTGTCGAACTCGGCCTGGAGAATCGGCTGCCCGTCCACTTGGGCGAGCGCGTTGTCGGCCGTACTCGTCCGCACGTAGGAATCGATGCCCACGAAGGCGAACGGCAGCACCATCAGGAAGAGGATGACCTGCACGAGGCGCTTGTTGCGGTAGACGAAATCAAACATGGCATCGCATCCCGAGGCGGCAGCTGACCGTGCTCAAGCAACGGCAGACAACCCAGTGAAAACGAAAAGGGCGAACGCTTCGGTTCGCCCCTTCACGAATGTTGGCGGAGTGGACGGGGCTCGAACCCGCGACCCCCGGCGTGACAGGCCGGT
>CAZSTF010000185.1:0-3517 GCA_964609555.1 uncultured Alcaligenaceae bacterium | reverse complement strand
TATGGCAGCGTGCCCTGCCCGCCGGTGCAGGTGGCGGGCAAGGGTGGGTGCTGCGCATCATCTCGGCTTGGATGACATGCGTCTGCCGCACTCGGAGCGACAGCGCTTGCGACTCGGCCAGTACACCGGATCGTTGGCGGCCTCAAGCGCCGCGAACTTCCGCAAGAAATTCACCCATGTGTTGAGCTTCTTTGCTGCGTCCTTCCTTCGAACGTTGAGGCGCAACGTCGAGCTTCGGTTGGGGTGGTAGTACCTCACTTCACCCGTCCCGTTGATGGGTTCAATCCGGCCGCCGAGCAAAACAAACGCTCTGTCGAGCTTCTTTCGATCGGACGTATGCGGCGGAAAGGCTTTGCTGTTGTCATTTCTCATGGTTGTGGCTCCTCGCGACTCAGTAATCGTCAATCGGCTCAGGTTGCTCGGGCTCGTAGTCCGAGGAGTTCGGAACGAATCGGTCTTCCAGGTAACAGGCCAGAAAGATGTCGCTTGTCTTGGGTTTGATGGCGTAGAGCGGCTTTCCGTGCCGTACCCATGCTTGTGCACGCAAGTGGCGAAAGGGGTCTTCGATCCAGTAGGTCATTGCCCTGAGCGGGCACACGCAGAACGCCAACTCATCAGCCTCTAGACCCTGCTCCTTTAGGTTGCCTGTCCACGCGTGGACGCCATCGAAACTGGACAGGGCTGTCTCGTCGTAGTTGGCCAGCCATCGCTGAAAACCCATGGCTTCCGGATAGGGCGCAAAGTCGGAGTCGAGCCCAAGCGCCTCCATCGTCTTTGTTCCTCCGCGGAGCATCGATATCAGGCGGTTGATGAATGCGTCACGGTGCAGGTTGTGCTCTTCCGTTACTCGCGTAAGCAGGTCGGCCGTGCTCTTGCGCACCTTGACCGTGACCTGCACCAGCCCCTGCCGCTTCAGCTCGCCGCCGATGTACCGCGTGGCGGCATCGGACTGCCGAAGCCCCTTCAAATCCTCCGACACGCGCGGCAACTCTGCGGCCAGGATGGCGTCCAGGTACGGGTCGCGCTTGATGCAGAGCCTCTTCAGCTGCTGCTCCAAGCGCTCGTCCATCGACTTGATCAGCTTGACTGTGATCTTGGTGTCTTGTGGCCGATCAGTGCTCTCTGTGTCCTGATGCTGTCTGGTTGGCTTCATGTGTAGTACTCCTCTTAAATACGGTTACCTTACACGGTCAGCCTACAAGGCCGCCCGATGACGCCATTCTGATTGTGGACCGTATTCTTTGCAAGGCTGTTTATATACAGCTTTCGGGAAGAACAATTTCGCTGTCGTGACAGCGTCCGGTGGGATGCATCAAGCTGGTGCCCGTCACACTGCTTGCGCTTGCATTGCCACCCACGTGCACAAGAACTCTCCCCACCTAGCTCAATGGGCGAGGAATCTTGTGCTCATTCCGGTAGTCGTCGGATGAAGGGCGCTGCAGACGACCGGGTCTCCGACGTCAGGCGTACCTTCGAGCAGGTAGATGAACGCGTTGGTGTCGAGATAGACCCGCCGCCCGTGCATCCGGGCGAGCGTGCCCTCGAAGGTGTTGTCTGGTTCGCGGTGAGTGCCTTCGCTCAAGGACGACCCCAGCTCTCGCGGTCGCGTTCGAGCGCCCGGTCGATCGCCGCGCGGCTCCGGCCCCAGCGGCCTGGAAGGGCACCGAGCCAGGCGCGCGCAGACGCTCCGCGCGCCGGCACTCCGGTGCGCACGAGGGTGATCACGCCGTTCGCGTAGCGAATTTCGAGCGTTTCGTCCGGCGCGATGCCCGCCGCTTCGACGATGCGCTTGGGCAGCGTGATCTGGTGCTTGTCACGGACGCGAACCGTCGTCATGGCAGGGGCAAACAAGTAAGAAAACTATCGTGAATTCCAACTTTGCGCCGGACGCGTGCGCTGGGGAAACGCTGAGTGATTGTCGCGAGCAAGCCCGAGTGCGAGAAGCCGCGCAGCGAATCGCGAGACATACCTTCCAGGTAGGCGAGCGATGAGCGAGCACGCGACAAAGCAATCGGGCTGCACAGCAGATCAATCAGCGTTTCCCTACCGCAGGTAGGCTCCACTATTAGCATCGATGGTCGCGCCATTGACGTAGGCAGGCGCGTCGAGCGCGAGCCATTCGATGACGCGCGCCACCTCGTCGGGTTCGGCAAACCGGCGGGCGAGCACGGCGCGTTCGAAGGCTTCGATGCGCGAGCGCGGCAGGCGGTCGAACATATCGGTTTTCGTGGGCCCGGGGGCGACGGCGTTCACGAGCACGCCCTCGGGGCCGTAGCGGGTGGCGAGGCTCTTCGTGAGATTGACGAGCGCGCCCTTGCTCGCGCCATACCAGACATCGGGATGCCCACCGAAGGCGGCGACCGAGGCGACGTTCACGATGCGCCCCCGCACGCCCTCGGCATCGGGCGCACGCTCGAGCATCCGCGGCAGCAGCACGCGCGCGAGCTCGGCCGGCGCCTCGAGGTTGACCGCGATCAGGTCGCGCCGGTCGGTGACCGGGTAACTCTCGAAGGGCTGCGCGGTGAGCATCGCGGCGTTGTTCACGAGCCCATCGAGCGCGGCCCAGTCACGTGCGAGCGCTTCGATTGCACCGACGCGCCGGAGATCGAACACGATGCGCTCGAGTCGCCCCGGCTCGGCCACGACCTCGCGGTCGAAGCGGCTGAAGTCGCGTCCGAGCGCGAGCACGCGGCAGCCGCGGGCGAGCAGGCGTTTCGTGGTCGCAAGTCCGATGCCGCGCGTGGCACCGGTGACGAGGATCGTTTTCATCGGCTTTCGAGTGGGCAAGAATGACCGCCATGTTCACACGGATCGACACCTCGGGCACCCCCTTCGAACGCGGCCGGCAGCATGGCGCGCTCGCCCGCACCCAGGTGCTGGGCTCGGCGCGGGTCTATGCGGCGATCTTTGCGAGCGTGGGCATCGACTGGCCCACCGCCTGCGCGCAGGCCTGGCGCTACCGCGAGGTGGTGGCCGATCTGGCCCCAGCGCTCTACGCCGAGATGCAGGGCATCGCTGCGGGCAGCGGGCTCTCGCTCGATGCCGTGCTCGCGCTCAATGCACGCACCGAGATCCTGCCGCCCGTGTTCCCCGGTGGCGCGGTGGGCGACGTCGAAGCCGCACAGGCGCGCAATGCGGCGCTCGGCTGGCCCGAGCTCTCCGAGTGCACGAGCCTCGCCGTGAGCGGCAGCCGCATGGGGGACGGCCACACGCGCGTAGCCCAGAACTGGGACTGGATCGGCGCGCAGCGCGAGCACGTGATCCTGCTCAGGATCCGTCGGGCGGAAAGGGCGGAAAAGGCGGAAGGGCCGGACGTCCTGCTCGTCGCCGAGGCGGGCATGGTCGGCAAGATCGGCGTCAATGCCCACGGGCTTGCGATCGGGCTCAACATCCTGCGCGCGGTCAATGACGGCACGCGGATCGGGCTTCCGGTGCATGTGTTCCAGCGCGCGGCGCTCGATTGCGCAACCGTGGCCGAGGTCGTTCAACTCGCGTGTCGGCTGCCGTTTGCGGCCTC
>CAZSTF010000184.1:0-3602 GCA_964609555.1 uncultured Alcaligenaceae bacterium | reverse complement strand
CTCGACCGGCACGCGCTGCAACGGGCGCTCGCCACGCTTCACGGCCGCGGGCTCGGACCGCGCACGCTCGCGGTCACGCTCTCGGCCTGGCGGCGCCTCTGGCGTGCCCTCGCGCGTGAGGATCCGCGCTTCGACCCCGGTCTGCTCACCGGCCTGCGCATCCCGAAGGCCCCGCGACGGTTGCCGAACGCCCTCACGGAAGCCGATGCCGTGCGCCTCGTCGCCCCGACTGACCCCGAAGCGGCGCACGCCAGCGACGCGCCCGGCTGGGAAGCGGCCCGCGATCAGGCCGCCTTCGAACTGCTCTACGGCACCGGCATGCGGATTGGCGAGCTGCTCGCGCTCGACCTCGCTGACCTCGATCTCGCCTCGGGCGAGGTGCGCGTGTTCGGCAAGGGACGCAAGGAGCGGCTGCTGCCGCTCGGGCCACCCGCGATCGCCGCGCTTCGCACCTGGCTCGCTGCACGGCCGCCGTCCGACGAGCCCGCGCTCTTCGTGGGCACGCGGGGCGGGCGACTCGCCGCGGGCGTGCTGCGCCGGGCGCTCAAGGCGCGCGCGCTCGAGCGGGGCCTCGCCGAGCGCGTCTACCCGCATCGCCTGCGCCATAGCTTCGCCTCGCATGTGCTGCAGAGCTCGGGCGACCTGCGCGCGGTGCAGGAGCTGATGGGGCATGCCTCGATCGCGTCGACCCAGGTCTACACCCACCTCGACTTCGCGCATCTGGCGCGCGCCTATGATGCGGCGCATCCGAGAGCGAAGAAGAAGCCCTGACCGCTTGCTCAGGGCGACACCGTCCGCGCACGATGCGCGCGGATTCGCTTGAGCCGCTTCCACGCGGGCCAGAGCCAGAGGATCTGCACCGCGCAGTAGGCGATGGCAGCAAGGATCAGGCCCAGGATCATCGTGCCGACGACCGTGGGCCAGCCGAGTTGCCCGAGGCCGTGGAGCACCTTCGAGAACCAGAGCGAGGAGCCAAACTCGATGCCCGAGAGATCGGGGAACTCGTGCTCGCCGGGGAACAGGCGATTGCCGATCAGGTAGCCGAGCCAGTAGACACCGACGAAGGTGAACGCATTGTTGTACCAGCCGGCGAGTGTCGCCGCGACGATGTTGCCGCGGAAGATCGCGCACAGCAGGGCGACCAGGATCACCTCGGCCTGCGTGGGCACGATGCCGAGCGCGACCCCGATGGCCACCCCCACCGCAAGCGGCTGGCGGCGGAAGGACAGCATGTCGGAGCGGTCGAGCGAGGGCTTCAACCAGGCGAGCCACGGCCGATCGAACTGATGCAGGATCTTGGGCTCGAGCGAGACGAGCCAGCGGCGCAGACGCATCGAAGGCAAAGGCGGGGGCTGCCTCAGCCACCCGAAACGGTACGTGCCCGCATTCTCTTCAATCGCCGCCGCACCGGGGCAAGAAACGCGATCTGCGTGAGCGCGTAGGCATTGACGGCCAGCAGGCTCCCGAGGAGGAGAAGTCCGACGGCGAGCGGCCAGCCGAGCGCCTGCACCCAGTCGACGAGGCCCGAGAAGAAGCCGCCCGTGCCCGCGGCACCGTTCCACGCGGGCATCGTGTGCGCGCCGGGCAGCACGAGGGCACCCAGCTTGAAGGCCACCACGTAGATCGGCACGAGCGTGAGCGGATTCGTCCACATCGAGCCAACGATCCCGGCGATCACGTTGCCGCGGAAAAACACGCACAGGAGCGTGGTGCCGATCACCTGCACGGGCCCAGGCACCGTGCCGCAGAGGATGCCGAACGCGAGCCCGCGCGCGAGCGGCTCGCGCGTGAAGCTGAACACGTCATGCCGGTCGAGCCAGGGCTTGAGCCAGGCGAGCGCCGGCCGATCGAATTCGGCCAGCACCCGCGGCTCGAGCTGGCGAAGCCAACTGCGCAATTTCATTCACCCATTATCTGCGCGCGGCGGCCGGTCTTCCGGGTCGTCCACATCGACGCGAAGATCGAGATCGCGATGATCGATGCGGTGACGGTCAATGCCGCGCCGATCGGGATCTTGTAGACATCGAGCAAGAGCATCTTGACGCCGATGAACACGAGCACGAGGGCGAGTCCGTAGGCCAGCAGGTGGAAGCGGTCGGCGAGATCGGCGAGCAGGAAGTAGAGCGCACGCAGGCCGAGGATCGCGAAGATGTTGGCCGTGAGGACGATGAACGGATCCTTCGTGATCGCAAAGATCGCCGGGATCGAATCGACCGCGAAGATCACGTCCGTGGTGCCGATCAGGATCAGGACCACGAAGAGCGGCGTGTAGTGCTTGACGCCATCGATCATCGTGGTGAGGCGCTCGCCGTCGAAGTTGGGCGTGATGCGGATGCGCTTCTTGAGGAGCTTGAGCACCGGGTTGTCCTCGATCGAGGGCTCCTTGCCGGCGGCAAACCACATCTTGAAGCCGGTGATCACGAGGAAGGCACCGAAGACGTAGAGGATCCAGTGGAACTGGGCGAGCAGCCACGCCCCGGCGATGATCAGGATCGCACGCAGCACGATGGCACCGATGATGCCGATGATGAGCGCGCGCTTCTGGAACTCCGCGGGCACCGCGAAGTAGGTGAAGATCATCAGGAAGACGAAGATGTTGTCGACCGAGAGACTCTTCTCGACCAGATAGCCGGTGACGAATTCCATCGACACCGTGTTGGCCACCGCCCGGCCCTGCGTGCCGTCGAGATACCACCAGAGCCAGGCCACGAAGACGAAGGCGAGCGAGAACCAGATGAGGCTCCAGATGAGTGCCTCGCGGAAGGTGACCTTGTGAGCGCCCTGCTTTTCCATCACGAGCAGGTCGACGGCGATTGCAACCAGGACGAAGACGGCAAACGCCGCCCACATCCACCAGGTGCCAATGGTTTCCATGAAGAGAATCCGACGAAGGAGGGTTCAAGGGCGACCTTCATCGTCGGCACGCACGGCCTTCGCGGATCCCGGCGGACCCGGGCCTTCGCAAGACATGGAGCGCAGAGCCGAAACTTCGCGGTCACGAAGCGGCGCGCACCGAGGATGAGGGTCTCGCGAAGGTCTCGCACGAGTCTCCGGCCGCGATGGGAGGACCTTGCGCCCCCTTGCCTGATGCGACCGATGGACTCCGTCGGTCCCGGATTCACCCGATCGATGCGACTGTGTCGCGACCGGGCTGCACGTACTGACGGAACCGACGCGGGAGCTACTCCCCTTCAAGAACGAATTATCGCCCGCGCCTGCCGCCCGCACGACACGGGAAAACGCTCGCCCCCACGCCGCAAAGTGTCATCCGTCGATCATCGGATCCGGCAGCCGCGATCGGTCAGCACGCCCGAGACGACCGAGGGGATGTTGGCGAGGCCCTTCTCCTTCGCCTCGTCCGCGCAATCCAAGCGCCGCGCATTCTCCACGTCCCGCGCGAAGCGCTCCCGCTCGCTGAGCGATGGCGCGACCGAAGGCGGCACGCGACCCCGGCGTTGATCCGCGTCACGGAGCACATCCCGGATCGCGCTCCGGCGCGCGTCCGCGTCACCGCCACGCGCGGGGGGCAGCTCGAACGCAGGCAGGCGAGGCGATTCGGCGGCGCCCGAGCCCGGGGCCGACGCGCCAGGCAAGGTCACCAC
>CAZSTF010000183.1:0-3604 GCA_964609555.1 uncultured Alcaligenaceae bacterium | reverse complement strand
TCGACATCAAGCCCGAGGACATCTTCTGGTGCACGGCGGATGTGGGTTGGGTCACTGGTCACACCTATGTCTGCTACGGCCCGCTCGCGACCGGCGCGACAGAGATCATCTTCGAAGGCGTGCCGACGTGGCCGAATGCCGGCCGCTTCTGGGAAATGATCCAGCGCCACAAGTGCACGATCTTCTACACGGCGCCGACGGCGATCCGATCGCTCATCAAGGCGGCGGAAACCTCGCCCGCCCACGCGCCCGAGAAGTACGACCTCTCCTCGCTGCGCCTGCTCGGATCGGTTGGCGAACCGATCAACCCGGAAGCGTGGATGTGGTACTACAAGCACATCGGCGGCGAGCGCTGCCCGATCGTGGACACCTTCTGGCAGACCGAGACCGGCGGCCACATGATCACACCGCTGCCCGGCGTCACGCCCCTGGTCCCTGGCTCCTGCACCCTGCCCCTGCCCGGCATCGAGGCGGCGATCGTCGACGAAACCGCGAACGATGTGCCCAACGGTTCGGGTGGCATTCTGGTCATCAAGAAGCCATGGCCGTCGATGATCCGCACGATCTGGGGTGACCCCGAGCGGTTCAAGAAGGCGTACTTCCCCGAGGAACTGAAGGGCTACTACCTCGCCGGCGACGGGGCGGTCCGCGACACGGCGCACGGCTACTTCCGCATCACCGGCCGCATTGATGACGTGCTGAACGTCTCCGGTCACCGTCTGGGCACGATGGAGATCGAGTCCGCCCTCGTGGCCAACAGCGCGCTCGTCGCCGAGGCCGCGGTGGTCGGCCGCCCGGATGACACGACCGGTGAGGCGATCGTCGCCTTCGTCGTGCTCAAGGGTCAGCGGCCGACCGACAAGGATGGTGCAGCGAAGCTGGCCAAGGAACTGCGCGACTGGGTGGGCAAGGAAATCGGCCCGATCGCCAAGCCCAAGGACATCCGCTTCGGCGACAACCTGCCCAAGACCCGCTCGGGGAAGATCATGCGCCGACTGCTCCGCTCGATCGCCAAGGGCGAGGAAATCAAGCAGGACGTCTCCACGCTCGAGAACCCGGCGATCCTGGATCAACTGAAGCAGAGCCTGTAAGCGGCACGGGCACGGGCGGCCCACGTCGGGTCGTCCGTCTCGGTGCCGCGTGGAAGGACTTGGACGACTGGCCTGAGCCGGGCGCCCTGCGATGGGCACCCGGTCAAGCCCGTCGGTTCAGAAGCTCGTTCCGCAGCGGGTGTTGATCGCCGACCGGATCGCCGATCCGGTCGTCAGCGTGGCCCCGGACGGCACGGGGATTCCTGTCAGCAAGTCGGCGTTCGGCACCCCGAGCATGAGCCGGGCGAGCACGAGCGCATCCTGCGTGCTGTTGACCACCGGTGCCGGTCGTCCGAAGACATCGAACTTGACCGCGTCGCCGATGAAGGCCTCCACCGCGGCCGCCGTCGGCCGACCCGCGCCGAGCGGAACGCCTGCGACCAGGCCAGCGCCACGGAAGCCCATCAGGTAGCGCGTCAGCAGCAGCGCATCCGCGGCCGCGGTCACATTGCCATCGCCGTTGACGTCGAGCGAGCACCCCGCGGGGCAGGACAGCGGCCAGGTGCGGTTCACGCCGGGCGATGCGCCCTTGGTCTCCACACATTGGAGCGAGGCGGTTCGAACCGCGTCACCGGACGTGCAGGTGACCGCGATGTTCTGCGGTGTCGTGGTCGCGCCGACGAAGCTCAGGTTGACCGCGCCAGCCCCGGCAAAGTTGGCCGCGTTTGCTCCAGTCAGCGTGCAGCCGTTGACCGTCGTGGTGGCGGCGGCGCCGCTTCCGGTGCCGCCCGACGGCGTCGCAGCAACGGTCAACGTGCCGCTGCTTCCGGGCGTGGTCACCCCGGACGCCGTGACCGTGCTGCCCGCCGCGGGCGCGTACGCGAGGTTGGGCGGCGTCGCGGGCGCGCAGACACCGGAACCCGAGGTGCAGGTGTAGCCGGCTTGGAGCGTCACGCCGTCGATGCGCCAATTGACGCCGCTCACGACGACCGAATCATCCCAGCCACCCCGCCAACGCAGGAGAATCGTCTGGCCGTTCAGGGAGGCCGGCAAGTTGACGATGACGGTGGAATAGCTCGCGGTCGTGCCGGACCAGGCCGGGCGCCCCGCAAGCGGATTGCCAAAGCCGGACGAGATCGTGGAGTTGTAACCGCCTTCGACGAACGTCCCGCCTGCGGACTGAACATCTGTCCACGTGGCGCCGCCATTCGTGCTGACCTCCAGTACGCCACCATCGAAGCCGCTCTCGAACGCCCGGCGATGCCGGAACGTCAAGACCGTGGGGTCCGGGCCCGCAGGGAGCGTAATCGGTGCGCTCACCAGCGCATTGCTCGCCACCGCCCCGATCCCGTTGGTCACGGCGGCATTGGGGGCGGTGTCGGCGACGCCCGCTGCATTCGACGTTGTCCAAACGCCGACAGTCCCCGTCAGCACGCTGGTGGTCCAACCGGTAGGCAGCGCCGGCGGCGACACCGCATCGAAATTCTGGTCGAGCGCAACCGCAGGCACGCCAACGCGCAACTGGAACGGGATGACCGCGGGACTCGGCCCGCCAGTGAAGGTCACCGTGTGGTTGAGGCTGATCAGTGCGCCACAGGTGACACTCGGCGCGGTGCTGATCTGGTAGGACACGCTGTTGTTGGCGTTCGCACCAGCAGCGAGTGCGGGATAGGTACTTGTGCCCTGCGCAATCGTCACCCCCGGGCTGCTGGTCGTGAGGCTGCCGCTGATGGCAGTCGCCGCGGCGTCGCCGTTGTTGGTCAGTTGCAGATTCAGGGCGTTGCATTCGTTGGGTTCGATCACGCCGTTGCCGGTGGGCAGGCTGACGGCCGTCTGCTCCAGGAGGGCGACGGGCGCCGTGGTCGCGAGGTTGTAGCCAACGAGCGCGAAGTCCTGGTTCACGCCGGTGACCGTCTTGTCGGCCTGTGCCGCGATATTGGTACCGCGCACTTCGATCTGGACAATCGTGCCCACCGGCAAGCCCGCCGACAAAAAGACACTTTCGACGTTGTTGCGGATGTCGGCGCTGCCGCCGGACACGGAGTTGGCCCCGCTGAAGACGTTGCCACGATAGGTGAGACCGTTCGCCCGCACGATGAGGTCGAGGTTGTTGACATAGGCCGCCCCTGCGGTCGCGCCCGGCTCATCCGTCCAGCTGAGCGTCACGCGAACGGGCTTGGTGGCATCGGTCACCGTGGCATAGAACCTCCGCGCCTGACCGGAAGCGGTGAACCGGTCAGCTGGCACCTGATCGCGGATGATGCGCTGCACGCCATCGAACGCGACACCGAGGTTGCCGGAACCCATGCCCTGATTCATCGACGGCAACGTGTCATTGGCCGACACGCCGGTCATGTAGCGGGCGCTGTTCACAAGGTACGCCTTGACCATGGCCGGACTGGGCGGGGCCGATCCGGCCGGAGCGCGATGAGCCGACAGATAGCCCGGGTTGTTGATGAACTGCTGGTAGACCAGCGCCGCCGCCCCCGCCAGCGCCGGTGTGGAATGGCTGGTGCCCGAGGACGTGGTGTACCAACGCTGGGTGACCGGGAAGAACCGGTTGGCGTACGTCG
>CAZSTF010000182.1:0-3619 GCA_964609555.1 uncultured Alcaligenaceae bacterium | reverse complement strand
CGTAGAACGCCATTTCGTCGGCATTCAGCCCCAGCGCCTCGCCGCGCCGGGCGGCCTCCTGGAACTTCCTGGCCATCCCGATCAGCTCCTCGATGACCTGCGCCGTCTCGATCGCGCGGTTGCGGTAGCGGGTCAGGCTCTGCTGCAGGAGCTCCGAGAACTTGGCCTCCTGGACGACGTTGGTCTTGAAGCGCGACTTGATCTCGCCCTTGAGCAGCCGCTCCAGCAGTTCCACGGCGAGGTTGCGCTCCTTCATGTGGCGCACATCCTCGAGGAACTCGTCCGACAGCACGCCGATGTCCGGCCGCTTCAAGCCCGCCGCCGAAAAGATGTCGATGACCTCGTCGCTCACGATGGCCCGGCTCATGATCTGCCGGATCGCGTGTTCCTTCTGCTCGTCGGAGAGCTTCCGGTCGCTGCTGCCGTGCTTGGTCAGCGCCGCCTTCACCGCCTGCAGGAACGCGAGCTCGTCGCGGTGCGCGAGCGCCTCATCCAGCGTGCAGCACAAGGCAAATGCCTTGCTCGCGGCCAGCACCGCATCGGCAAAGCGCTTCTTGCCGTCATCCAGACCCAGCACGTGGTTGGCCACCGTCGGCAGGCGTTGCCACGCGTGAGTGCGGAAATCGCCATAGTCCACGCCGTGCAGCATGTCGTGCAGCACGTCCATCTGCTCCGCGAGCACGGCGAGTGCCTCGTGCGCATCGATGGTCGGCTTGCCGCGGCCGCGGGCTTGGGTGTAGTCCGCCAGCGCCGCCTTCAACTCGTTGGCAATGCCGATGTAATCCACCACCAGGCCGCCCGGCTTGTCGCGAAACACCCGGTTCACCCGGGCGATGGCCTGCATCAGGTTGTGGCCGCGCATCGGCTTGTCCACATACATCGTGTGCAGGCAGGGCGCATCGAAGCCGGTGAGCCACATGTCGCGCACGATGACCAGCTTGAACGGGTCGGCCGCATTCTTGAAGCGCGTTTCCAGCCGCTTGCGGACGTCCTTCGAGTAAATATGAGGCCGGAGCAGCGCCTTGTCTGCCGCCGAACCCGTCATCACCACCTTGATGGCGCCCTGGGCCGGGTCGTCGCTGTGCCACTCGGGCCGCAGGGCGACGATGGCGTTGTAAAGATGCACGCAGATCGCGCGGCTCATCGCCACCACCATCGCCTTGCCCTCCACCACCGTCTGGCGATTCTCGAAATGCGCAACGATGTCCGCCGCCACCTTCTGGATGCGCGGCGTTGCCCCCACCAACTGTTCCAGCGCCGCCCAGCGCCGAAGCCGCGCCACCCGGGCGGCGTCGCCCTCCTCGCCTTCGGTCAGTGCCTCGACCTCGGTGTCGAGCGCGGTGAGGTCGGCCTCCCGCAGATCCAGCTTCGCAAGCCGACTCTCGTAGTAGATCGGCACCGTCGCCCCATCGCGCACCGCCTGCTCGATGTCGTAGACGTGGACGTAATCCCCGAACACGCCCCGCGTGTCCCGGTCGTCCAGACTGACCGGCGTGCCGGTGAAGGCCACGAAAGTCGCGCCGGGCAACGCATCGCGCAGATGCTGGGCGTAGCCGTAGCGCACGGATGCACGTGTCCCCGCATCCGTGCGTGTGTCTGTGGCATCCGTGCGATACGGCCCCGGCGGCTCCGCCACGCGCAGCATCGTCGAATCATTCGCCGCCTCGGCCGGGCGCGGGGCGGCCCCCCGACCGAGCCCCGCAAGCCGCGCCTCGAAGCCGTACTGACTGCGGTGCGCCTCGTCGCAGATCACCACGATGTTGCGCCGCTCCGAAAGCATCGGAAAGCGGTCCTCGTCCTCCCCCGGCGCGAACTTCTGGATCGTCGTGAAGATGATGCCGCCGGAAGGCCGCTGGGCCAGCAGGCGGCGCAGCTCGGGGCGCGTGTCCGCCTGCACCGGCGTCTCGCGCAGCAACTCGGTTGCCCCGGCGAACACGCCGAAAAGCTGGTTGTCGAGATCGTTCCGGTCGGTCACCACCACGAGGGTCGGGTTGCCCATCTGCGGGTGCGCCATCAGCGCGCCCGCCAGGCAGGTCATCTCGATGGACTTGCCCGCCCCCTGGGTGTGCCACACCACGCCGCCCTTGCCACGACGCGACGCATCGGCCTGCGGGCGCGACGCCTCGAGCACGCTCGCGACCACCGCCCGCACCGCGTGGAACTGGTGCCAGCCAGCCACCTTCTTGACGAGCTGCCCGTCGTCCTCGAACAGGATGAAACCGCGCAGATAGGCGAGCAGCACCTCGCGCCGAAAGAGCCCGTGCGTGAGCGTCTCCAGCTCGCGCATCACCCCCAGTGGGTCGGTCGTCACCCCGTCGATCGTCCGCCAGGCCATGAAGCGCTCGCGGCTCGCGGTGAGCGAACCCATGCGCGCCTCGATGCCATCCGAAACCACCGAGAGCGCATTGGCGAGAAAGAGATCGGGAATGTCCTCGTGGTAGGTCTGCAACTGGTTGAAGGCCGCCCAGAGGTCGGCCTCCGCGTCGGCCGGGTTCTTGAGCTCGACGACCCCCAGCGGCAGCCCGTTCACGAACAGCACCACGTCCGGGCGGCGAGTGCGCCGCGCGCCCTGCACCGAAAACTGGTTCACCGCCAGCCAATCGTTGGCCGCCGCATCGGCAAAGTCCACGAGCCGCACGCGGTCGCCGCGCGTCTCCCCGTCCTTCTGGTACTCCACCGGCACGCCATCCACCAGCCAGCGGTGCACCTGCCGGTTGGCCGCCACGAGCCCCGGCACGTCGGGGCTCAGCACCCGGCGCAGCGCATCGTCGCGGGCGCCGGGCGGTATGTGGGGGTTCAGCCGGGCGATGGCCTCATTCAGCCGGTGCTTGAGCGCCACCTCGCGGTAGGTATCGCGCTCGGTGCCGGGGGTCTGGGCGTCGGGTGGCGAGATGTCCGGCCCGTGGGCTACCTGCCAGCCCAGACCCGCGAGCCACTCGAGCATGGCCTGTTCGACGGCGTGTTCGCTGATGGCCTGCATCAGGGTACCTCAGCCACCGTCCGGCCCGGCCAGCGAGGCCGGAATGTCGCGCGCACCGTGAAGCACATGCACCACTTCGACGTGTTCGGGCCGTTCGACGTAAAAGACCAGGTAGGGAAAACGCTTCAGCCCCCAATGCCGCAGGCCAGGCAGGTTCAGGGCGTGCCCCCAACTCGGCGACCCCGTACCGGGATGTGCGGCGATGTGGGCGTAAGCCGCTTCGAGATCGGCAACGAACTGATTCGCCAGCGCCTCTCCCGCTTCGCTTTCGTACCACGCAATCGCACTTTCGACATCGTCCCGAGCCGAAGCCCTGAAAACCAGCCTCTTCGACCGCGCCGCCCGCACTCAGCGGCCCTGCGTGCCTTCGGGTTGGCTCTTGCCCGGATGGCTGCCCGCCTTCGCGGCAGCGCGCTCGCGAATACCTCGGCGCAGCCCGTCAAAATAGGCTGCGTCCGCTTCGCCGACGAGCGGCGAATTCATGCCCTCCAGCAGCAAGCCACGCAGCATCGCGCGGTCGCGCTCGCGGCGCAGCAACTCGCGCACGTATTCGCTGGTGCTCGTGTAGCCGCCGCCGCTGACCTGCTGGTCGACGAAGACCTTCAGTTCTTCGGGCAGGGAAATGTTCATCGTGCTCAT
>CAZSTF010000181.1:0-3624 GCA_964609555.1 uncultured Alcaligenaceae bacterium | reverse complement strand
TTCCGCACCAGAATGGGTCGTCACCGCGCTCTCGCCGCTCGACGGCCGCTATGCGGGCAAGACGCGTGCCGTGGCCGATGCCTTCAGCGAGTACGCACTGCTCAGGGAGCGCGTGCGGGTCGAGATCGCCTGGCTCAAGGCGCTCGCCGACGAGCCCGGCATCATCGAGCTGCCCGCCTTCAACGCTCAGGAGTCGACACGACTCGACCAACTCGTTACCGATTTCACGCCTGCGAACGCGCTCGAGATCAAGGCCATCGAGCGCGAGACGAACCACGACGTGAAGGCCGTCGAGTACTGGATCAAGCGCCAGCTCGCGCCGCACCCGGCGCTTGCGGCCAAGGCCGAGTTCGTGCACTTTGCCTGCACGAGCGAGGACATCAACAACGTCGCCCATGCGCTCATGCTGCGTCAGGGCGTCCATGAGGCGTGGCTGCCCGCGCTCGAGACGGTGCTCGAGCGCCTCGCCGCCCTCGCGCAGGCGCACGCCGACGTGCCGATGCTCGCACGCACGCACGGGCAGCCGGCCACGCCGACGACGGTGGGCAAGGAGTTTGCGCTCTTCGTCGATCGTCTGCGGACGGCGCGGGAGCGCGTGGCTGCAGTGCCGCTCCGCGCCAAGATGAACGGCGCGACCGGCAACTACAACGCGCACCTCGCCGCCTATCCCGCGGTCGACTGGCCGGCGCTCTCGAAGCGGGTCGTCGAGTCGCTCGGCCTCGTCTGGCAGCCGATGAGCGCGCAGATCGAGCCGCACGACTACATGGCGGAGCTCTTCGATGCAATCGCCCGCACGGACGCGATCCTGATCGACCTCTGCCGCGACGTCTGGGGCTACATCGCGCTCGGCTTCTTCAAGCAGAAGTTGAAGGCCGGCGAGATCGGCTCCTCCACGATGCCGCACAAGGTGAACCCGATCGACTTCGAGAACGCCGAAGGCAACCTCGGTCTCGCAAACGCGCTTCTCCGCCATCTCTCCGACAAGCTGCCCATCTCGCGCTGGCAGCGGGATCTCACCGATTCCACGGTGCTTCGCAACATGGGCGTGGCCGTGGGCTACAGCGCGCTTGCGCTCGACAGCCTCGCGCGTGGACTCGACAAGCTCGAACTCCACGCGGAGGCACTCGCCGCCGACCTCGACGCCAACTGGGAAGTGCTCGCCGAGCCGATCCAGACCGTGATGCGCCGCTACGGCGTGGCCGGGGCGTATGAGGCGCTCAAGGAGCTCACGCGCGGCAAGCGGGTGGACGGCCCCGCGCTTCGGGCCTTCATCGCCACACTGGCGATTCCCGATGCGGCCAAGGCCGACCTCGCGCAGCTCACCCCGGCGACCTACACCGGGCTTGCGGCGGTGCTTGCGCGGCGGTATGGGGCGCTCGATCAGACGGGTTGAGTCAGCACGCCGCGATCGAGCCTGAGCACCCGGTCGGCCACCGCTTCGGTGAAGCGGGCGTTCTGCTCGGAGAGCAGGATCGTGAGCCCTTCGCGCTTCAATTCCCGTACCGTCTCGGCAATGCGTTCGACCACGAGCGGGGCGAGGCCCTCCGAGGGTTCGTCGAGGAGCAGAAGCTGCGGATTGCCCATGAGCGTGCGCGCGAGCGTGAGCATCTGCTGTTCCCCGCCCGAGAGCGCGCCGCCGCGCCGGTCGGCGAGTTCCGCGAGCTTCGGGAAAAGGGCGTGGATGCGCTCGATCGTCCACGGGCGAATCGGGCTCCCTGCCGGGGCGGGCTTTCGGCCGGCCTCCAGGTTTTCGATCACGGTGAGTTCGGCGAAGATGCGCCGATCCTCGGGCACGTAACCCACACCCCGCCGGGCGATTGCATGCGGTGCAAGGCTGCGGATCGGCTGGCCCGCGTAGACGATCTCGCCGCTCACGCGCGGCGCAAGGCCCATGATCGCGCGAAGCGTGCTCGTCTTGCCTGCGCCGTTCCGGCCCGCGAGCACGAGCACCTCGCCCGGCATCACATCGAAGGCGAGGTCAAAGAGCACCTGTGCCCGGCCATACCAGAGCGAAAGCTCGCGCACTGAGAGCAGCGGCGTGCTCATGCCGCGCCTCCGCTGCTGGCCACCGGGCCCGCGCCCAGATACACCTCGCGCACGGTGGCATCCTGCGCCACGGCCTCGGGCGTGCCCTGCGCGATGAGCCGGCCCCGGTGCATCACGAGAATGCGGTCGGCGAAGCCGAACACCACATCCATGTCGTGCTCGGTGAAGAGGAGTGCGAGCTGCTCCCGCCGCGCCGTCTCGCGGGCGAGCGTCATGAGGGCGGTGCGTTCCTCGGCGCTCATCCCTGCGGTGGGCTCGTCCATGAGGAGCACCCGCGGGGCCCCGGCGAGCGCGACGGCGAGCTCAAGCCGCTTGAGATCGCCGTAGGCGAGCGCACTTGCAGGCGCCTCGGCGGCGTGCTCGAGCGCCACGCGCGCAAGCAGCGCCCGGGCCTTCTCGTCCGCTGCGCCGGGCCGGGTGAAGACCGAGGTCATGCGTGAGGCCCAGCCCTCGCGGCTTGCGAGCGCGAGGAGCACGTTGTCGATGACCCGCATCGAGAGGAAGTTCGCGGTGATCTGGAAGGTGCGCCCGATGCCCGCGTGAAAGCGCGCGGCAGGCGTGAGCCGCGTCACATCGCGCCCGTCGAGCGCCACCGTGCCGGCATCCGGCGCGAGCTGGCCGTTCACCAGGTTGAAGGTGGTCGTCTTGCCGGCGCCGTTCGCGCCGATCAGGGCCACCGTCTCCCCGGCCGCGACCGCGAACGACACCTCGCGCACCGCGGCCACCCCGCCGAAGCGCTTGAAGAGTCCCGTGGCCGAGAGACGAGGTGCGGCGGCGTTCATCGGGCGCCTCCGCGGGCCCCTTCGCTGCCGTCGCCCTCGCGCGCCGCACGCCGCGCGCGCCAAGCGCCCCACGTGCCCATGATGCCCCGTGGGGCAACGAGCACGACGGCCAGGATCGCCACCCCGAGCGCCGCGCGCCAGTATTCGGTCGTCCGCGCGAGCACATCGGCCAGCCAAGTGAAGAGCGCCGCCCCGAGCACCGGGCCGAAGAGCGTGTTGAGCCCCCCGAGGAGCACCATCACGAGCGCATCCACCGAGCGCGGGATCGCAAGCACGTCGGGCGAGATCGAGCCTTTCGAGAAGGCGTACACAGCGCCTGCGAGCCCCGCGAGCGTGCCGCCCACGGTGAAGGCCGCCCACTGGAGCCGCGTGGCCGCAAGGCCGATTGCCTCGGCCTTCACGCGTGCATCGCGCACCGCGCGGAGCGCGTGGCCGAACGGCGTCAGGTTGAGCCAGGCGAGAAGCAGCACCCCGGCCGCACAGAGCGCGAGCGCGAAGAGGTAGAAGCGGTTTCGGTCCGAGAGCGCCTCGGGCGGCCACACGCCCGTGAGCCCGTTGCTGCCGCCGGTCACCGCGTCCCACTGGAACACGACCGACCAGACGATCTGCGCGAAGGCGAGCGTGAGCATGGCCATGTAGGTGCCCGAGAGCCGCACCGACAGCGCACCGAAGAGCGCCGCCGCGGCTGCCGCGAGCGCGAGTCCCGCAGCGAGCGCCGCGCCGAACGGCCAGCCCGCCTGGGCCGCGAGGGCCGCGCCATAGGCACCCAAGCCGAAGTAGGCCGCATGACCGAACG
>CAZSTF010000180.1:0-3715 GCA_964609555.1 uncultured Alcaligenaceae bacterium | reverse complement strand
CAATTACGAAAAGGACGTGGTGCTCGCGGTCGCCTTCAAGGCGCGCACGCTGCTTGAGCAGGACCCCCGCATCGCCGTCTTTCTCACCCGCGATGAAGACGTCTTCGTTCCCCTGGGGGAAAGGGTGCGCAAGGCGCGTGCGGTGAAGGCCGATCTGTTCATCTCGATTCATGCCGACGCCTTCATCCGGCCCGAGGCGCGCGGCAGCTCGGTCTACGCGCTGTCCGAGCGCGGTGCGACCTCCACCGCCGCGCGCTGGATGGCCGACCGCGAGAACCAGTCCGACCTGATCGGCGGCACGCGCCTCGCCGGGCGCGACCCGACACTCTCCCGTCTGCTGCTCGAGATGAGCCAGGGCTTCACCATCAACGAATCGCTGAAGCTCGGGCGCACCGTGCTGACCGAACTCGGCGCGATCAACCGGCTGCACAAGCGGCAGGTCGAGCAGGCGGGCTTTGCAGTGCTGCGCTCACCGGATGTGCCCTCGATCCTGGTCGAGACGGCCTTCATCTCGAACCCCGAGGAAGAGCGCAAGCTGATCGATCCGGCGCATCAGATGAAGCTGGCCCGCGCCATCCGGAATGGCGTCAGGCGACACATGGCACTTCATCGACAGGCATGAACGTCGGGCTGCGGGTCGAGCCCGCGCCGCCGAGTAGAATCTGAATTTCCCCCTCGGCGCACGTCATGACCAAGTACGTCTTCGTCACCGGTGGGGTGGTGTCCTCCCTCGGCAAGGGCATCGCCGCCGCATCGCTCGCCGCGATCCTCGAATCGCGCGGTCTCCGGGTCTCCCTCGTCAAGCTCGACCCGTACATCAACGTCGATCCGGGCACGATGAGCCCGTACCAGCACGGCGAGGTCTACGTCACCGAGGATGGTGGCGAGACCGACCTCGATCTCGGCCACTACGAACGCTTCGTCTCGCGCAAGATGACGAAGCTGAATTCCTTCACCACCGGCAAGATCTACCAGTCGGTCATCGCCAAGGAGCGCCGCGGCGATTACCTGGGCGGGACGGTACAGGTCATCCCGCACATCACCGACGAGATCAAGGCGTCGATTCGGCAAGCCGGTGAGGGGCTCGACGTGCTGATCGTCGAAATTGGTGGCACGGTCGGCGACATCGAGTCGCTGCCCTTTCTCGAGGCGATCCGCCAGATGGGCGTGGAGGTCGGACGCCGCAACCGCTGCTATATCCATCTCACGCTCGTGCCGTTCATTCCGAGTGCCGGAGAGCTCAAGACGAAGCCGACGCAGCACAGCGTGCAGAAGCTGCGCGAGATCGGCATCTTCCCCGACGTCCTGCTTTGTCGCTCCGACCGCGAGGTGCCCGAGGACGAGCGGCGCAAGATCTCGCTCTTCACCAATGTCGAGCCGCGCGGTGTGATCTCGGTGCCGGATCTCGACACCATCTTCAAGGTCCCGCGGCATCTGCACGCCCAGCTGCTCGACGAGATCGTCTGTCATACGCTTGACATCGTTGCCCGGCCCGCCGACTTGTCGGCCTGGGACCTGATCATCGAGCGCACGCTCCACCCGCGGCATGCGGTCGACATTGCCTTCGTCGGCAAGTACGTCGAGCTGATCGATGCCTACAAGTCGATCAACGAGGCGCTGAAGGCGGGCGGCATTCACAACGACTGCAAGGTCAACATCCACTACGTCGAGTCCGAGGCACTGATCGACCAGGGCACGCGCGCCCTCGAGGGCATGGACGCGATCCTGGTCGGTCCGGGCTTCGGCGAGCGCGGCATCGAGGGCAAGATCGCCGCGGTGCGCTTCGCGCGTGAGCGCAAGGTGCCCTATCTCGGTATCTGCCTCGGCATGCAGGTCGCCCTGATCGAGTTTGCGCGCAACGTCTGCGGACTGGCCGAGGCGCATTCGACCGAGTTCAACCGCACAACACCCCATCCCGTGGTCGGCCTGATCACCGAGTGGATGGATGCCGCCGGGGCGGTCCAGCACCGCGACGAGGCATCCGACAAGGGCGGCACGATGCGGCTCGGCGCGCAGATGGCCTCGCTGAGTGCGGGCAGTCTGGCGGCGCGCGTCTATGGCAGCACGCAGATCAACGAGCGGCATCGCCACCGCTATGAGGTCAACGGACGCTACATTCCGGAGCTTGAGGCGGCCGGGCTCGTCGTGTCGGGGCGTTCGGCTGTGCAGAACCTGGTCGAAGTCATCGAACTGCCCGAGTCGGTGCATCCGTGGTTCCTGGGCGTGCAATATCACCCTGAGTTCAACTCCACGCCGCGCGGCGGCCACCCGCTGTTCAAGGCGTTCATCGCTGCAGCGATGCGCCAGCGGGCCGAGAGCAGCCGCCCGAGCGCGAACCGACAGGCGGAGGTCGTGGCATGAAGCTCTGTGGTTTCGAGGTCGGACTCGAGCATCCGTTCTTCCTGATCGCCGGCCCCTGCGTCGTCGAAAGCGAACAACTGCAGATCGACACGGCGGGTGCGCTCGCCGAGATCTGTCGCGCGCTGGCGATCCCGTTCATCTTCAAGTCGAGCTACGACAAGGCGAACCGTTCAAGTGGCAAGAGCTACCGCGGGCCGGGCATGGCTGAAGGCCTGCGTATCCTCGCCGAGGTGCGCCGTCAGATCGGCGTGCCCGTGCTCACCGATGTGCACGAGATCGACGAGATCGACGAGGTGGCCGCCGTGGTGGACGTGCTCCAGACCCCGGCCTTTCTTTGCCGTCAGACCAACTTCATCCATGCGGTCGCGGCGAGCGGCAAGCCGGTCAACATCAAGAAGGGGCAGTTCCTGGCCCCGGGCGACATGAAGAACGTGGTCGACAAGGCGCGCGAAGCGGCTCAGGCGAAGGGCGTGGCCGACACGCTGCTGGTTTGCGAGCGGGGCGTGTCCTTCGGCTACAACAACCTCGTCTCCGACATGCGCTCGCTCATGATCATGCGCGAGACGGGCTGCCCGGTGGTCTTCGATGCCACCCATTCGGTGCAACTGCCGGGAGGGCAGGGGACCTCGAGCGGCGGCCAACGTGAGTTCGTGCCGGTGCTTGCCCGTGCCGCTGTGGCGGCCGGCGTGTCGGGGCTGTTCATGGAAACGCATCCCGCACCGGATCAGGCCAAGAGTGACGGCCCCAACGCCTGGCCGCTGCCCCGCATGCGGGCGCTGCTCGAACAGCTCAAGGAGCTTGACGGCGTGGTCAAGCGTCATGGCTTCATGGAACACAGCCTGCAGGGAGCGCACAAGCTATGACGGCCTATGTCATCGCCTCGGTCAACGTGACCGATCCCGAGCGTTACAAGGACTACATGGCGCTCACGCCCGCGGCGGTCGCCGCCGCCGGTGGGCGTTTCATCGTGCGGGGTGGCAATCCGGAAGCCTTTGAAGGCACACTCGAGCGTTCACGCGTCGTCGTGCTCGAATTTCCCGACCGGGCGGCGGCTCGCGCCTTCTATGACAGCCCTGCCTATCAGGCCGCGCGGGAGAAGCGTCTCGGCGCAGCCGAGTTCACGATGATCGTCGTCGACGGCATCTGAACGCCTGAAGCAACCGACCAGAAACGAGAGAACCGAATCCATGTCAGCCATCGTCGATGTCATCGCCCGTGAAATCCTCGACTCACGGGGCAACCCCACCGTGGAAGCCGATGTCGTGCTCGAAAGCGGCGCCACTGGCCGCGCCGCGGTGCCGAGCGGTGCCTCGACGGGCAGCCGCGAGGCGATCGAGCTGCGCGACGGCGACCC
>CAZSTF010000179.1:0-3727 GCA_964609555.1 uncultured Alcaligenaceae bacterium | reverse complement strand
AGACGCCCACGTCCCAAGGAGGAGACCCGATGAACCCGCTCACCCGCCGCACCCTGCTCAAGGCCACCGGCACTGCCGCCCTCGCCTGCGTTGCGCCCGCCGCGCTCGCGCAGGAGAAGTTTCCGGCGCGCCCGATCACGCTGATCTGCCCCTGGCCGCCGGGGGGTTCGTCGGATGCGGTGATCCGCGCCTTCGCCGAGAGCGCGAGCCGAGCCCTGGGCGGCGCCTCGATCGTGGTGGAAAACCGGCCCGGCGCGGGCGGCACCCTCGGCGCAGCGGCCATGGTCACCGCCAAGCCCGACGGCTACACGCTCACCCAGCTGCCGCTCGGCATCTACCGCATTCCGCACATGCAGAAGACGGCGTTCGATCCGGTGAAAGATCTCACGCACATCATCTGCCTCACGGGCTACACCTTCGGCATCGTGGTGCCGGCCGATTCGCCGTTCAAGACGCTCGAGGACATGATCAAGGCGGCGAAGGCCCAGCCCGGCAAGATCAACTACGGCCACACCGGCATCGGCACCACGCCGCACCTCGCCATCGAGGAGTTCGCCGCCAAGGCCGGCATCGAGCTCAATCACATTCCCTACAAAGGCAGCGCCGAAATCCTGCAGGCCATCCTCGGCGGCCAATTGATGATGATGAGCGGCACAACCGAGTTCGCGCCGCACGTGGAAAGCGGGCGGCTGCGCATGCTCGCCACGTTGGGCCGCGCGCGCACGAAGCGCTTCCCCAACGTGCCCACGGTCAAGGATCTCGGCTACGACACGATCACCGAGAGCCCGTTCGGCTTTGGCGGTCCCAAGGGCATGGATCCGGCCGTCGTGCGCACGCTGCATGACGCCTTCCGGAAGACGCTCGATGACCCGAAGGTGCTCGAGATCCTCGGCAAGTTCGACATGCCGACGGTCTACATGAACACCGAGGAGTACACCGCCTACGCGGCGCGCACCTTTGCCGCGGAACGGGCGACGATGCAGCGGCTCGGGCTGCTCAAGGGTTGATGCGGGAGGCGATTTCCCTCACCCCGACCCTCTCCCAGGGGGAGAGGGCGATCTAACCCTCTCCTCGCAGGAGAGGGTGGCCCGTCAGGGCCGGGTGAGGGCGCCCCGCCCGAGCGCCGCGACGCTCACGCCGAACGCGCCTCGAGCGCCCGCTCGTCGATCGGCAGGTGCACGAGCGCGGCGAACACGCCGAGCGCGATGATGATGCCCCAGACGATGTCGTAGCTGCCGGTGGCGTCGAAGAGCTTGCCGCCGAGCCACGCGCCGAGGAAGCTGCCGATCTGGTGGCTGAAGAAGACGATGCCGCCCAACATCCCGAGGTAGCGCGCGCCGTAGATCTGGGCGACGAGCGCGTTGGTGGGCGGCACGGTCGACAGCCACAGAAAGCCGATCGCCGCGGCGAAGAGATACACGGTGAGCGGCGAGAGCGGCAGCGCAAGGAAGGCCACGATCACGACCGAGCGCATGAAGTAGATGAGCGCCAGCACATGCCGCTTGGGCACGCGGCCGGCCGCCACGCCCGCGAGATAGGTGCCGAACACGTTGAAGAGCCCGATCAGCGCGAGCGCGGTGACACCCACATGCGCCGGCACCCCGCGGTCGAGCAGATACGGCGTCAGGTGTGCGCCGATGAACACCACCTGGAAGCCGCAGACGAAGTAGCCGAAGATGAGGAGGATGTAGCTCCGGTCGGCGAGGGCGGTCGAAAGCGCCTCCTTCGCGCTCGCCTGTCCCGCTCCGGTCGGCTGGGGCAACGCGCCTTCCTGGCCCAGCCGCGCGAAGTACGCCCCGAGCGGTGCCATGGTTGCGCAGATGAGCGCCAGCCAGAGCAGCGCGAGCGACCAGCCCGAGGTCGTGATGAACCACTGCCCGAGCGGAATCATCACGAACTGGCCAAACGAGCCCGCCGCCGCGCTGATGCCAAAGGCCCAGGCGCGCTTGGCCGGCTCCACCATGCGGCCGAGCACGCTGTAGGCCACCGAATACGTGGTGCAGGCAATCGCCACGCCCATGAGCAGACCGCCAGAGAGGGCGAGCGTGAACGGGTTCGAGAGAAACGCCGTCCAGACGAGACCCGCCACGTAAAGCACGGCCCCGCCGACCAGCACGCGCTTCGCGCCCCAGCGGTCGGCCACATAGCCCACGAACGGCTGCGCCGCGCCCCAGACGAGGTTCTGCAGCGCCACCGCGAAGGAGAATACCTCGCGCCCCCAGCGCAGGTCGGCCGAGATCGGCTGCAGGAAGAGCCCGGAGAACGTGTTGCGCGTCCCCATCGCGATGCCGAGGATGATCGACACCGCAACCAACGCGAGCGTCACCCGGCGAGCCTGTTCGAAATGGGCGCTTGCGGGGTTCATGCTTGCCACGGCTCGCCCCACGCATGCTCGAAACGCTCGCGAACCAACGCGGGCGAGAGCGCGTGGTTCTGCCCGCCGCGCTCGGCGATCTTGATCGAGCCGAGCAAGCTGCCCAAGCGGGCTGCCTTCGCGAGCGGCCAGCCGTGCGCAAGCCCGTAGAGCAGCCCCGCGCGGAAGGCGTCCCCGCAGCCGGTCGGATCGACGATCTTCTCGGCGGGCACGACGGGCACCGCCGTCACCGCACCGCCCTCATGCACGCGCGAACCCTGCGCGCCAAGCGTGACGATCACGCCGCGCTTAGTGCGGGCGAGATCCTCGATCGACCGGCCGGTCTTCTGCGTGAACATCTCGGCCTCGTAATCGTTCATCGCCACCCAGTCGGCCAGTCCGGCGAGTTCCCAGAGTTCCTCGCCCGAGAACGCAGGCATCGCCTGCCCGGGGTCGAACACGAACGGAATGCCCTTGGCCGCAAAGCCGCGTGCATGGCGGAACATCCCGTCCCGCCCGTCGGGTGCGACGATGCCGAGCGCGATGTTCTCGAGCGCGGTCACATCGACGAGGTGCGAGAAAAACATCGCGCCCGGATGGAAGCTCGTGATCTGGTTGTCGTCGAGATCGGTCGTGATGTGGCACTGCGCGGTGTAGGCCTCGGGCACCACGCGCACCCCATCGAGCGCGACCCCCAGTTGCCGGAGCCGGTCGCGGTAGCCCGCCGAATCATTGCCCACGGTCGCACAGACCACCGGCGCGCCACCGATCGCCGCAAGGTTGTAGGCAATGTTGCCCGCGCAACCGCCGAACTCGCGCCGCAGCTGCTCGACGAGAAACGACACGCTGATCTTGTGCGTCGCATGCGGCAGGATGTGCTCGCCGAAGCGGCCGGGAAAGACGCAGATGGTGTCGAACGCGATCGAGCCACAGATCGCGATGCGGGGTTCGGGCATGGGGGAAACGGTTTGCAGGGAAACGCAGGATTGTAGGGAGGCGCCGCCGACAGGCGACCCCGCGGCGTCACGGCGAAAGTCGCGGCGAACGTGACGGCCGAGCTCAGGCCGCCGCCCACTCCGCGCTCAACGACTCGGCCTGCCGGAGCACCGTCTCCGTGGCCTCCTCCTGCCGGTCCGGCGGGTACTTGTAGCGTCGGAGCAGCGTCTTCACCATCACGCGCAACTTCGCCCGCACGGTCTCACGCACCGACCAGTCCACCGTGACCGAGCGGCGCAGGCTCACCGTCAGCTCGACGGCGATCTTCTTGAGGGTCGCGTCCCCCAGCTCGCGCACGGCCGCCTCGTTTGCCGCCAGCGCATCGTAGAACGCCATTTCGTCGGCATTCAGCCCCAGCGCCTCGCCGCGCCGGGCGGC
>CAZSTF010000178.1:0-3733 GCA_964609555.1 uncultured Alcaligenaceae bacterium | reverse complement strand
GCCTGCGCGCCCTCGCCCTGCAGCGTGTAGAAGATTTCCTTGACCGAATAGGTCATGATGCCACCCACCGCTCATACCCTCGCCGACGCAGCTCGCAGGCGGGGCAGGTCCCGCAGCCGTAGCCCCAGTCGTGCCGCGTCCCGCGCTCGCCGAGGTAGCAGGTGTGGGTGTCCTCGCGGATCAGTTCGATGAGCGGCGCGCCGCCCAGCGCATGCGCAAGCGCCCAGGTTGCGGCCTTGTCGAGGTGCATGAGCGGTGTGGCGATCGTGATCGGGCGGTCCATGCCGAGCGTGAGCGCTTCCTGCATCGCGCGCATCGTCCCGGCCCGGCAGTCCGGATAGCCCGAGTAGTCGGTCTCGCACATGCCGCCGACGAGGATGTCGATGCCGCGCCGGTACCCTACTGCAGCAGCGAAAGTCAGAAAGAGCAGATTGCGTCCCGGCACGAAGGTTGTCGGCAAGCCGCTCTCAGCCTGTCGGATCTCGACCTCGCGCGTGAGCGCGGTCTCGCTCACCTGGCCGAGCACCGCAAGATCGATCAAATGATCTTCACCCAGCCGGGACGACCAGCCAGGGAAGGCCGCGCGAAGGCGCTCGAGGAACGCGCGCCGGATGGTGAGCTCGACGCGATGGCGCTGGCCGTAGTCGAAGGCGATCGTCTCCACCCGCGCATACCGGTCGAGCGCCCAGGCGAGGCAGGTGGCCGAATCCTGCCCACCCGAAAAGAGCACGAGCGCGGCACCTTCGGGTTGGCTCATACCGGCTTCAACACCACAAGCAGCACCGCGCCCACGAGCGTGACGACCGGCACTTCGTTGATGAGCCGGAAGTAGCGCTCCGAATGGCGGTTGTGCCCGCGGGCGAACTGGAGCAGATGCCAGTGACACAGGCCGTGGAAGGCGACGAGCCCAAGCACGAGAAGGAGCTTCCACATGAGCCACTTGCCCGTGATGCCGTAGCCGAGCCAGAGCCAGAGCCCGAACACCCAGGTGAGCACTGCCCCCGGCGTCATGATGCCCCAGTAGAGCTTGCGTTCCATCACCTTGAAGCGGGCGTCCCCGCGCGCATCGCCCTCGGCGAGCGCCTGGCAGTGGTAGACGAAGAGACGCGGCAGATAGAAGATGGCCGCCATCCAGGTGACCATGAAGATGATGTGAAGTGATTTAACCCAGAGCATGACCGAGCTGATGTGAGGATGGAGGAAAGCGGAGGGCTCAGAGGTCCGCTTCGGAAAGCCGCGCCACGAGCGCCCGGCGTACGACCTGCCGCAGGCGCACGAGTTGCCCGTGGAAGTAATGCCCCACGCCCGCGAAGACGGTGACCGGCAGCGCCTGCGGACGCGCCCAGTCGAGCACCGCCGCGAGCGGCACGACCTCATCGGCCTCGCCGTGCACCACCAGCGTGCCCTCGGCGACGCGTTCCGGAAGCTGCCCAACCTCGAAGCGGCTCACGGCCGGCCCCACGAGCACGAGCGCTTTCGGCTCCGAACGCGGAAGGAGTCGGGTCTGCACATAAGCGCCGAAAGAGAAACCACCGGCCACGAGCGGCAGGCCGGGATACCGCGCACGCAGCCAGTCGAGCACCGCCGCCGCATCCTCGGTCTCGCCGATGCCGTGATCGAAGGCCCCCGCACTCTGGCCGACACCGCGGAAGTTGAAGCGCACGGCGACCGCACCCACGTCGAGTGCTGCCTTGGCCAAGGTGTGCACGACCTTGTTGTCCATCGTCCCGCCATGCTGCGGATGGGGGTGACAGAGGAGTGCCACCGCACGCGGTGACTGCGTGGGCTCGGCCAAGGCCACCTCGATCGGGCCCGCCGGGCCGGGGCACGTGAAGTGTCCGCTCATGGGCGGGATTCTATGAATCCGATCGCGTGTGGTCGCTCAGGGTCAATGGATTCCTGACCTCCACGCCGAAGCGCCAGAAGAGCACCAGCGTCGCCACGAGTGGCCAGACGAGGGCCACCGCCTGCGTGAGCCCATTGAGGTGCAGCAGATGGCCGAAGCGGAGCGCGAACACGGACAACGGGGCGCTGGCGAGCAGCAAATCGGGCAGGAGAGCGAGCACGAGCACGCTGGTCAAGAGCGCGACCCCTGCGAGCACCGACTTGACCTGACGCGGCAGCCAGAACAGCGCGGTCAACAGCACCGCGCCGAGACCCAAGCCCAGACTGTGTCCCGGTCTGAGCCAGGCGTCGAGCGCCGGCGGCGTGAGCAGCGCCTCGGCGGCAAGCCACTTGAGCAGCAGGGCCAAGGCGAGAATCACGACCAAGGCCACCCCCCCGCTCAGACGCCGCCGCATCATGAGATCGGCAAACAGACCGATGCCGACCAAGGCGCTGCCCGTCTGCACGGCCTCGATCAGGATGATCGCCGGATCGTACGCCGCGGACGCGGCGGAGACGCCCGGATGGAACGCCGTTCCGAAGACGGGGATCGCGGGATTGACCTGGGCCAGCAGCCACACCGCGAGCAGCACGAGTTGAAGGTCTCCGGCGGCGCCCGGCACGATCCATTGCATACGCCAACGCGCGAGCGGCCCGAGCAGGCGTCGCACGCCAAGGCCGATGGACGCACCGATGAGTGTTCCGAGGACGTTGAACAGCACATCGTGAAGACTGGCGACCCGGGGTGGCAGGGCCACCTGGCACAGTTCCATCGCAAGCGACAGCGCGAGCCCGCCCGCCAGTGCCGCGAGGAGCGCACGCAGCGGACTGAGTGCGCGACCACGCTCCAACCGGTCGTGCAAAAGCAGCAGCAGCGACGTGCCAAGCGGCACATACGCGGCGATGTTGAGCCAGAGATCGCTGCGCGTGTACCGGCGCGTGAGATCGAATTCGAACAGCCAGGCGCGGCCGAACGGCGGCAGCGTCCAGCCGGAAAAGGGTTGCAGGCTCGCGTAGACGATCACCGCCGCACACACGAGCGTTGCCCAGAGCGGGAGCGCGCTCGGCGATCGCGTCACAGATAGGCCTGATCGACCTTGAAGCCGACGGCGTTGACCTGGCTCGCATCAAGGTAGAGCTTGACCTCGATGTCGGTGTTCCCAGGCAGGCCTTGATCCACCTTGGCGCTGGCGGGCAGGTATTGCGCCGGAGAGAACACCTTGCGCGCCACGGGCTGGCCGTCGGTCGCTTCGAGCGTGAGGATGAGGTGCGGAAAGGCGACCGAGGTATCGCTCGAGTTGCGCAGCGTCGCGATCAGGATCAGGAGCCCCTTGTGGGCTGGATCGGCCGCGAGCTCGGAACTCACAAAGCCCGCGCTCGCAAGCGCCCGAGGCGGTGCAATGCGGCAATCCACCCAGTCGCACAGCCACGTGAGTGCAGGTCGCGATTGCGGCAGACGCGCCGCGATCGTGTCGCGAAACACGTACAGCGTCTGCAGCACGAGCGCGGATGCGGCGAACAGGCCGAGCACCGTCCAGCCAATACGCTCGGCCGTGCTCATCGGTCGTGCGGGTTTCCTCCAGCGGTAACCGGGCGAACCCTCGGATGCAGAGACTGCGGCAGCGTCGTCGCTCGGTTTTCGGCGAGCACTCCGCCATGCGTCGTAGTCCGTGTTGCGCACCGGCGCGGCCGGCGGCTCCGCGTCATCGGCGCGCCGTGCGTCGTCCACGGGGACTGACACGGTCGGCTCGATGCGCGCGTCGGCGGGTGCGGGCGCCGACGCCCGCACCCGTTCGCGGGCGGCGGGAAGACGTGGCCCTCGTCGAGGCTCAGGGGGCCTTCGCGGAGA
>CAZSTF010000177.1:0-3734 GCA_964609555.1 uncultured Alcaligenaceae bacterium | reverse complement strand
AGGCGGCACCGGCCACCGTGAGGCTGCTCGCCCCCCCCACCGTCGTGGTCTGCGCCCCGGCGACCTTGAGCGAATCGGCGCCGCCGATCGTCACGTTCCTCACGCCGCCCACCGTGGAGCGCTGCATGCCGGTGACGATCTCATTGTCGTCGGCGAGGACTCTGGCCTCGCGCTGCATGCACTGCATGGTCAGTTTGAGCGGCGTGAGAAAGCCCATGCCCGCGGCCCCGAAGGCGCTGAACGTGCCGGTGGCTGTGTTGTTGTACTTGCCGATGACCACCACGCTCTTGCCGCCCTTGACGACACTCGACTGCTTGCCGCCGATCTGAATGGCCTCGTCTCCGCTCACGTTGAACGTGTGATCGCCGCCGATCGACTCGCGGTGATCGCCCCCCACCTTCTCCTTGAGCTTGCCCTTGACGCTCTGGGTGCGGCCGCCCATGACCATGTTGCTCTGGTTGCCCTTGACCGTGGTGTCCTGGTTGCCGGTCACCTCGGTGGCCTGGTTGCCCTGGATCTGGTTGCGCTGGTTGGCCTTGATCACATGGGTGTCGTCGGCCACGACGAAGCGGGAATCATTGCGTCCGATGCGCGTGTTGCGGTCGCGCCCGACGGTCCGGGATTCATCGTTCTCGATGACCGTGTCGAAATCCTTCTGGGCGTGCATGTAGAACTGCTCTTCGCCCTTCTTGTCCTCCATGCGGATTTCGTTGAAGTCGGTTGCGCCACCGCCCTTGGTCGACCGCGACTTGAATCCGCTGGCCGTCTTGTTGTCGGGCAGGGCGTAGGGCGGCATCTGCTCGGCGTTGTAGACGCTGCCCGTGATGATCGGGTAGTCGGGATCGCCGCCGAGGAAATCGACCACCACCTCCTGACCAATGCGTGGAATGTGGATAGCGCCCCACTTCTCTCCCGCCCACGGCGTGGCCACGCGGATCCAGCAGCTGGAGTCCTGATCCTTCTTGCCATAGCGGTCCCAGAAGAACTGCACCTTCACGCGGCCGTACTTGTCGGTGTAGATCTCCTCGCCCGCGGGGCCGACGACCACGGCCGTCTGGGGCCCGGTGGTGCGGGGCTTGGGCGTGACCAGCTGCGGCCGGAACGGGATGCTCGACGGGTGGGCGGTGACGCGAAGCTCCCACATCGAGTCGCCCGCGCCGTCGCCCGCCGTGCGTTGCGAGTTGTCGCGGAAGAAGTACGAGACGCCGACGATCAGGTACTCGCGGTTCTGATCCTCCCGGGGACAGCGGGCCAGCGTGAACAGATGTCCCGGCGCCATGGTACGAACCGTGCAGGTACCGTAGGCGCGCTCCTGCTCGGCGGTCAGGGACTCCATGCGCACGCTGGCGTACTTCTCGCCCTCCCCGTGGTCGGTGTAACCGCCGGGCCAGTCGAACTGCTGGTAGCTGTCGTGACTGTGTCCGCGGGCATCGCCACGCACGGCGTACAGATCGACCGAGGGCTTTTCGAAGTCATAGTCGATCGAGTAGTACTCGCCCGGATCGATTTCCTCGCGGATCGACCAGCTGTTGAAGTGCTCTTCATTGGCTACGGTGACCGCATCGATGCCGATGTAGTTGATCGTGGACTTGCCCTTGATCGGCGAATGCGACGAGACGTCGTCGGTCAGCACCAGCGTGTGATTGCCCGGCGAGTGATCGAAGTAGAACGCGATGCCCTCGTGCTCGAGCAGGCGCATGACGAAATTCAGGTCCGTCTCCTGGTACTGCACGCAGTAGTCCCAGCTCCGGTAGCTCTTGGTGAGCTTCTTGCTGATGGGGTGACCGTACCGCGCAAGCACCTCGGTCACGATGTCGGGGACCGACTTGAACTGGAAGATCTTGCAGTCGCTCCGGCGGCTGGCAAGCCAGAGCCAGGGGCGCAGCTTGGCGGTGTAGACCAGGTGATCGCCCTCGCGCCCGGCCGACGCAAAGCGCGTACAGATGCCATTCAGAGCGCGCGGGGCGCCCTTCGCCTCGGTCTCGATGAGCATCGTGATCGGCTTGCCGAGCAGCGACTTCGCGGAGATCGAGCCCTGCTTGCTGTGCAGGGTCAGGTCGAATTCGAACAGCCCGGAAATGGCCTCACTGCCGACCATCTCCCGGAACCAGAGGGCATCCTTGCCTAGCGGGGTGACCACATCGACGATTCGTTCCATCCCTCGTGCCCTGCTCTCTCATTGTGTAGTGTGCCGCTGACGAGATAGACGCAGCCCGTGCATCGACCGTGACAGTCGCAACGTCGGCTGCCCCGCCCGCCTGCATCACGGCTCAGGCGCGAACCACGCGCACCGCCTGCCACTTGCCGTTCGAAACGGCCACCACATCGAAGCGGAGCGTGTCCCCGACTTCGATGAACTCGAATCCCGGCGGTGCGACCTGGGTCGCCATGAACTCGACATCCCCGCCGCCATCATTGCGGGTGACGATGCCGTAGCCTGCCGCAAGCATCTTGACCTTACCCAAAATCGCGTTGGCTGCCCTCGGCTCCGCGGATGTGCTCGCTCCCCCCGAAGGTGCACTGGGCGGTGGGCTCGCCTGCACCAGCATCGGCGCGAAGCGCGCGTCGGCGGCGCGGTCACGCAGGGCCGTTCGAAGGTCGATCAGTCGTGTCTGATCGATGAGGACCTTGCCCGGAGGTGGAATCACGAACTCGAACAGCTCGCAGGCGACGCTCTCCAGTCGCTTGCGCAGCGGCAGCCACGGCATCGCTGCGCCGACGAGGACGATCGCATCGGGTGCGGCGAGCGCATGGACGCGCATCGCCTCGAGTGACAGCCCGGCCCCCGCGTCGTCGCTATCCACCTGAGGCGTGTTGAGCACCTCGAAGCCTGCGGCCACGGCGTCCGCGTCCGCACCCGTCGCCCGTGCCCGGCAGAAGACGAGTGGGCCCAGCGTGAGCTGCTCGATCGTCCGGCCGAGGCGTGCACCGACCTCGAGGCCGATGGTGGTGACAAGCCCTCGAAGCGACAGCGCGCGCCCCGTTCGCTGCAGATCGGACGACCGGCCCAGGTCATCCCACGTCTGACCGTTCACCACCACTGCAATCCGGCTCACACTGTCCCCCATACCCGGTATCGACTCGCATCCATTATCGGGCAAGCCAGACGGCACCGAGCACGGCGGCAACGCCGATCGCCAACGCCAGAGGCAGCCAGTTCGGCCATCTGTTTTCGCGCGTCGATTGGCCAGGAGCCGAAACCGCTCGCCGATCGCCGAGCGATGCAACGGATGGCGCTGGCGCCGGCGCAGCCACTCGGCTGGATTCGACCGCGCGCGGCTCGACGCCCCCTGGCGGCGCGCCCCAGCCCAGGGCGGCCTTCAACTCGGGCACCGCCTTCGGTCGCTCGATGGCGCGCACCGCGAGACCGCGCATCACGCCAGCACAGAACGCGGGAGACAGACGCTTCGCCGCGGGCAACGCGGCAAGGTCGGGCTGCGCCTCACGCACGAGGCGGGTCGTCGCCGTGACGGGCGGCTGCCCGGTGGCGGCGAAGAAGAGCGTCCCGGCGAGCCCGTAGACGTCGGTCCAGCGCCCCTGCGACATGCTGCCGTCGTCCACGTACTGCTCGATCGGCGCGTAGCCGGGCTTGAGCACTGTGGTCAGCGCCTGCGTCATCCCGCCAAGCACTTGGCGCGCCGCCCCCAGATCCAGAAGCACACTGCGGCCATCGCGGCAAATGAGGATGTTGTCCGGCGAGATGTCCCGGTGGATGATGCGCCGGGCATGGAGTT
>CAZSTF010000176.1:0-3769 GCA_964609555.1 uncultured Alcaligenaceae bacterium | reverse complement strand
TAGGTAGACATAGCGGACTTAAAATCCGCCGCCTCGCGAAAGCAGGCGTACCGGTTCGAGTCCGGTCTCGGGCACCAAGCCTCTCGCCGCGCCTTTGGCCGCCCTCAGGCACCCTTGGCAGCGCATTCACCGCACAGGCCATGAACCTCGATCGACTGCATGGCGAAGCCCGGCCGGTGGGGCTTCGCGTGATCGAGCGCATGGACCATGCCTTCCGCCTCGACCTCGTCGACCGCGCCACAGCGCTGACAGACGAGAAACGCGACCTGCCCGTGCGCATGTTCCCCTTCGTGCGCGCAGGGCACGAAGCTCGATGTCGCTGCGATCTTGTGGACGAGCCCCGCCTCGATCAAAAAGTCGAGCGCGCGGTAGATCGTCATCGGAGCCATGCCCGGGGCATCCTGCTGCATGCGGGTCAAGAGTTCGTAGGCCTTGACCGGTCCGTCGAACGCAAGCAGCGTCCGGTAGACCGCCTCGCGCTGCGACGTGAAGTTGAGCCGCCGTGCGTCGCAGTGGGCGCGGGCGTGTGCGATCCTTGAATCGCTCTTGTACGCGCTTCTAGACGTCTTGGTCGATGGGGCGGCGGATCGCTCCACCCGCTTTGCCTCGCGTGCCATGCCGAAGGATTGTAGGGACGAGCCCTGCGATTGCCACCGTGGCCGCCACCGTTGCGCCGCTCGGCCAATCGATCGCCACGGAGAGCGCAAGTGCGCCAAGACTCGTGACAGCCGCGAAGAGAACGACCGAGACCACGCGCTCCGCGCGGCGGACGCTCTCCGCCCAGAGTGCCGGGGCGATGAGGAGCGCGAACACGGCGTAGAGACCGAGCGCCATGAGTGCGGGCGCGACGGCGAGCCCGAGGACGACGTAGAACGGTCCATCGCGCGTGCCGAGCCGTCGGCGTCTGGCCAGCACGAGCACGACGAGGGCGAGCAAACCCAGCGTGGCCGCCTGAACGCGATCGGCCCAGAGCACGTCGGCCGCGAGGAGCTGCGTGAAGTGTGCCGCGCCATGCGGGTCATGCGCACTCACGAGGAGCCCGCCGCTTGCACCCGCGACGTAGAGCAGCCCGATCGCCGCCTCGCGCCCCCGGTCGAGGCGCGCAGCAAGGAGACGAACACACCCCGCCGTCACGAGGGCCCCGAACACGCCTGCCGCGGTGACGGCCCACGCCGCGGCCGCCTCGTGCCAGCGGATCTGCACGACGAGCGCGGCCAGTGCAGCACCCTGCGCGATCGCCAGATCGACGAACACGATGCCCCGGCGGAACACCTCGACCCCCAGCGGGGCAAGCAAGGCCGCGCCGGCCGCCAGCGCGATGGTCGGCCAGATGAGCGTGGCCAGCAGATCGTTCACTTGACCGCGGCCGGGGCGGTTGCGCCCAGTTCGGCAAGCGCGCCGACGAGATCGTCGAACCACCGTGCGAGCGCCGTCTCATCGGCTGCCTGATCGACCGTCGCCGGTTGCGTGACGAGGCGCACACCGCCCAACTGGCTCGCGAGCCAGCGCGCCGGCCGCGCATCCTGGTAGCTGGCGATCCACACCGCATGCGGCGGCTCGTTACGGAGCGCGGTGAGCGTGGCCGAGAGGTGCCCCGGCGTCGGCGGTACCCCGGGTTTGGGCTCGAGGTCGGCCACGATGCGTGCTCGGGCGAACACGAAGAAGTAGGCAAACGTCGTGTGCTGCACCGCGAGCCGCACGCGCGATGCACCCGCAAGGCGCGCTTTCCAGCCGCGCACGCGCTCGGTCCAGCGCGCCTCGAAGGCGCGTGTTCGTAGCTCGATCGCCGCGGCCTCACGGGGCTCGAGCCGGGCGAGCGCCTGCCCGAGGCCGCGTGCGAGCTCGGGCCAGCGACCGGGGTCGAGGTGGACATGGGGATTGCCTTCGGGATGCACGTCGCCCGCAAAGGGCGACAAGCTCGCCGGTCGCGGATCGATGAGTCGCGTGAAGCGCGCCATTTCGATCATCCCCGGCTGCCCAGGCTGCACCCTCCGGTTGGCGGCGCGCGACTGCAGCATCGGCAACCAGCCCGCCTCGAGCCCGGCCCCGGTGCAGACGGCCGCGTCCGCCCGCCGCAGGGCCGCGATCAGACTCGGGCGCGCCTCGACCTCATGCGGATCCTGTCCGGCATCGGTGGCCACGGTGAGCCTCGCCTCGGGCAGAAGGATGCGCACGAGCGCCGCCCATTCCGGCTCGCACGCGAACACCTCCAGCGCTCGCGCGTTGCCCGAGGCGGCAATGGCTGTGAGCCCGCAGAGCAGCAGGGCAAGCCGGAAGCGCCGCATCGGTCAGTAACCGTGGGCTGGATGCGCCCCGATCGCGAGCACGACCTGCACGCCCACCCGCCATTCGGGCACCTGACCGAAGCCGCGCGCACCGCTCACGCGCGTCGCCTGCAGGCGATAGCTCTGCAGATGGCCGGGCTTGTAGGCGAGCATGATCGACTGCTCGCGCAGTCGCGCGGGATGGAAATGATCCTCGTGGGGAATGCGCACGTTCAGGTAGCCCGCCGAGAGCCCCGCTTCCCATGCGGGCCGGAAGCGGTAGACGAGGCTTGCGTAACCGCCTTCGTGCCGGTCGCCCGACCAGGAAAAGCGTCCGAGCCGCTCGATGCGGACGAATTCGCCCGACAGACGAAGCTGCTCGTTCTTGGCGTTACCGCCGGGCGCCCATTTCCACACCGCATCGAGCACGACGCCCCGTCGGCCGCTGAATGCGGCTCCATGCGCGTGCTCGTGGGCATGCTCGTGCGTGTGGTCGTGCGCGTGGTCATGTCCGTGCGCATCTTCGTCGGGCGCCGGCTCGCGGCGGTTGTCGAGCCAGCTCGCCCCCGCCTGCCAGCTCATGCTCGCACCGAGATCGCCGCCCGTCCTCGCCGAGAGCACGAGCGCCCCAGGCCGCCGCCTGGAGGCCGCCTCGCGGACGAGCTGCCGCCCCCGAAACGCCTCGACGCCGAGGCGGAGGTAGATCGCCGTCGGTGCCGTCCAGTTGAGCCGGACGCCATCGTCGAACCAGTGCTGGCCAAAGAACGCCCGATACGGCAACGGCCGTTCGATGAAATCGTCCGCGTGGGGATGCTGCTCGTTCAGGTAGCCCAACTGCGAGGCGAAGCGACCGGCCTTGAGCTGAAGCCCGAAGGGCAGCGTCCGTGTGGCGAGCGAGGCTTCCTCGATGTGGGCTTCGAGCTTGCGATCATGGGTGTGCGCCGCGCCGGTCAAGCGCACGTCGAGCAGGTGACCCAGGCTGCCCGAGGCCGTGAAGTCGCTGTGCCCGAGACCGAGATCCTTGTCACGCGCGCCGAGCGGAAAGGTTTTCGTGAGCGCCGAAACATCGAGCACGGCACCCACGGACCATGATTCCTGCGCAAGGACGGGGGAGCCTGCGAGACCCCCCATGACCATGGAAAGGCTCACCCAACGTTCGATGCGATGACTCATTCCGACGTCCGATTTGATATGTGACAACATAACTATGTTATCTCATAACACCACAGGATCCGCAAGGCACGCCGCTCGATCGCTCGAGCGAAGCGCGATCGACCGCTCTTGCTATAACGCCCGCACCCGACAACGACAAGGAGGATTCATGAACTCGCTGCTCCAGCGCCTGCTCGCCGCATCCGTTGCTGCGGTCGCATCCACGGCCGTCTCTTGGGCCCAGGCCCCCGCCTGGCCCGCGAAACCAGTGACGATCGTCGTCCCCTTCCCAGCCGGCGGCGGCACGGATGCCTTTGCGCGGCCGCTCACCGCGCATCTGTCCAAGGCGCTCG
>CAZSTF010000175.1:0-3783 GCA_964609555.1 uncultured Alcaligenaceae bacterium | reverse complement strand
GCACGGTACGGCTTGCCCACGCCGACGAGAGCCGCAACCGCCACCAGAGCGTGACACTGCTCGAGGCGGTCGCGCGGCACCGCTTCGACGCCCTGCTCGGCGGCGCGCGACGGGACGAGGAGAAGGCGCGCGCCAAGGAGCGCGTGTTCTCGCACCGCGACCGCTTCGGCCAGTGGCAGCCCCGGCTGCAGCGGCCCGAGCTCTGGGACCTGTGGAACACACGCCATGGGCCGGGCGAGCACTTCCGCGTCTTCCCGCTCTCCAACTGGACCGAGCTCGACATCTGGCGCTATATCGAGCGCGAGGGCATCGCGCTGCCACCGATCTACTACGCGCATCGGCGCGCAGTGATCGAGCGCGACGGACGCTGGGTGCCGGTGACGCCGTTCACGCCGCCTGCCGCGGGGGAGCAGGTGGTCGAGCGCAGCGTGCGCTTCCGCACCGTCGGTGACGCCACCTGCACCTGCCCCGTGGAAAGCACGGCCGCGACGGCCGCGGAGATCGTGGCCGAGACGCTGACTGCCACCGTGAGCGAACGCGGGGCGACCCGCATGGATGACCAGACGAGCGACACCGCCATGGAGCGGCGCAAGCGCGAGGGCTACTTCTGATGCAACCCGTGACGACCCCGTTCCTTCCCGATGCCGACGGTCCGTCGGCGCCGCTCTGCTTCATCACCTGCGGCAGCGTGGACGACGGCAAGAGCACGCTGATCGGTCGCCTGCTCTACGACAGCCGCGCCCTGATGGCGGATCAGCTCGCGGGGCTCGCCTCGAGCGCATTCGCCGGCACTGCGGCCGAGGGATTCGACCTGTCGCGCGCGACCGACGGGCTCGAGGCCGAGCGTGAACAGGGCATCACGATTGATGTCGCCTGGCGCTACTTCGCCACGCCGCACCGCAAGTTCGTGATCGCCGACACCCCCGGGCACGCGCAGTACACGCGCAACATGGTGACCGGCGCCTCGCATGCCCAGGCGGCCGTGCTGCTCGTCGACGTGACCAAGCTCGATCTCGATGCGCCGGAGGTCGTCCTGCTTGAGCAGACGCGCCGACACGCCGCACTCGTGCGCCTGCTCGGGCTGCCTCATGTGCTGGTCGCGGTCAACAAGATGGACGCGGTGGGCTTCGACCGCGCGGTGTTCGAGCGGGTGCGAAGTGCATTCACCGTGCTCGCTGACGCGCTCGGCTTGCCGGATTGGCAGGCGCTGCCCGTCTCGGCGCTGGCGGGTGACGGCGTCACGCGCGCAAGCGAGCACATGACCTGGTTCGACGGGCCCACGCTGCTCCACGCCCTGGAGGCGCTCGGGGTGACGGGCACACGGGCCCAAGCACCGGCCTGGTTGCCGGTGCAGTGGTCGCTGCGGGACAGTGACATCGATGGCGCACGGTGGTATTGCGGGCGGCTCGCCGAGGGCACGCTCCGCGTGGGCGGGACGATCCGTGTGCTTCCGGCCCCACCGGGTACCCCGACCGCCACGGTGGCGGCCCTGCGCGTGGCCGGACGTGCGTCCGCGGAGGCCAAGGCCGGGGACGCCGTGGCGGTTCGGTTCGACCAGCCGATCGACATCGCCCGGGGGGATTGGCTGACGACGGCAGCGGATGCCGAGCTCGCCCAGCGCTTCGATGCCACGCTGGCGTGGCTGGATGCGGCGGCGCTCGTTCCGGGGCGCCCCGTCCTGGTCCGGCACGGGACGCGCTGGGTCATGGCGCGCGTGGAGCAGGTCAGGGCGCGGCTCGATCTCGCGCAGGCGGCCTGGAGCGCGGATCTGCAGCCGATCGCCGCCAACGACATCGCCGCCGTGCGCATCGAGGCGGCGGAACCGCTGCCGCTCGACACCTGCGTGCGAAACGCGCGCGGCCGCTTCCTGCTGGTCGATCCACACACGCATGCCACGCTCGCGGCCGGCGTGGTCGGGCAGCCCTTCGGCGACACGCTGGCCAGTGCCCACCGCCTTCGTCGCGAATGGGCCGGATGACCCGGGTCAGGTGATGCCGTTGTCATTGTGAGTGCGGCGGTGCGCTGGTACAGTCCGCCGCGTGATTGCCCCGCACGCCGAGCTCGAACAGGCCACCTACCGCGAGTTGAAGCGCATCGCGGCGATCCACTTCGCGCAGGAGCGGGCCGAGCACACGCTTTCGCGCACGGCGCTCGTGCACGAGGCGTGGCTGCGGCTTGCGCAGTACGAGGCGGCGCGCGAGGTCGATCGCGACGGCTTCCTTCGGCTCGCCTCGCGCGTGATGCGGCATCTGCTCGTCGACCATGCTCGGGCGCGCAATGCCGTCAAGCGCGGCGGCGACGCCGACATCGTGAGCCTCGACCGCACCACGGCGGTCTACGCGCGTCGTTGCCTTGCCGACATGCTCCCCGCGCCCGCGTCGGCTGACGAAGCCACGGCCTTCGAGCGCGAGATCGACTTCCTTCGGCTCGATGCCGCGCTCGCGGAGCTCGCACGCCGCTCGCCGCGCCAGGCCGAGGTGGTCGAGCTCAAGTTCTTCGGCGGGCAGACGATCGAGGACATCGCGCGCACGCTCGGCGTGTCCCCGGCTACCGTCAAGCGGGAATGGTCGGTCGCGCGCCTGTTTTTGCTGCGCGAACTCGGCCGCGACGCAAGTAAAGGAAGCGCCGATTAAGTGTCGCGAGCAAGCCCGAGTGCGAGGAGCCGCGCAGCGAAGAGCGAGACATATCCAGGAGATAGGCGAGCGATGAGCGAGCACGCGACAAAGCAATCGGGCTGCACAGCAACTTAATCAGCGTTTCCTCAGGAATGACCGCCCCTCAACCGACACCCGCCGATCAAGCCGCCACGCGCTGGGCGCGCGTGAGCGAGATCGTGGCTGATGCGCTTGCGATCGAAGGGCTCTCTGCGCGCGATGCCTTCGTGACCGAGGCGTGCGCAGGGGATGGCGCGCTCGAGGCCGAGGTGCGCTCGCTGCTCGCGGCCGACGGGGCGACCGAGCTCCTGCCGGAGGATGCGTTCGCCGCGGCTGCAGCCCGCTTCGCAGCCGAGCCGGAGATCGAGCGTCCCGACCGGAGCGGCGAGCCGATGGGGGCCTATCGCCTGACGCACCTGATTGCGCGCGGCGGCATGGGGGCAGTCTACGCCGCCGAGCGCATCGACGGCCAGTACCGCGGGCGCGTGGCGATCAAGCTGTTGGAGGGCGGCGCAGGCGCGACCTTGCACGCGCTCGCGGCGCGCTTTCGCGCCGAGCGGCAGATCCTCGCCAACCTGCGTCACCCGAACATCACCCAGCTGCTCGATGCCGGGCAGGCGGCCGATGGCACGCCCTATCTCGTCATGGAGTATGTCGATGGCGTGCCGATCGATCTCCACTGCCGCGAGCGCGGGCTTGACCTGCGGCAGCGCGTCGCGCTCTTCCGTACCGTGTGCGAGGCGGTGCACTTCGCGCATCAGCGGCTCGTCGTGCACCGGGATCTCAAGCCCGCCAACCTGCTCGTCGATGCCGACGGCCGGGTCAAGTTGCTCGACTTCGGCATCGCCCGTCTGCTCGACCCGGACCGCCCAGGCGAGACGACCACCTTCCTCGCGCTCACTCCTGCCTACGCCTCACCCGAGCAGGTGCGCGGCGAGCCGGTGACGACCGCGAGCGACCTCTACGCGCTTGGCGTCATCCTCTACCGGCTGCTCACCGGCGCGAGCCCCTATCGCGCCGCGCCGACCGCGCCGCTCGATCTCGCGCGTGAGATCTGCGAGGGCGAACCGACCCGCCCGAGCCGGGTCGGGCTCGACGCGACTGCGACCGGCCCGCGCGCCGCGGCGGG
>CAZSTF010000174.1:0-3784 GCA_964609555.1 uncultured Alcaligenaceae bacterium | reverse complement strand
GCGGGCGACACGGTGAGCGTCATGCTTTCGAACACGCCGGAGATGATCGAAGCGCACTACGCGCTGCCCGCACTTGGTGCGGTGATGCATCCGCTCAACACGCGGCTCGATGCCGCGCTCATCGCCTGGCAGATGAACCACTGCGAGGCGCGGCTCCTGATCACCGACCGCGAGTTCTCGGCGAAGATCGCCGAGGCGCTCGAGACCCTCGCGCGCGAGCACGGGCGGCAGATCACTGTCATCGACGTCTGCGACAGCGAATACGCGGGCCCTGGCGAACGCCTTGGGGCGCAGGAGTACGAAGCGCTCCTCGCGGCGGCCGAGCCCGTTGCATCACTCGAAGGCGTCACCGATGAATGGGTCGCTATTGCCGTGGCCTACACGAGCGGCACGACGGGCGATCCGAAAGGCGTGGTCACGCACCACCGTGGCGCCTATCTCAACGCAATCAACAACGCGGTGACCTGGACGATGCCCAAGTTCGCGCGCTACCTCTGGACGCTACCGATGTTCCACTGCAACGGCTGGTGCTTTCCGTGGACGCTCGCGCTCCAGGCCGGCGTGCACGTCTGCCTGCGCAAGGTCACGGCCGAGGCCATGATTGAAGCCTTCCGCGCGCATCAGGCCGATCACTACTGCGGTGCGCCGATCGTGCACCAGATGCTGCTCGCACAGCCGCGCGAAACCTTCGCAGGCATCAGCCACCGCGTGCGCGGCATGGTCGCGGCTGCGGCGCCGCCCGCGAGCATGATCGAAGGCATGGCCCGGCTCGGCTTCGAGATCACCCACGTCTACGGCCTCACCGAGGTCTACGGTCCTGCGGCCGTGTGCGCTCAGCGTCCCGATTGGGCCGCGCTTTCGATCGATGAGCAGACGCGGCTCAACGGCCGGCAGGGCGTGCGCTACGAGCTGCAGGGCGGCATGACCGTGATGGAGCCCGAGACGATGCGCGAGGTGCCCGCCGACGGCGAGACCCTGGGCGAGATCATGTTCCGCGGCAATCTCGTGATGAAGGGCTATCTCAAGAACCCGCGGGCGACCGAGGCGGCCTTCGCGGGCGGCTGGTTTCACACGGGCGACCTGGCCGTGCTCGAGCCCGACCGCTACGTCCGCATCAAGGACCGAAGCAAGGACATCATCATCTCGGGGGGCGAGAACATCTCCTCGATCGAGGTGGAAGACGCGCTCTACCGGCACCCGGCGGTGGCCGCCTGTGCGGTCGTCGCCCAGGCCGACGAGACATGGGGCGAGGTGCCGGTGGCCTTCGTCGAACGGGTCGCCAATGTGCAGGTGAGCGAGGCCGAACTCCTCGACCACTGCCGTCGTCATCTCGCGGGCTACAAATGCCCAAAGGCCGTGCGCTTCGAGCCCATCCCCAAGACCTCCACCGGCAAGATCCAGAAGTTCGAGCTGCGCAAGCGGGTCGTTGAGGCGTCCCGATGAGCGCGCAGAGCGACGGGCGCCGCTGCCTCCGACTCGTGATCCACGGCCGCGTGCAGGGCGTGGGCTACCGCGCCGCGTTCGCGGCCGAGGCCGAACGTCTGGGGCTCGTCGGCTGGGTCCGAAACCGTCGGGCGGGAACGGTCGAGGCGTTCGTCGCGGGGGACGCGCGTGCCGTGGAAGCGATCACCACCTGGGCGCGGAACGGCCCGCCGCTCGCACGGGTCGAAGCGGTCGAGACGTTCGACGCGAACGACGAGGAGGCGCGAGAGCTTGCCGCGCTCGCGGGGTTTGTTGTTCGCGCGACCCTCTGATCGGGATGCCAGGATGACCCGCTTCGACAACCGCTTCCTGCGCCTCTTTCCGGGAGAGGACAACCTCTCCCGGCATTCACGGCAGGTGCATGGCGCGCTCTACACGCTCACGCCGCCCACGCCGGTCGCCGCCCCGCGGCTTCTCGCCGCGTGGCCCGAGGTGCAGGCCCTGCTCGGCCTTGAAGGCGTGGATCTTTCGGCCGATCCTTGGCTCGCCGCGCTTTCGGGCAACGGGCTCGTGCCGGGCATGCAGACCTACGCCACGGCCTATGGCGGGCACCAGTTCGGCCACTGGGCCGGGCAACTCGGCGATGGCCGTGCGCTCGTGCTCGGTGAGATCCTCGCCCCCGATGGCGCGCGCTACGAGCTTCAGTTGAAGGGTGCCGGCCCGACCCCGTTCTCACGCCGCGCCGATGGCCGGGCGGTGCTTCGCTCGTCGATCCGTGAATTCCTTTGCTCAGAAGCGATGCATCACCTGGGCGTGCCGACCACGCGCGCACTCTCGCTCGTGGCCACGGGGGAGGCGGTCGAGCGCGACATGTTCTACGACGGGCACCCCGAGCTCGAGCCCGGTGCGATCGTCTGCCGGGTGGCACCCACGTTCCTTCGCTTCGGGCATTTCGAACTGCTCGCCTCGCGCGGCGAGCGTGAGCTGCTCTCGCGGCTCGTCGATTACGTGATCGAGGGATGGTACCCGGAGGTCCACGACGTGGCGCCGGGGCCTGCGCGCATCGCCGCCTGGTTCGGCGAAGTCTGCGCGCGCACCGCGCGGCTCGTGGCCGAATGGATGCGCGTGGGCTTCGTGCACGGTGTCATGAACACCGACAACATGTCGATCCTCGGGCTCACGATCGACTACGGGCCCTACGGCTGGATCGACGCCTTCGACCCGGCGTGGACGCCCAACACGACCGACGCGCAGGGGCGGCGCTATTGCTTCGGCCGCCAGCCCGGCATCGCGCACTGGAACCTCGCGCGACTCGGCGATGCGCTCGCAACACTCGATGTCGATGTCGAGGCGCTCGAGGCGGGGCTCGAACGCTACACGCGCGAGCATGCCGATGCGACCGCGCGCACGTTCGCCGGCAAGCTCGGCTTTCCTGCGCCGGGCGAGCCAGCGCAGACGCTCGCCGAGGCGCTCTTCGCCTGGATGGGCGAGAGCGAGGTCGACTACACGCTGTTCTTTCGCGATCTCGCGCGGGCGGCCGGCCCCGAGGATCTGCGGCACGCGTTTTACGGCGAGGACGCCTGGCGCACCGCGGAGCCTGCGTTTCGCGCCTGGTTCGACCATTGGCGCGCCGCGATCACGCAGGTGGGCGAGCCTGCGGAGGCGCGGCGTACGCGCATGGATCGGTTGAACCCGCGCTTCGTGCCGCGCAATTACCTCGCACAGCAGGTGATCGAGGCGGCCACCGCGGGCGATCTGGCGCCGCTCCACGAGCTCATGGACGTGTTGCGCCGTCCTTACGACGAACAGCCGGGCCGCGAGCGCTATGCCGAGAAACGGCCCGACTGGGCACGCGCGAAGCCGGGTTGCTCGATGCTCTCCTGCAGCTCCTGAGCGCAGCCGCATTCACCGGCCCTCGACAGCGCTCGTTGGCATGGCAACAATGGGCCCATGAACATGCCCGCGCCATGGAGCGCCGAGATGCTGGCCGTCATCACCGAGAACATCGGGGCTACGGTGTCGGTGTATGACCGGGATCTCGTGTTCCGGTACGTCAGTGCATCGTTCGCCCGCTTCTTCGGGCTCCGGCCTGAGCAGATGATCGGCAGAACCCTGCCGGAGTGCTATGGCGAGGACGTCTTTGCAGGCTACTGGCCGAGGATCGAACGGGCGCTCGCGGGCGAGCCCCAGTACTACGAGCGGCTGCTGATCTCGCCGACCGGCGAGCAATCGTGGCGCACGGTGTCGCTCAATCCGATCCGGAATGAGCGCGGCGAGGTGATCGGTGTGGTCAACGCCGCGCATAACGTGCATGAGCTGAAGACGACCTCCGAGGCGCTGCACGTGGCCAATCAGCGGCTGC
>CAZSTF010000173.1:0-3810 GCA_964609555.1 uncultured Alcaligenaceae bacterium | reverse complement strand
GCGAGCGACAGCCGCGACGGCGGCAGCGTCCGCGTCGTCGCATCGGTCGCCGCAGCCAGATCGACCAGCTGACCCACATCGCGCGTGACCCGCCGGAGCACCCAGAGTCCGAGCAGAAGCGTGACCACGAGCGCAACACATATGATCGCGAAGAGCACGGTGGCCTGACGAACGATGGGAGAGAAGAAGTCATCGCGCGGGATCGCCACGAGCACGTGCCAGTCGAGCCCTGGCACGTCGACGATTCGGCGCGCCGCGATGTCGATCGACTCGCCCCCGGCTTCGACCTTGGCGATCAAGGGTCCGGACTCGAAGAACTTGTGCGGCCGTTGAGTGAGCCACCACTGTGCGGCCTTGCTGATCAGCGGCACGGCGCTGTCTTTCGCCATCGGCTGATCACTGCCGCCCGCCTCGGCCTGCACCACGCCGGACGCGTCGCCCGGCACGGACTGCGCGACCAGCCGACCGGCGCCGTCGACGATGAAGGCCACGCCGTTCTCGCTCACGCGCAGACCGCGCATGAAATCCGACAGTTCGGCCAGCACGATGTCAGCGGCCGCGATGCCGAGCAGATGCCCCTGCCCATCGCGCACGGGCAGGCTCGCCGTCGTGACCATCTGCCCGGAGGCGAAGGAGCGATACACCGGTGTCCAGGTCAGGCGGCCGCGATCGAGGGCCGCCGTGAACCAGGGCCGCTCGGGCGCGCGGAAAAGCCGTGTCTCGGTCTCGATCTGGCGCAGCCGCTGGCCCATCGCGTCGAGTGCGTACACCGTTCTGGGGCGAGCCGGATCGCGCTGTACGCGCTGGAACGCCGGCGCATCCGCAGGCGGGTTGCTGCGATCCACGCCGACAAAGGCACCATCGCCCCGAGCGAAATAGATGTAGCTGGCCGAGCGGCTGGCCACGAGGGTTGCGAAGATGCGATCGGCGAGCGCTTCGATGTCGGTCTGCGCCTCGATCAGCTTGGAATCAGGGCGCCTGAGCGACGGAAACGCCGACGACAGGAGCAACGAGGCCTCCTGCAGCTGGTAGACCGCGATGCGCTCCACGCGCTGCGAAATGTCGGTCACGAGTTGCCGGGACAGGTGGTCGGCCGCCTGCACACCGGTGTAGAGCGCCACCCCCCCGATCAGGAGGCTGGGCAGAAGCACGAGCCCGACGAAGGGCAGCGTGAGCAGCGTGCGCAGCCGAAGCACCGTGCCCCGTCCGCCTTGAGAACGACCCTCTCCGGTATGCCCCGGATGACTCTGGCGTGCTGACATGTCCCCGCAGTTCTCCGACGTTCAGGCTGATCGGCGTCCGCTCGTGCTCCGACGATTGGATCGCATTGTGCCCGGTCGCGCCGGACAGCCGGGTCAGGTCATGCCGCGTGCGCGGTCACTCAAAGAATGCTTTGATCCGTTCGAAGAACCCCGCCTCTTTCGGACTCTGCCGACTTGCGTTCTTGACCCGGATCTCCTCGAACTCGCGGAGCAGCTCACGCTGCCGGGCGGTGAGGTTGACCGGCGTCTCGACCTGCACGTGGCAGTACAGATCGCCCGTGACGCTGCCGCGCACCGGCCGGATGCCCTTGTTCTTGAGCCGGAACACCTGACCGGATTGGGTCTCGGCAGGAATTTTCAGGATCGCCTTGCCGTCAAGCGTCGGGATTTCGATCTCGCCACCCAGCGCCGCGGTTGCGAAGGAGATGGGCATCTCGCAGTGCAGATCGGCCCCGTCACGCTGGAACACCGGATGCGGCTTGATCTGGATGACGACATAGAGGTCGCCATGCGGACCGCCGTTGACGCCGGGCTCGCCTTCCCCGGCGAGACGGATGCGATCGTCGGTATCCACCCCCGCGGGGATCGTCACCTCGAGCGTCTTGGTCGTTTTCTTCTGGCCCGCGCCGTGACAGGCCTTGCAGGGGTGCTTGACCACCTTTCCGCTGCCGCGACAGGTCGGGCAGGTCTGCTGCAGGCTGAAGAAGCCCTGCGAGACGCGCACCACGCCCGCCCCGCCGCAGGTGCCACAGGTCTCGGGCTTATGGCCCGGCTCGGCGCCGGAGCCGTGGCAGACGCTGCACGGCTCGGCGCTCGGGATGCGCAGCTTGGTCGTCGTGCCGCGCGCAGCCTCCTCGAGCGAGATTTCGAGGTTGTATCGCAGATCCGAACCCCGGAACGGCGCATCCGGCCGCTCCCGCCGACGCCCGCCGCCGAAGATCTCTCCGAAGATGTCGCCGAAGGCATCGGCAAAGCCACCAGCCCCGAAGCCGCCGGCACCGGCGGCGGCGTTCGGATCGACGCCCGCGTGGCCGTATTGGTCGTAGGCCGCCTTCTTCTGCGGGTCGGAGAGCACCTCGTAGGCGAGGCTCGCCTCCTTGAATTTCTCCTCGGCCGCCTTGTCACCCGGATTGCGGTCCGGGTGATGCTTCATGGCGAGCTTCCGGTACGCCTTCTTGATTTCGTCGTCCGAGGCGTTGCGGGCCACGCCCAGCACCTCGTAGAAGTCTCGTTTCGACATGCATGGAACCCACCGGTCTGACCGGTGGCATAAATGACTCAGGGGTTGTCGGGGAGTTTTGGGGCGACCGACCCGGGTTCAACCAGCGGCCCTGCATCCCCGGTCGCCGGGCTCAGGCTGTGCCCATCCCAGCGCCAAAGCAAAGCGATGCCCCCGACCGGGATTGTCTCCCAGCGGCGGGCGATGGCCTCAAGCGTGGCCGCATCCACCCCGTGGACGTTCTCCCACTGGCCGAGGCACTCGACGATGTGCGGCGTCACGCCCGCCAGCACCGCGAGCCCGAGCGGCCCGGCGAGTTCCCAGCGCCGGACGTGCGTGTTGGCCAGCACCACCGACTGCCCCGATTCGAGCGCCGCGAGGGCTGAGCGCAGCGTTGCCGCGTGCGCATCCGCCACGCGGGCTGGGTCATAGCGATAGCCCGCGGGCGTCTCGAAGTGCTGGTCGGCCTCGAAAAGACGGAAGCCATGCCGGTCGACGAGCGCCCGGGCAAGCGTGGTCTTGCCGCTGCCGGGCAGCCCGCGAAGGATGACCAGACGTGCCCCGGCGAGGCAGGCGGCCGCCACGAAGAGTGCGGTCTCATCGGGCAACGCCTCCGCGGCCGGGTCGTCAGTCGAGTCCGGGGACGTCATGCCGGGATTGTCCCGGATCATCCTGAAAACCGCAGTTGGGTGCGTTCGAAGGCGGGTTAGTGCGGGTTGCCCGCGAGGCGCGAGGACGCCGCAGGGTGGCTCCCCCGCAAGGACGAGCAACAAAGCGGGCGGTGCGCACAAGCCCGAAAGCGAACGCACAGCGGACTCACCCATCGGGTGAACGTGATCGGGGCGAGGAAAGGCGGGTTCGATCAACAGCATGGCGGTTAACCCAAGCGGTCAACTGCGGTTCTTAGGATCATGGTTGTCCCGCGTCGGCGGAGCGCTCGCCCCCCGCGTTAGGATGACATCCTGATTTCTGCATCCCCAAGGCCCCCATGCCCCTGCGCCAGTCCCTCCGCCAGCCCCTGCTCCTCGCGGTGACCGCCCTGCTCGCCCTCGGCGTCGTCCATGCACCTGCACACGGCAACACGACAGCCGCCCCGCCGGTCCACGCCGTCTCTGCGCGTGATGTGCTCACGCTCGATGCCACGGTTGCGAGCGAGGTGACGCCCGACCTGGCCGTGATCACGCTCGCTGCCGAGGCCGCAGGGCCGGATGCCGCGGCCCTCACGCGCGAGGTGCAGCAGACGATCAACGCCGGTCTTGCGCTCGCCAAGGCAACGCGTGACATCGAGGCGCGTACCGGCGGCTTCAGCACCCAGCCGCGCTGGAACAC
>CAZSTF010000172.1:0-3831 GCA_964609555.1 uncultured Alcaligenaceae bacterium | reverse complement strand
TCTCGATCACCGTGCTCTTCGACCTGATCGCGCTCGCGGCCGCGGCGTGCCTCGCCTGGCTTGCCAAGCGGCGACAGGACACGATGTAGCCAGGGTGCTGTCGATGCGCGCTCGACGAATCGTGCTGCTCGACAGCGTCAGCGCAGTGAACGTCGAGACCGAGGGGGCCATCGTGATCACCGGCTCGCACGGTGGGGTCAGCGCGGCGCATCTCGCGCTCGCCCATCCGCCCGGTGCCGTGGTCTTCAATGACGCCGGTGGCGGCCTCGACCGGGCGGGTGTAGCCGGTCTCGCCCTGCTCGAGGCACGCGGCGTGGCCGCCTGCGCCGTCGCCCACGACAGCGCACGCATCGGCGAGGCGGCGAGCACGCTCGCCACCGGTGTCATCTCGGAAGCCAACGGACTGGCGACTTCCTTGGGCGCTGTGCCTGGGCGAACCGTCGCGGCCTGGCTCAGAAGCCTGCCTGAAGTGACGCATACCACCCGCGCTGGCGACGATCGTTCGTGAGTGCGCCGACGATCTGGCCAAGATCGACGTAGGCGAGCGTGAGCGAGGCATGCTTGCTTGGGAACCAGGCAAGGAAGACGTCATAGGCCATCTGCTCGCGCAGGTTGAGCGCCGGGTTGGCGAGCCGTCCGCGCTTGGTGCGCCCCTCGACGCCGACCGCAAGGTCGGGTCGCACGAGGTAGGCAAGCGAGAACTCGAACTCAGGGCGGTAGCGATCACCATCCGGCCCACTGAAGCCGAGAAGTCCATACTGATTCGCCTTGGTGAAGCGCAGCGTGCCGTTGGCGAGGACGCCTGCCTCGAGGTAGAGCTTGGTCGCACTCAGGTAGAAGTCCGTGCCGCGCGTTCGGATGCTGCTGCCGAGCGCGCCGTTCAGGAACGGGATCACCGTGTCATCGCGGTTGCGCTTGTGCTGCACGCCGAAGGCGATCTGCGGCAGCGCCCGATCCTGGTCGTAGATCGCATCCCCGAAGAGCCGCACCTTGAGCCCGAACACATCTTGCTCGAGCTTGTGGCCCTTGAGGGCGGGCGAGATCGGAATCAGCACGTCGCGCGTGTCGAATCGCTGCTTCGCGGCGGACAGTTCGACGCGGTCGAAGAGTCCGAGCGCCACCCCGCCGGTCGCGAGCGCATAGTCGTTTGTGCGGACGACGGTGTAGTGGGCATTGCCGCCGATCTGGCGGTCGGTGCCGTAGCCGGTGATGAGCGCCCACGGCGTGAGCCCGCCGCCACCTGCGCCTTCGACGGTGGATACGCCGCCCGTGGCGGTGAGCTTGCCCGAGAAGCCCTGCGCACCCGCCACGCTCGCGACGAGCGCCGCGGCGAGCGCAGTGAGGGATCGGCGAAGGATGTCAGTTGCGTTGACCATGGCGTGCTCCGGAAGGGTTGACCGCACCGGGCCGCGGCTGGCGCGGCGTGCGGGGTTTGAAATCGAAGTTGAATCTCGTCTGCGCAGCCAAGCCGACCGCGGGGATGCTGACCTCGGCGCGAAGCGGTGGCCGGAACTGGCCAAGATCCGGATGCCAGGCCTCGACCACGTAGTCGCCTGCGGGCACGTCGTCGATGCGCACCGCACCCAACTCGGCCGAGAGCGCGAACCACGGCGTGTCGGTGACATACACGTACGCCCGCATCCAGTCGTGCAGGATGCAGTAGGCGACCACGGCGCCCTCCTGATCAAAGCGGATCGGATCGGGCACCGCACCCGGCTTGTGCACCGGGATCTCGAACGGACGCGACGCGGAGAACGACTTCACGTGATGCTCGACGCGATCCCGATTCGGGAACGACACGTTCGACCCGCGCCGGATGACCGATACATAGGGCTTGAACGCGAGGTCCTCCTGGTACACCGTCGCGGTTGTCGGCGCGCCTGGCGGTGGCACGGCACGGCCGTCGCGCGGTTTGAGGGTGAACACGACGTTCGCCATCGGGACGCCGTCGCGGTCGAAGGCAACACCGGAGAAGGTGCCAGCGGATGCGGTGAACGCCGCCACAGCCAGCGTGCACGCGAGCCAGGCATTGGCAGCAGATCTCATTCGACGATCTCCCGCTGCATTGGCGCGAGGCGCGCAACCAGTCGGCGTTGCGCCCACTGGGGGTAGCCCGCCTCGGTCATCGCCGCTTGCAGATCCTCGGCCAAGGCATTGAAGTCGGCCTGCCGCACCTTCATGCCCTCGTGCGCCTCGCGCATCGACTTGCCGCTGTAGCGGCAGCCACCGCCGAGCACCTCGCAGAACTGCTCGGTCAGAAGCGCGGCCAGGCGATCAGTCTCGACGTCCTTGAAGAAGTGACCGATCCGGGGGTTCTTCGTGACACGTTCGATGAAGCGTTCGGTCATCATCCCGAGGCCGCGATAGCCGCCATACGGGGCAAGCGCCGCCTCGTTGAGCGGAGGCTGACCTGGCTGCGCATGGACCGCCGGCGCAGTGGCGGCTGCGAGCGCCAATGCAAATGCAATGACGGGAGTACGTCGCCACGGTATGGGCGAATGGGGCAAAGGCATGGTTGGGCTCCTTGATGGACCGATCCGCACCGGAGGGTGCCGACCATCGGCCTCCTCGCGGATTCGAGAAGCCTTACGTGAAGCGCCGACGATTGGATGCAGCCGAACGCCGCTGTGTCATGGTGCTGTCAACTGCGCAGCGCACCCACGGCCACCACCGGCCCGGTCGGCGCCCCGGTCGGTGACCCGCCCGGCGGCTCGACGCTCACTGCCAGCGCGGCAGCGTCCCGGAGGAACGCGGGTGCGACGAGCGTGGTCGCGCCACCCTCGGCCAGCACGCCCAGGGAGCGCGGCGCGCCGCTCGGCGGCACCGCCCAGAGCTCAAAGGCCCGGTTCACGAGGCGGGTCTGGGCCTGATCCAGTGGCCGGATGACCAGCTGCTTGCCGTCGCCCGCGAGGCTCGCGACGAAGCCCGCTGCACGCAGACCCGCTTCGGTGGCACTCGGCTGCTCGGCCAGCACCACGATGATGGGCGGCGGCACCGCAGGCTCGCGCAGGAGCAGCACTCCGAAGACGATACCAACGAGGACGCTCGCAAGGGTCGCGACCTGCCAAGCCGCGACGCGCTTCCACCACGGCAGGACGCCCGGAGACGGGAAGAGACGCGCCTCGATCCGCCCCCAGAGCCGTGGCGTGGGCTCGACCGGAGGAACGGGCTCGGCAAGGCGGCCCAACTGGGCCTCCCAGCGGGCCACCGCCTCCTGCAACGCCCGATGTGCCGGCAAAAGTCGCTCGAAACGTCGCCGTGCCGGACCACGCAACGTGCCCAGCACGTACTCGGCCGCGAGCCGATCCGCGAGAGTGCGTCGTCCGTAGTCCATCAGCGCAATCCCGGCGCCACGCGCTCGAGACAGTCCTTGAGCGTGCCGAGCGCGCGGCGGATCCAGCTCTTGACCGAGCCCAGCGGCGCGTTCAGGTGCTCGGAGATCTCGCCGTGACTGAGCCCGTCGTAGTAGGCGAGCGCGAGACACTGCCGCGACCGCGCAGCGAGTTCGGACATGCAGGTCGCCACGGCCGTCCGGTCGAACGCCTCTTCCAACAGCGCAAGCGGCCCGGCCGCGTCCGACGGCAACCGGTCGAGTCCATCATCCTCGGCCTCCTCGTCACCCGCGGTCAGATCCGCCCGCTGGGTCGTGACCGGCTCGCCGCGCTCACGCCGGAGCCCATCGATCGCCCGATTGCGAGCGATGCGGGTCAGCCACGTCATGGGTTGGCTCAACGAGGCGTCGAAGCTCTCGGCTGCCCGCCACACGTTCACATACACCTCCTGCAGCACATCCTCGGCTCGGCCGCGATCCGGTTCGATACGCAGGATGAC
>CAZSTF010000171.1:0-3851 GCA_964609555.1 uncultured Alcaligenaceae bacterium | reverse complement strand
CGCAGATGGTCGACAAGTGGACGACGTCGCCGGACGGCAAGACGTGGACCTTCACACTCCGAAGCGGGCTTGAATTCCACGACGGCAAGCCCGTGACCGGCGAGGACGTGGTCGCTTCGATCCGCCGCTGGGGCGCGCGCGATGCCTTCGGCCAGAAGCTGATGAGCTTCGTCGATCGACTCGAGGCACCGGATGCGAAGACCTTCCGGATGGTGCTCAAGGAGCCGACGGGGATCGTGCTTGATGCCCTCGGCAAGCCCTCGTCGAACGTGCCCTTCATCATGCCCAAGCGTGTGGCCGAGACCGACCCGTTCAAGGTGATCGAGGACTACACGGGCTCCGGGCCCTACATGTTCAAGCGGGATGAATACCAGCCGGGGGTGAAAGCGGTTTACGTCAAGAACCCGAAGTACGTGCCACGCAACGAGCCGCCCTCGGGCACGGCCGGCGGCAAGCGCGTGTTCGTCGATCGCGTCGAATGGGTCTCGCTGAAAGACCCGCAGACGCAGCTGAACGCCCTGCTCGCCGGTGAGATCGACATCCTCGAGCAACCGGCGTTCGAGCAGTACCCGGTGCTCCGGAAAGACAACCGGGTGCAGATCGTGGACACCGGAACGGTCAACTTCCAGTACGTGATGCGCTTCAATCACCTCGTGCCGCCCTTCAACAACCCGAAGGTGCGCGAGGCCGCGATGTGGGCGATGAACCAGAACGCCTTCCTGCGCGCGCAGGTCGGTCCCGAGAACGAGGGCATGTTCTTCACCTGCCCGAGCATGTATCCCTGCGGCACGCCGCTCGCCTCGCCCAAGGGCAGCGAGTTCATGGTCAATGGCAACATGGCCCGCGCGCAGCAGCTGCTCAAGGAGTCAGGCTACGACGGCAAGCCGATCGTGATTCTCCGACCGACCGACCTGCAGTCGATCCACAAGCTGCCGCTCGTCGCCACCCAGCTGCTTCGTCAGGCCGGCTTCCGCGTGGACCTGATCACGATGGACTGGGGCTCGCTCGTCGCGCGACGGGCCAAGAAGGAGCCCGCGGATCAGGGCGGCTGGAACATTTTCCTCACCGCCTGGGTGGGCGCGGACATCATGAACCCGCTCACGAGCGCGCCGCTCGCGGCGGCCGGCGAGAAGAGCTGGGCCGGCTGGCCGACCGACGCCGAACTCGAGAAACTGCGTGACCAGTATGCGCGTGCGACCACCGAGGCACACAAGAAGCGCATCGCCGAGGCCGTGCAGCTGCGCGCAACCCAGATCGGCACGCATGCGATCCTGGGCGAGTACAAGAACCCGGCTGCGGTCCGCAAGGGTGTGAGCGGATTGGTCAAGGCCGGCGCCAACGTGTACTGGAACATCCAGAAGAACTGAGCGTTGAGGGACATGCTCGGCGCTCAAGAGCCCGCGGGCGGCGCACTGCGCGTTCGCCCACGGCGCGGCCGCACGCTGGCGCTCGAACTGGTCGATGCGCTGTGCGAGCGGATCCGCGACAACACCTATCCTACCGGCAGCCGCCTGCCGAGCGAGGCGGCCCTCACGCAGGAATTCGGTGTCAGCCGGACGGTGGTCCGCGAGACCATCTCGAAACTGCAGGCCGCCGGGCTCGTGGATACCCGCCACGGCATTGGCACCTTCGTCGTGGGGCTGGGCGAGGCGCCGACGACCGCCTCAGCGCTTGCGGCTCCCAAGACCCTCGAGGACGTGATCGCGGTGCTCGAATTGCGACTCGCGGTGGAGACGGAGGCCGCAGCGCTCGCGGCGCAACGGCGCACCGCCGATGAGCTTCGGCAGATGGAAGCCGCCTTGGATGCCTTCGCCCACGCCCTCGACACGGACGGCGACACCGTCAGCCCGGACCTCGCATTCCACGAGGCGATCGCGCAGGCGACGCAGAACGCCCGCTTCCTCGACGCCCTGACCACGCTGGGCGTCGGCGCCATTCCCCGCGCCCGGCTCGACGGCGAAGTGCCGCCCACCGGCCCCCGCTACCGCGAGTACCTGCGCGGCATCCAGGCCGAGCACCGGAACATCTTCGAGGCGATCCGCAGCGGTGACGCATCCGCCGCGCGGGCGGCGATGCGCACGCATCTCGCAAACAGCCGCGAGCGCCGTCGCCGCGCAGCCCACCGGCAAAGCGCCTGAGCGGTCGCCGACCGCTGCCTCGATTGCCATAGAGCATCTCGCCCGGATGATCGCAATGCCTGACTAGTTGTATGATGTCTTACAATACGCAGGGTTATCGCTTGGCTCCTGCCATCGCGAGCAGACCCGCATCCCCGGCGCACGCAGCAATCGCCGGTCTCAATCACAAGGAGGACCCATGCTGTTTCGCTCTCTGCTTTGTGCGGCGGCCTTCGCGGCTGCGCTTCCCGCCCTCGCGTTCCCGGAGAAGACGGTCACGCTGGTCGTGCCCTTCCCGCCCGGGGGCTCCACCGACCTGATCGCCCGCGCGATCCAGCCCAAGCTGCAGGAGCGGCTGGGTGGCACGTGGATCGTCGAGAACCGGGCTGGCGCCACCGGAACGGTGGGCGCCGGTGCCGTCGCACGGTCCGCACCCGACGGACACACGCTCCTGGTCTCGTCGCTCGGCCCCTTCGTGATTGCGCCGCACCTCATCAAGACGAACTATGACGCGCTGAAGGACCTTGACCCGATCAGCGTCATCGTTCAGGCCCCCAACGTGCTCGTCGTGCCGACGGCCAGCCCGCATCGCACGCTCAGCGATGTGCTCGCGTTCATGAAGGCCAACCCGGGCAAGATGACCTTCGCCTCCTCCGGAAACGGGTCGAGCGACCATCTGTCGGTCGAGATCTTCTGGCAGCAGACGGGCACCAGCGGCGTGCATGTGCCCTACAAGGGTGGCGGACCGGCGATGACCGATCTGCTCGGCGGACAGGTCAACGCGGCCTTCGTCAACATCAATACCGCGCTGCCTCAGATTCGTGCGGGCAAGCTCCGCGCCGTGGCCACCACGAGCGCCACGCGCTCGCCGCTCCTGCCCGACGTGCCGACGCTCGAGGAACAAGGCGTGCGCGAAGCCAATGTCCAGTCCTGGCAGGCCATCGCGGGGCCGCGCGGCATGCCCCCTGCAATCAAGACGCGCATCCGGGACGCCGTCGTGCAGGCGGTGAACGACCCCGCAGTGAAGACGCGCCTGCTTGACCTCGGCTTCGAGATCGTGGCCAATACACCCGAGCAGTTTGCCGCTTTCCAGGCCGCGGAGTTCAACCGCTGGCAGAGGCTGATTGCTGCCCGCAACATCAAGGCGGACTGAACCCAACCACCGCGCTCTGCCCGTGCCCTCTACCCCGCGCATCACCCGCGTCGAAGTCGTGCCTGTGGCCGGGCACGACAGCATGCTGCTCAACCTCTCGGGCGCGCATGCCCCATTCTTCACCCGCAACGTGGTGCTCATTACGAACGATGCCGGGCAGACTGGCTTGGGCGAAGTGCCGGGCGGCGAGACCATCCGTCGAACGATCGAGGATGCAGCGCCGCTCGTGGTGGGGCAGACAGTCGGTCGCTGGCAGGAGATCGTGCGGGCCGTCCGCGACACCTTCGCCAGCTGCGATGCCGGTGGGCGCGGTTTGCAGACGTTCGACCTGCGCACGACCATCCACGCCGCAACCGCGATCGAGTCGGCGCTCCTCGACCTGCTTGGCCAGCATCTCGACGTGCCGGTGGCTGCCCTGCTTGGCGAGGGCCAGCAACGGGACCGCGTCCCGGTGCTGGGCTACCTGTTCTACATCGGCGAGAGGAACCGCACGGCACTGCCCTACCGAAGCGAGCCCGAAGCCCGGGATGACTGGCTGCGTCTGCGCCACGAGCCCGCGCTCGACACGCATGCGATCGTGC
>CAZSTF010000170.1:0-3884 GCA_964609555.1 uncultured Alcaligenaceae bacterium | reverse complement strand
GCGCCCGAGAACACGCTCGCGGGTTTCATGAAGGCGCTCGATCTCGGCGTGGCCACACTCGAGCTGGATGTCGGCGTCACGAAGGACGGCGTGGCCGTCATCTACCACGACCGGACCCTGAACCCCGACATCACCCGTGATGCCTCCGGTCAGTGGCTCACGGCACGCGGTGCGCCGATCAAGGACACGTCCTTTGCCGCGCTCCAGCGCTACGACGTCGGCCGCATCCGGCCCGGAACCGGCTACGCCACGACCTTCTCGCAGCAGGACGCCGTCGACGGCGAGCGCATACCGGCCCTCGGCGCGCTGTTCGCCATCGTCGCCCAGCGCGGCGTGGACGACGTGCGCTTCAACATCGAAACCAAGCTGTCGCCGCTCGTGCCCGAGGAAACCTGGGGCCCCGAGACCTTCGTCCGCGCGATCCTGCGCGAGGTCCGGCGCTACAAGCTCGAATCCCGCGTCACGATCCAGTCCTTCGACTGGCGCACGCTCGCGATCCTCGCCCGCGAAGCGCCGGAGATCCAGCGCGCCTATCTCACCTCGCAACAACCCACGTTCGACACCGTCGAGCGCGGCCGCCCGGGCAAGTCGCCCTGGCTCGGGGGACTCGATGCCGATGACCACGCCTCGATCCCGAAACTCGTCCGTGCCGCCGGTGGCTGGATCTGGTCACCCAACTTCCGCGATCTCACGCCGGGTCTCGTCGAAGAAGCCCGCGAGCTCGGCCTCACCGTCATTCCGTGGACCGTCAATGAGTGGGCCGACCTGCAGAAGGTGATGGATTGGCGCGTGGACGGCCTGATCACCGACTACCCTGACCGCGCGCGACTCGTCATCGAATCCCGCGGCCGCGTGCTGCCGCCGATGCGCAAGGTGCAGTAGCCTGTCGGCATGCGTCTGCCCATCCTTCCGGAGCGTCCGCACGCTGGTCCGATGAAGTCGGTAGCGACGGCGCGCACGACGGAGAGGCGCCTGTCCAGCGGTCAATTGCAACTGACGATCGAGCATGACACGATCCGTGGTGTCACACCAGCGATGCTGCGCTGGTGGTTCGAGAATCTGGGCAGGGACATGGTCTTTCAAGGCAAGACGTATCCCCGCTACCTCCTCTGGCACCCTCGTGATCACATCCATTGGGCGGTTGCTCGCCGAGCGCCCGATGGCACGGCCGGCCAAGGTGCCTTCTTTCGGATCGTGGAAGCGTTCGCAGCGAATCCCTCCTACTACGTGGATTCGACCGAATACGTCGAGAAACTCGACGATGAGGGAATCTCTCTGGTGAGGCGAATTGCGGGTATTGAGGTCTTTCGTCTCGATCATCGGTTTGGGGAGGCAGCCGGGGGCGCGAGCTACCGCTCCAGAATGGTCGTCGGCGTGGCGTCAGGCCCTGCGCGCTGGCCATTCAACAGCCTCGTCCGCCCACGCGTCTTCTCCGATGCGATGGGCACGGCGTGGCTGACCCACAACGTGGAGGAGGTCAGCATGTTCGAGCACATCCTGCCGCCGCTCTACCGCTCGCGGTGATATCGAACGGCGCTGCTCACGGTCTCGGCGCAAGGAAGCGGAACTTTGCCTTCACCCCGCCCACCCATCGCCATTCGCGCCGTGACTGCGGCCGACCAAGAGACGTTCGTCTCAGCAGCGCGCCGTAGCCGGGCGCTGCACCGCCCCTGGGTGACAGCGCCCTGCGATGGGGCTGGCTTCCAGCGGTACCTCGACCGCTTCGACGGTCGGAGCCATTTCGGATTCGTGGTGGTGCGTTCGGACACCGGTGATCTCGTGGGTGCGATCAACGTCACGAATGTGGTCTACGGCGCCTTCCGGAGCGGGTATCTCGGCTATTTCGCGTTCAAAGGGAGCGAGGGGCGCGGCTTCATGAAGCGTGGGCTGCGCCTCGTCGTCCGGCACGCCTTCCGCGAGCTCGGGCTGCATCGCCTGGAGGCGAACATCCAGCCGGGCAACCTGGCCTCGATCGCGCTCGTCCGCGCCTGTGGCTTTCGCAGGGAAGGGTATTCGCCGGCGTACCTCAAGATCGGTGGCCGCTGGCGCGATCACGAGCGCTGGGCCATCGTGCGCGGTGTCATGGCCCGAACCCCTCTCGACAATCGACCATGAACGCGCGATCATGGCACATGCGCGCGCTTGCTGTCGGCCTTTCCTGTGCAGTCATGTGGCCCGTTCTCGCCGCCGGGTCGGCGCCCGACGATCGTGCCGCCGCCGCCCGCGTCTCAGCGCTCGCTGCCGAAGTTCTGAAGCGCGCCGCGGAACACGACCACTTCAACGGTGCCGTCGTGCTGATGCGCGACGGCCAGATCATCTTTGAGGGCGCGGTCGGCCTCGCATCACGGCAGCCGGATGTTCCCTTCACGACGGCCACGCCGAGTGACGGTGCATCGCTGGCCAAGACGCTGACGGCAGCACTCGCGTGGGAGCTCGCGCAACAGGGGCGACTGTCGCTCGACGAACCTGTGGTGCGGCATCTCCCGTCCTACCCTCAGCGCAACCAGCGCGTGCGGGATCTCCTCACGCATCGCAGCGGGCTGCCCGATTACGACTTCTTCGAGCGTGACTTCGCACCCGGTCAGGTCCGCGACACGAAAGATCTGCTTGCGGTGCTCGCAAAGCGCAAGCCAGCCGACATCCGGGCCAATGGCATCGGCTCCGAGTATTCGAACCTGGGCTACGACCTCGCCGGACTCGTTCTCGAACGTTCCGAAGGTCAACGGCTCGGCGCGCTGTTCCGCGACCGTTTCTTCGTGCCGCTCGAGATGACCACCGCCTTCGTGCGCCCTGCGCGCTTCGCGGAATGGCCGGGCCAACGGACCCGTGGCTACCGGCGGGATGGAGCGCGCTGGGTGGCGCACGATGTGTCGGACGGAGAAGCACACATTGGCGCATCCAACGTTTACGGTAGCGCACGCGATTGGGCGCGCTGGGGAGATGCCTTCGCGCGCGAGCGCGTCCTGCCGCGCGAAATGCTCGACGCGGGGCTGCGCGAAGCCATCGTCGCCAGCGGGTTGGCGGGCACGCTCACCGCGCTCAGCTGGTACTGCGACACGCCCCGGCAGCGCTGCCACTACACGGGACACTACAACGGCTTCTATTCGCAGGTGTGGTGGGATCGGGCACGCCGCGAGGTGCTCGCCTACGTGAGCAACAGTTCGCTTGCGCCGTGGCGCTGCGCGGCGCTCACGCGCGAGTGGATCGCCGCGCTTGACGGACGCGACGTCGAGATCGAGGACGCTCAAGCCGTGCTGCGCCTCGATCGTGCGGCGCGTGCTCAGATGTCGGGCCGCTACGATGCGCCCGGATTCGGCACCGTGGAATTGCACCTGTCGCCGCGACGCGGATGGATTCGGGTGGGCGACGGCGAGCGCGCCACGGTGTTTGCCCTGCCGGACGGCGTGTTCTACGCCCCGACGCTTGACCTCTGGCTGCGCTTCACCGGCACGAACTCGACGCCTGTGCTCCAGATTCAATCCGTCTTCCAGGTCGGTGAAGCACGCCGTCGCCTGGGAGACGGTGCACGCACCTCGCCCGGCCGGCACGCTCCGAAACGTCAGGCAGTGCCCGCACGACCATGACCACGCACTGGATACCGGGCCTGCATGCAGTGCAAGAGCATGAAGACACAGGGGCACCTCTGTTCCGGCCGACACACGAGGGACGCCGCGCTGCCGGGGGCCTTGATGACGCCGCGGCCTTACATGTCGTCCGCGACCTCCTCGTGTTCCCTGCGTTCGACCGTTGTCGGCTCAGAGCCCCAGCGCCGCCTTCAGTTGCGCCTCGGTCGTAGCGAATTCGACCCGCGTCACCCGTCCCTGCTCGAGGCGGATCAGCGTGACCGCGTCCTTCTCTCGCGGCCAGCCGGCCAGCGCCTTGTC
>CAZSTF010000169.1:0-3893 GCA_964609555.1 uncultured Alcaligenaceae bacterium | reverse complement strand
TTCATCGCCCCCTCGACCAGATCCGCAAGGTTGGCCACCGGCGATGGATCGACATCCACCGGTACGCCATCGGGATACGAGGCGAGCCAGGGGCGGGCGTCCAACGAGGCAGGAGCGTCTGACAGGGCGTCCACGGCAGTCGAAGTCACAGGCATCTCCGGCGTGATGTCTCGGTCCAATTATCCGCAGCCGTGGAACGAGCGCACTCCGGGCTGCCCCGGTCCTCACTCCGGCAGAATGCTTGGAAAAGAGCAAAATCGGCACTGCCCCGCATGAGCCCTCGCGCACTGTTCGAAGCCGTGGTCGCGCAAGACATCACCGTCACAGACGAGGCTGGTGCCGCGGCCCGCTGGACGGTCCGCGAGGTCGTCGCGCTTCCGCCGCACCACCTGCGTGCCGATCCCTTCGTCGTTCGCTTGGAGGCACCGGCAACGGTCCGGCCGGCTCAGGCCGTCTTCACTGCGGCGTTCCCGGATGGATCCCGCGTGGACCTGTTTGCGGTGCCGGTGGCCGCGTCGACGACATCGATCACGTTCGAGGCCATCTTCAATTGATCGCCCGGGCGTCGCCGCCCGTGGCACGTCCGTGGACGCAGTCGCGCTGCATGAGGAGATAGACCCCGCGGGTCTCGATCTCGCGAAAGCCGAGTCGCTCGTACAGCCGGCGTGCGGGATTGAACGACTCCACGTGCAGGCTGGTCGGCACGCCCGCCTCGTCGGCCAGCGCAACCACCACGCGCGAGAGCAAGGTGCCGAGGCCGCGTCCCCGCAAGCGCGGGACGAGCGTGATCTCCATGAGCCGCAGTTCGGTGTTCGTATGCTCGAAGTAAAGCCGCCCGGCCAGTGCCCCGTGACAGAGGATGATCAGGAACTGTGCCCTCGGGTAATGCAGCGCGTAATGTGCGTGCTGCGCCTCGAACTGCTGCTGGCAGAAGGCACGCTTCTGTGCCTCGGTCCATGGAACCGCGACCAGTTCAGCGGCCCGAGTCTGCGCATAGAGTTCTGCAGCAAACGCGAGATCTCCGGGTTGCTCCTCGCGCAGACTCAGTCCGTGGCTGTGCGCGAGCGCTGAGAAGTCGGTTTGGATGCGTGCCAACAGGGCCGCGAGATCGATCGTCAGACCCACGCTCCGCGAACGATGACGGTCAGATACGGAAAATCAGGTCGGTCGCCCGCCCTGACCCCAGCAACGGGCGCAGCCGGGTCGCCGGAATAGCGCAAGTCAGCCACCGAGGGGAGCAGCCCGGTGGACCGTCGCGTACCCGCGAGCACGTAGACACCCGGCGGCCATGACCGCCGGTCGGCCTGCCGACCGGTCACGAACGCTCCTTCCTGCTGCGAGCCGTCGGTGCTGGCGACACGGATGTGAAAGCCCGTGAAGGCGCCTTCCCGAGCGGAAAAGCTCACGGACGGGCAAGGGCCGCCCTCCACCTCGGGACGGTGCTCCCAGAGCGCATGGCGATGCACGCCCCCCGAGGGTGTGGCGAAGAGCGCGTCCACGTCGATGCGTGCGTCTTCGAGATGCATGGCATCGGCGTGCGCCCAGCCGCAGAAGCGCACGCGCCGCTCCGGGGCCAGTGTCAGCAAACGGAACCGGCGCAGATCAGCAGCGTCGGCGCCGGGTCTCGGCTCGTCGTGAATGCGCGCCATGAGGAGGGGCAGATCACCCTGGGCTCGCATCAGGGAGATTGACGCAGATGGCTTGGGTGCCGCGAGGGGTAGGCGGGATATCGCGCCGTCGGCCGATGTCGCCAGCGCACCGGAGGCAAGCGCGCAGGATCCCGCCGCCGAGAGACCACCCACAAAGCTTCTTCGATCCATGATCCACATCCTCCGATCAACCGCGTGGCGGAAACACGCCCTGCAGCGCGATGCAGAAACTGAGCGTGAGATACGGCTGCATGTTGTTGTGCGGCTGGCTGCCGCCCGCGTTGACCACGGCCGCGGGAGAGGCGGTCGCGGTCGCCGTGGCCTGATAGAGCGTCCCGCCGCTCGAGAGTGCAAAGCTTGCCGCCGGGCTGGGGACGTTGGTGTCGGCCACATCCAGACCGTTGGCTCGGATTGCATGAGCATGCTCGGGCATCTCGGAGGCGAGCAGCGTCACGCTCTCGCTGCCGCCCTCCTCGCCCAGATCGCGGGGGGTGAGCCCCGGCCCCTGCCCGGGCCCCATCGGCGCGCGCCCCTGCAGGTTGGGCAGCCGGAAGGTCACGCGGCCGTCACCCCCATAGGTGGTCCCGAGCAGGGAAAAGAGCGCGGTGTTCTGCGAGATAGGTAGCAATTGCCCGTCGCAGAAGGCCCAGCCGGTTGGGGCAAAGTCGAAAGGAAAGATGCGGATCTCCGCAACGAAAGGTTCGGCCATGGCGGGCTCCGGTCGTCAGGACGGCGAGGGGAAGATGCCGAACAGCGAGATGATGAAATTCACGCACTGATACGGCTGCACATTGCTGTGGGGCTGACTGCCGCCCGCGCCCGTCAACGAAGCCGCGTTCATCGCCACATCGGGCGACTCGTTGATGTATGGCGTGACGTTGAAGGACGCGGCAGGCACATTACCCTGCGGGTTGATCTGGTTGCCACTGGCCGTGGAGGCCACAAGGGCGTGGGTGTGCGATGGGATCTGTGCGACGGACAGCGTCACCTCCTCAACACCCCCCATCTCCCCGAGCACGTACCCCGCTCCGAAGTGCACCGGGATGCGTCCGCGCAGATCCGGAAGGGCGAAATTACTCTGCCCATCCCCGCCGTAGGTGGTCCCGATCAGGTTGAAGAGGGTCTCGTGCTCCGAAATCGGAATCAGTTGACCCTGGCAGAGCATCCACCCGCTCGGAGCGAAGTTACCCGCAAACATCCGGATCTCGCCGACGTACGGTTGCGCCATCGTGTTCTCCTAGTTCCGCGACGGGAAGATGCCTGCGAGCGCAATGCAGAAGTTGATCGTGAGGTAGGGCTGCCGGTTCTCATGGGGCTGGCCGCTGCCCACGTTGGCCACCGTCAAGGGATGCATCGCGGTGAACGCGGTCGGTGCGTGGTAGACGTTGTTGCCCGCGCCGAGAAAGCGGCCCGCCGGCGAGACATTGCCGCCGTTCGCCGCCGTGGAAACATTGAGCGCATGGGTATGTGTCGGCAACTCGGCCGCGGCCAACGTGTGAGTGTTCGCCCCACCACGTTCTCCGAGGAAGTGGCTGCCCCCCCGGTGGATCGGTACGCGTCCCTGCAGGTTGGGCAATGCAAAGGTGGTCCGCCCGTCCCCGCCATAGGCCGTGCCGAGCAGGGAGAACAACGCCGCGTTGGCATTGATGGGCAGCAACTGGCCATTGCAGAGCGCCCACCCCCGGGGCGCAAAGCCGAAGCTCATCAGCCTGATCTCACCCAGAAATGGTTCAGCCATCATGGACTCCTTGCGACGATGCGCGAATCACGGCAGAGGACAACTCGATCCTGTCAAGTAGCCTCCGCCCGGGGGCGAACTGAAGGACGACGTCGCCGAGGGCGTGCCGTCCGCGCCATTTCGTCCGACGAGATAGGTGTTGACTGCGATCGTGTCGGTATTGGATCCCGAATACCCGGGCAGGGTGACGGTGGTCGACTGCCGCTGCCGCAGCCGGATGTCGTCACCGCCGAGCATCATGTCGTTCGGCGCGCCCGCGTTTGACAGCGCGTTCGCCAGCGCGCCCGCACCGCCGATGTTCGTGCAGACCGCGTAGGTGTCTCCGGGCACCGTTCCGGCGTTGAGATGAACGCCATTTTTGGCGATGGCGGCGGCAGCCGCGGTTGTCCCCGGATTCGAGATCGTGTTGGCGGTGATGGTCGCGTTGAGCGCGCCGCTCATGGCGCTGGCACCGCCCCCGGTGATCATCTCGATGCCGTGGTTGTTGTACTGGAAGATGCGGTTGT
>CAZSTF010000168.1:0-3910 GCA_964609555.1 uncultured Alcaligenaceae bacterium | reverse complement strand
CGGATGCCGGCCGAGATCAGGCTGTAGCGCAGGCGGCCGTTGCCGGTGTCGGTCCAGGCGAAGCCGTTGCCCACACCGTTGACCTGCTCGAAGTCGAACAGCACATCCGCCTGGCGGGAGATCGGGTGGCTGGCGCCGAAGCCCCAGCGGAAGCGGGCGGCGCGCTCGGTCGGCGCGACGAACGGTGCGCCCGCACCCGGCACGACCGCGCCATTGATGACCGCGTCACGCGTCTCGTCGTAGCGCAGTCGCGTGGCCATGAGGCCGGCCCGCGCATGGGCCGAGAGCTCACCGACGAGCGGGAAGCTCGCGACGAGATCGGCGGTCGCGCCATCGACGCGATGGCGGCCGATCACGGTGTAGGGCGGGTTGGCCGTGCCGCGGTAGGCGAGCTGGTATTGCGTCTCATGCGAGCCGAGGCTCGCGTAGCCCACTTCCACGGCGAGCCAGGGCGTCAGCCGGTAACCGCCGAAGAGCCGCCCGGCGAATTCGCCGCTGCCATCACGGTTGGCGGTGTAGAAGGTGTAGCCCGGGGTCGGCACCGGCGAGGCTGCGCGGACCTGGCCGGTGTAGTTGCCGCCGGAGACGGCGGCACCGAGGTTGCCGCCGATGTACCACGGCGAATTCTGGGCGCTGGCGGTGGAGAGGCCAAGGACGCCGAACAGGCCGACGGCGGCTGCAGCCGCGGGAAGCAGACGGAAAGGACGCATGGGTGTTTCCTCGATGTCTTGTTGTGAAGGCCCCCGTGAGACCCGTCATGCACCGGAAAAGTGCCCGGCGCTGTGCGCCGCGCACGACCCGCCGCGCTCAGCCCGCGGCAACGAGCGACTTGCGATAGCGGTTGAGTTCGCCCAGCGAGTCGATGGTCCGGTCGAAGAGGTTCGACAGGTTGTGCAGGATCATCTTGACGACCCGGCCCTCCCATTCGCGATCGAAGTGGATCTGCTGGTCGAGCCAGCGCTCGAGCCAGGCGGGGTCCGGCAGCTTGCTCTGCACGGTGTCGTTTGGGAACAGGGACTGGTTGACGTGCAGGTTGGTCGGGTGGAGCGGCTTGCCGGCGCGGCCCGACGAGGCCATGAGGAAGCCGATCTTGGCGAAGCCGGCCTTGACTTCGTTGACTTTTTCGGCGGCCGTGCGGGCGATGGCGCGCTTCAAATACTTGAGATAGGCACCGGCGTGCCGCGCCTCGTCCTTGGCGATCAGGCCGTAGATGTGCTTGATGAGCGGCTCGGTGTGCCACTCGGCCGCGCGGCGGTACCAGTGGTTGAGCCGGATCTCGCCGCAGAAGTGGAGCATCAGCGTCTCGAGCGGCGGTGCCGGGTCGAATTCGAAGCGGACGTTGTGCAGCTCGGCCTCGGTGGGCACGAGTTCCGGCCGGAAACGGCGCAAGTACTCCATGAGCACGAGCGAGTGCTTCTGCTCTTCGTAGAACCAGATCGACATGAAGGCGGCGAAATCGCTGTCGTCGCGGTTGTCGCGCAGGAACATCTCGGTGGCCGGCAGCGCGGACCACTCGGTGATCGCGTTCATGCGGATGGTCTGGGCCTGATCGTCGGAGAGCAGGCGCCCATCAAAGCTGTCCCACGGCACGTCGGTGGCCATGTTCCAGCGCACGGCTTCGAGGTCACGGAAAAGCTCGGGGTACAGCATCGGTCGGGTGGGAATCGAAGAGTCGTGGGACGATGATAGAGAAGGATGACCGCACGGTGACAGCGGGGCAGCCCGGGTCGATGAGCCGCCACGATCGGCGCAACCTCAGTCGGACGTCGACAGTTCGACCGTCCCATCGTTGAGCGCCCGCCACTGGCGGATCAGCGCCACCAGTTCCCGGGGCGCCGCAGCCTGAGATACGCCGGCGAGGTCACGCCGGATGCGTCGGACGAGATCGCCGCCGATCCAGAGCGCCCGCGTGGCCGGCAGCAGGCTCCTGAGCGCTTCCACGCCCACCGCCGCCTGCTTGCTGCCGTAGGCTGCCGAGAACGAGAGCAACACCACGTCGGCGTGGAACGCCTCGGCCGCGGCGACGATCTCCGGGATCGGCGTCTGCGGGCCCAGGCTCACGGCGGCGGCGCCTTCGGCCGCGAGCATCGCTTCGAGCGTGGTCAGGCCCAACGTGCTCGGCTCATTGGGCAGGGTGGTCAGGAGCACGCGCGGCGGCGCCTCGCCCGGCGGCAGCGTGCTGAGCAGCGTCTGCAGCACGAGGCGTACCTGCTCAGTCCAGGCCCGCTCGTGATAGAGCTGGAGCTCGCCGCGCATCCACCCCTCGGCGACCGCGCGGGACAGCGGAATCACGATCTCGCTCACGAACTCGTGCAGCCCGTGCCGGATCAGGAGTTCGGTCAGTCGCCGCCGGAGCCCCGCCATGTCATGGGCATGGATGCGGGCGAAGATTTCACGCTGCAGGTCGCCGGTGCTGTCGCGCGACTGCCGGGCCTCCTGCTCGCGGGCCAGCACGGCGAAGGCGTTTTCCGAGAGCGCAAGCAGCTTGCCCGGCCGGTGCCCCGCGTCCATGAGCCGCTTGATCGCCCGAAGACGCTCCACCTGCAGCATCGGATAAAGTCGCTCGCCGTGTTCGTCCCGAAGCGGCTGCGGGAAGCCGTAGCGACGCTCCCAGACGCGCAGCACGTCCTTGGACAAACCGGTATCCCGCTCCACCGCGCTGATGGACAGCGCGCCCGCGGCATCGTGGTGCAGGTCTGTCACTTTCTTGACTTCTTGGGTTGGAGGGGTGACGGCAACGTGACTGAAGTCTACAATCAATCGGAACTTCTGTCCAAGACACACCGTCTGAGCGCCATGTCTTTTGTCCAGCCTGTCGCCATCGCAGCGCTCGCTTGGGTCGCAACCGCCTCGGCCGCGACCCCCTCGACCACGACTACGGAGCGAGCCGCGGCGACCACGTGTCCCTCGGTGCTGCAGCATCGCCACGCGCCGCTCCTCGCCGGCAAGGAGGACACGCTGTGCCGCTTCGCCGGGCAGGTGGCGCTGATCGTCAACACCGCCAGCCAGTGTGGCTACACCGAGCAGTATCGCGACCTGCAGCGCCTGTACGACCGCTACAAGGGGCGCGGGTTCGTGATCCTCGGCTTCCCGGCCAACGCCTTCGGCCAGCAGGAGCCCGGGTCCAACCGCCAGATTGCGGAATTCTGCGAAGCCAATTTCGGTGTGCGCTTTCCGATGTTCGGCAAGATCGAGGTCACCCCGATCACCCGCGACCCGCTGTTCGCCGAACTCGCCCGCCGCACCGGAACTGCGCCGGGCTGGAACTTCCACAAGTACCTCGTGAGCCGCGACGGCACCCGCATCGCCTCCTTCGCGAGCGGGGTCGAGCCGCTGTCGCCCGTGTTGACGGCGGCCATCGAACGGGAACTTGCGTCTCGCTGAGCGCCTAAACTTGAGGCATGAACGCGATCGATTCTCTCTTCACGTCCGCGCCGCTCGCGCTCGATGACACACAGAGCCGCGCGGATGCACGGCGCCTGCCCATCCAGCGTGTGGGCATCCAGGGCCTCCGGCACCCCGTCCGCATCGCGACCGCCGGCGGTCGGGCGCAGGCGACCGTGGCCCGCTTTGCCATGGATGTGGGGCTGCCGGAGCATGTGAAGGGCGCACACATGTCACGTTTCGCCGAGATCGTGAATGCGCTCGATCACGCGCTCGACCCGGCGGCGTTCCGCGCGCTCGAAGGCCACATGCGCACCCGCCTCGAGGCGGCGAGCGGGCGGCTCGAGATGCGCTTCACCTGGTTCCGCGAGAAGGTGGCGCCGGTGTCGGGCGCGAAGAGCCTGCTGGATGTGGACGCCGTCTGGGTCGCCCGCACCGATGCGAGCGGCACGAGCCGGCTCGATCTCGAGGTGGTGGTGCCGGTGACGAGCCTCTGCCCGTGCAGCAAGACGATCAGTGACTATGG
>CAZSTF010000167.1:0-3917 GCA_964609555.1 uncultured Alcaligenaceae bacterium | reverse complement strand
TCGGAAAGCCGAGGAACTGCGTGAGCGCTTGGTAGAAGATGCCGAGCGAATGCGGAAAGTAGACGCGATCTTCCACCTCGATCCCTGTGCCCCGTCCCACGCCCCACGCTGCGCTCGCGAAGTCGCCGAAACCGTCGACGGACACCGTGACCGCCTCATCGAACGGGGAGACGTGGAACGCTGACGAAAGATGCGCCACGTGGTGCTCCACCGCGTGGATCTGCGCGCGGATCGACTGGCCCGGAAAGGCGCGCGCCAGGTGGGCATCCACGCCCTCGCGCTCCCGCTTGTTGCGGATCCGGTCGAGCACGAGGGAGAGGTCCGGGCGCTTCAGCAGCGTGTAGGCCACCTTGCGGCCGATGTTCGCCGAGGCATCCTGATTGATTGCGACATGATCGATATCGGCGAGGGTCAGCCCCGCATCCTGCAGGCACCACGCGATCGCCTCGCTCGGAAACCCCGCCCAATGCTTGACGCGGCGGAACCGCTCTTCCTCGGCCGCATTCACGAGCCGACCGTCCTCGACCAGGCACGCAGCCGAATCGCCGTGGAAGGCGTTGAGCCCGAGGATCGCGGTCATTTCTGCTCCCCCGATGCCGCCGTCGACACCCCGGCAAGCGCCAGCACTTCGCGGACGCTCCCGCCACGCGTCCGGAACATGGCTGTCTTGACCGCTTGAAGGGTTGCCAGATCCAGCGCTTGCAGTTGCCACCGCTTCCAGTCAACGATCAGACGCATCCAGAACCCTTGCAACACGTGATAAAGAAAACCTGCGCGACCATCGATGAAGCCCAGCGCAAGCACATAGCGATAGAGGAAGTAGATCACCGGACGCAGGAACAGCGGCAGCCGCCCCCAAAGATCACGCAGACGCATGAAGCGCTGGTCGGGATTGCCCATGAGGCTGGGGCGCCCTTCCCAGGCAAGTTGACCGCGCAAGCGCAGTTCTTCCTCCACCGCAAGCCGAAGCGAGAACTTGTCTTGCTTGCGCAGCCATACGGAGATGTCGTCGTCGTGCCGGTTGTATTCGGTGACCGAACCACTCCAGCGCACCGTGCGCCGATCCACGTTGAAGCGGAAATCCACGAGATCGCTCAGATCCGGCCGGGCGTGTCCGCGGCGAATGAGGCGCAGCCAGTACTGCTTGGTTCCGCCAAAGCGAATCGGACCACCACCAAAGACGTAGCGATGCCGCACGTAGACGCCGTCCACATCGTCCGGGATAGAAGGCAGATCACTCTCGATCTGGCGGCGGAGATCCTCATCCACCACGAAATCCGCGTCGAGCGCGAGCACCCAGGGCGTGTCGATCTCGAGATGGTTTAACGCCCAAGCCCATTGCGCGGCATGGCTCTCGTACGGATGATGGACGACGCGCGCGCCGTATCGTGCGCAGATGTCGAGCGTGCCATCGGTGCTTCCGGAATCGACCACGACGACCTGGAGCCAGTCCACGACCGATGCCAGACAGTGCCCGATGTTGGGGGCCTCATCGTGGGTGAGGACGACCGCAGTGATGAGTGACGTCATTCCCTGGTTCCCGCAGCCCAGCGCGACTGATGCCAGTTCCACGCGGAGGCGACGATGTGTTCCAACGCACTCTCAGTCGGCTGCCAATCGAGTTCATGCCCGATGCGATCCACGCTCGCGACGAGCATGGCAGGATCACCTGCTCGGCGGGGTCCAACCGCGAAAGGCACCCGGCGACCGGTTACCGCCTCCACAGCGCCAAGCACCGATCGAATCGAATACCCTGCGCCCGTTCCGACATTGAGCGCCGCCGAGATCACTTGGCCACGCGCGAGGGCATCGAGTGCAACCACGTGCGCCCGCGCCAGATCACTGACGTGGACGTAGTCACGTATGCAGGTGCCGTCGGGGGTCGGATAGTCCGCACCATTGACGGTCAGAGGTCGCCCCGACTCAGCCGCAGCAATGGCCAGCGGAATCAGGTGTGTCTCTGGCTCGTGCCATTCCCCCGTCTCGCACGCTGCATCCGCACCGGAGGCATTGAAGTAACGCAACGCTACCGCCCGAATGCCGTGGGCAGCCGCCGCATCTGCAATCATTGACTCCGCCATCGCCTTGCTTCGGCCGTAGGGCGAGATGGGGGCGATGACCGCGTCCTCAGCGACCGGAACGTTGTTCGGCAAGCCATAGACCGCAGCAGAGCTCGAGAAAACAAGATGCCTGACCCCAGTCTCCTGCATGGCGCGCAGAAGTGAAATGGTCCCGCCGACGTTGGTGGCGTAGTGCGCAAGCGGGTTGACGACAGACTCGCCCACGGCGATGCGTCCGGCAAAGTGAATCACGCCTTCAATCTCGTGCTGTGACATCGCGCGCACGAGATCGGTGACGCAGACGACGTCGCCCTCGACACACGGCCCCCAACGCACCAACTCGCGATGACCGGCTTCAAAGTTGTCGAAGCAGACAGGAATCCACCCCGCCGCCGCGAGCGCTTTGCACGTATGACTGCCGATGTATCCGGCACCGCCGGTCACGAGAACGCGTTGCATGCTCAGGATTTATATCGAGGCGGCACGACCGCACTTCGCACGCTGCGGGCCTCTACGTAGAGCGCAAGCAAACGCTGCGCCATCGCTTCCGCCGACCACCGCGCCCGAGCAAGTTCCCGCGCCGCCTCGGACATCGCTCCACGCCGATCGGCATCGTTCAGCAGCCCGGTAAGCACCGGTGCCAGCGCCTCGGGCGTTCCGCCACACACCGCGCCCGCCCCGGCAGCCTCTACTTCGGACGCAATGGCCACACCGGGCGAGAGAACACAGGGGACGCCGTGGGCCAGTGCCTCGGCCACGGCGATTCCGAAGTTCTCCCCGTGCGATGGCAGCGCGAAAACCCATGCAGCAGCGAAGCAGCGATCCTTCTCCCCGCCCTCGACGTGGCCCAGCCAGTCCACGGCCTGGGCGACCCCCAGCGCAGCGCAGCGCGCACGCAGCCGCGCGACGTAGTCGGGTGCCCCCTCCCCGGCAATGTGCAGGCGTGCGGCCGGGACGGCCGAGAGCACCTCAGGCCAGGCGTCGAGCAGCGCCTCGAGGTTCTTCTTTGGATCGAGGCGGGAGAGGAACAGAACGACTGGCGTCGGTGACTCCGACCGACGCACGTCGCCCCTGCGCATGTCAACCGCAAGCGGAATCACCCTCGTCCGGGCGCCGGGTTCGAGCGCGCGAACCTCCTCCGCCTCGGCCTCGCTCGTGCAGTGCACGGCCGCGGCCGCCCGCAGCAAAGGCCGCTCGATGAACCAGAGCGAAAGCCGCTTGAGCAACGGTCGTCGCGAGGTCAGACCGTAGGAGGACAGCGTGCCCAAGGTGCGGATGATGAAGGGCACGCCACGCGCACGCGCCATTGCAGCGCCAGCAACGCTCATGAACGAGAACAGCGCATGCACATGCACCACATCGAAGTCCCGCACATGCCGCCAAAGCCATGGCAGGGCAGCGGGCGCAGACTGGTAGAAGCGCGTCCAACGCCGGAAATAGATGCGCAGCCCGCCCTCTTCCTCCAGCCATCGCCCCGCCGGGCGTTCGGCGCGCCGATTGCCGTCATCGTCGGTCGTCGCCACGGCAACGCGGACTCCCGCTTCCCGCAACGCACGCTCCATCATGCGCACCGCCCGGCTCGGCCCGCCATGCACCAGGCTGAGCGACGGGATGATGTGGAGCACGTTCACCGGCGAACCGCTTCAATCGCCTGCATCAGGCCGCGGGTAGCCACGTCCATCGAGTAGTGCTCGATCACGTGCCGACGTGCCGCCGCGCCCATCGCGTTCAGCCTGTCGCGCTGAGAGATCGCATGTCGCATCGCGTCCGCCAGCTCCTCGACACCACCGGAAAAGGTCCAGCCGGTGACATCCTCGATGACCAGATCCTCGGCGCAACCCACGTCGCGACTGACGA